>JBBRCL010000078.1:0-8895 GCA_038204895.1 Actinomycetales bacterium | reverse complement strand
CACCGATGTCGACCGCGCCGGCGGGCACCAGGGCCAGGGGCTGTTGAGCCGTCATGATCGCCATCGTTCCCCATCCCGCCATCAGAGCAAAAGGCCATACTAATTATTACGCATAACCGGCGGAAGAGCAACCTGTCGAGCTACAGACATGCAGGTCAACCCGCTAGAACGGCCAACGCCTCAAGCACCATGTCAGGAGCCCTGGACTCCCGCCGGTTTCCTCACCCTCTGCCGGGATGTCGTCCCCGGTCGGCCCCACTTACCATGGACACGACGCCGGGCCGCGGTAGCCCCGGGCTCCACAATTGCCGCTCCGAGCGGCCATCGCGCCGAGAGGCGCTCCGCGGCCCGGCGTCTCGCGCGCGCCAGGGCCGTGCCGCAGGCCGCTGCACAGGCCGTTCGGGTGGGCGGCAGCTGCGCGCCGTCCAACCGCCACCCCGTTGGTTGGGTGTTCACCGCCCGGCTGCCCTAGCCTGAGCCAGACAAAGTCCTCCACACTCGGAGCGTCCCGTGCGCCTGCGCCTGACCCCGCGCAACACCTCGTTCTTCGACCTCCTCGCGCGGTCCGCGGGTCACCTGGTCCGCGGCGCGGACCTGCTCAGCACCCTTCTGGCATCGCCGAAGGCGGGACGCAAGGCCATCGCCACCCTGCTGCGTGAGGCCGAGCACGACGCCGACGAGGCCACGCACACCATCATGCGCAACCTCAACCAGACATTCGTCACCCCCTTTGACCGGGACGACATCTACGGCCTGGCCAGCCGGCTGGACGACTGCATGGACTTCATGGAGGAGGCCGGTGACCTGGTCGTCCTCTACGAGCTGGACGAGCTGCCGCCCCTGGTGATCAAGCAGGTGGACGTGCTCCGCCGGTGCGCCGAGCTGACCGCCGAGGCCATGCCGCGCCTGCGGGTGATGAAGAACCTCACCGAGTACTGGGTGGAGATCAACCGCCTGGAGAACGAGGCCGACCGGACCTATCGCCGCCTGGTCGCCGAGATGTTCAACAACGGTCTCGACCCGATCCAGCTGATGAAGCTCAAGGACGTGGTGGACGCGCTCGAGGCGGCGGCTGACGCGTTCGAGCGGGTGGCGAACCTGGTCGAGACGATCGCGCTCAAGGAGTCCTGACCCCCGTGGAGATCGCGCTCGTCGTCGTGGTGGTGGCGTTCGCCCTCGGCTTCGACTACACCAACGGCTTCCACGACGCCGCCAACGCGATCGCCACGTCGGTCTCCACCAGGGCCCTCACGCCTCGCGTGGCACTGATCATGGCAGCGGTCTTCAACCTCGTCGGCGCCCTGCTCGGTACGGCGGTCGCGCACACCATCGGCAGCGGCATCATCGACATCAACGAGGCGGCGTCGCCGCACCTCGGCCTGATCCTGGTGCTCTCCGCGATCATCGGTGCGATCGTCTGGAACCTGATCACGTGGTGGTTGGCCCTGCCGTCGTCGTCGTCGCACGCGCTGATCGGCGCGCTCACCGGCGTCGGCGTTGCGTCCGGGGTCACGGTGCACTGGGTCGTCATCCTGGACAAGGTCGTCATCCCGATGGTGCTCTCGCCGCTGGTCGGGTTCACCCTCGCCTTCCTGGCCATGACCGGGCTGCTGTGGGCGTTCCGCAACGCCAACCCGCACAAGGTGAACCGGCGGTTCCGGATCGCGCAGACCGCGTCGGCCGCCGCGATGGCACTGGGGCACGGCCTGCAGGACGCCCAGAAGACCATGGGCGTGATCGTGCTCGCCCTGGTCGCCGGCGGCTTCTACCCGCAGGACGCGCCCATCCCGCTCTGGGTGAAGCTGGCGGCCGCGAGTGCGATCTCGTTCGGCACGTACTCCGGTGGCTGGCGGATCATGCGCACGCTCGGGCGTCGGGTGATCGAGCTGGACCCGGCGCGCGGCTTCGTCGCCGAGTCGGTCGCCGCGACCGTGCTGTACACGACCGCGTTCGCCTTCCAGGCGCCGGTGTCGACCACCCACACGATCACCTCGGCGATCATGGGCGTCGGGGCGACCAAGCGGGCGTCCGCGGTCCGCTGGGGCGTGGCCGGGAACATCGCGGTGGCCTGGGTGCTGACCATTCCCGCCGCGGCGCTCGTGGCCGCCGGGATGTACTACCTGCTCTCGCTGTTCGTCACCTGACCGGGGTCGCCCTCTGACGGGTGGCCGTCCGCGGCCTCAGGACTCCCTCGGCGGGCGGTGCCGCTCGACGGCGACCACGCGGGTGCTGCGACCGCTGCCCGCCACATGGACGACCAGCAGCTCCCCGGTGCGCAGGTAGGGGTCTGTTGTCGGCAGCCGTCCCACCGTCCACCGTCGGGTCGCCTCCCCGACGACGTCCATCAGGGCGGGCAGCACCGGCCGGTGCGTGACGACGACGGCGTCCCGGGGGCGGATCAGGTAGTCGCTGCAGGCGGCGACGGCCGCCGCGGGGTCGGCCGCATGGGCCGCCTCGGTCAGCGCCTCCATCGTGTGCACCGGCAGGCCGGTGTGTTCCGCGTAGGGTGCGACCGTTCGCAGGCACCGCTCCCACGGGCTGGAGGCGATCTCGCGCACGCCGAACGCCGCGAGCACCGCGACGAGCGCGTCGGCCTGCTCCCGGCCCTGGGCGGTCAGGGGCCGGGTCGCCTCGTCACCGTCCCAGGCGGACCGCTCCCGGGCCCGGCCGTGCCGGGCGACGACCAGGGCGCGGGTGAACAGCCGCCCGCGGTCCCAGAGCTCCTGGAGCGCGTCCAGCGGCCGACGGTCGGTCGGGCGGGTGAGCATGTCAGCGGCGGTGCTCGCGGGCACCCACACCGTGTCGTCGATCTCGTCGAGCGAGGCGCGGCGGACCGGGGAGCGCACGCCCAGCGCGGCTCCGTCGTCGTCGGTGGCGACCCGGGCCGTCCAGTACCGGACGTGCTTGGCCACCCCGTCGGGCGTCCAGTAGCTCATCGAGGGCAGCGGGACCCCGAGCACGACAGGTGTCCCGGTCTCCTCCGCCACCTCGCGTACCGCGGCGGCCGGCACCGACTCGCCCGGCTCGAGCTTGCCCTTCGGCCAGGACCAGTCGCGGTACCGCGGCCGGTGCACCAGGGCGACCTCGAACCGGTCGCCGCTCAGGCGCCAGATGACCGCCCCTGCCGCGAGGACGACGGGGGCGCTGGTGGCGGTGGTGCCGGTGCTCACCGGTCGCGAGCCGGGCGTCGTCGCTGGCGTGCGATCAGGTGCTCCTGGAGGTCACGCAGCGGCTGGCCGCCGGCGTCGACGTGATGGTGGGTCCAGGCGCCGTCCGGCTCCAGGTGCCAGGACGCCGTCCCGTCGTCCATCGACAGCTGCAGCAGGTCGATCAGCTCGGCGGCGTGCTCCGGCCCGACGGTCATCAGGGTCTCCACCCGACGGTCGAGGTTGCGGTGCATCAGGTCGGCGGAGCCGATCAGGACCTCCGGCTCCCCGGCGTTCGCGAACGCGAACACCCGGGCGTGCTCCAGGAAGCGCCCGAGGATGGACCGGACCCGGATGGTGTCGGACAGCCCCGGCACGCCAGGGCGCACCGCGCAGATGCCGCGCACCGACAGGTCGACCGGCACACCCCCCCGGGACGCGTGGTACAGGGCGTCGATTGTCGCTTCGTCGACGATCGCGTTGACCTTGATCCGGATCCACGCGGCCAGTCCTGCCCGGTGGTTGGCGGTCTCGCGCTCGATCCGCTCGATCAGGCCGGAGCGCATCGCGCGCGGCGCGACGAGCAGCCGACTGAACTTCGACTTGGGGGCGTAGCCGGACAGCTGGTTGAACAGCCGGGTGAGGTCCTGGCCGACCTCGGGGTCGCAGGTGAGCAGCCCGACGTCCTCGTAGAGGCGCGCGGTCTTGGGGTTGTAGTTGCCGGTGCCGACGTGGCAGTAGCGACGCAGGCCGTCGTCCTCCTGGCGCACAACGAGCGACAGCTTGCAGTGCGTCTTGAGCCCGACGATCCCGTACACCACGTGCACGCCAGCCTGCTCGAGCTGGCGGGCCCAGGAGATGTTCGCCTGCTCGTCGAAGCGCGCCTTGATCTCCACCAGGGCGAGCACCTGCTTGCCGGCCTCCGCGGCGCCGATCAGGGAGTCGACGATCGGGGAGTCGCCCGACGTCCGGTACAGGGTCTGCTTGATCGCGAGCACGTCCGGGTCGGCGGCCGCCTGGGCCAGGAACGCCTGGACCGACGTGGCGAACGAGTCGTAGGGGTGGTGCAGCAGGATGCCGCGGCGCCGGATCGCGGCGAAGATGTCGCCCTGGGTGGAGCTCTCCACCTCCGCCAGGTGTCGGTGCGTGCCGCCGACGAAGCGCGGGTAGGACAGGTCGGCGCGGTCAAGGTCCGCGATCAGGGTCAGGCCGGTCAGGTCGAGCGGGGCGGGCAGCTCGTACACCTCCGAGGGCTCGACGCCCAGCTCGCGAACCAGCAGCTCACGGATCCGGGGCGCGGTCGCCTCGGCGAGCTCCAGGCGCACGGCCGGCCCGAACCGTCGGCGCAGCAGCTCCTTCTCCATCGCCTGCAAGATGTTCTCGGCGTCGTCCTCCTCGACCTCGACGTCCTCGTTGCGAGTGACCCGGAAGGTGTGGTGCTCGCGCACCACCATGCCGGGGAACAGGGCGTCCAGGTGCACCGCGATGACGTCCTCGAGCGGCACGAACGACGTCGGGCCTTTGGTCGGGTCCCCCGTGCGGACGCTCGGGGCACTCGGGCGGCCGCGCGCATCCACCGCGATGAACCGGGGCAGCGAGGGCGGCACCTTGACCCGGGCGAAGTGCTCCTTGCCGGTCGTGGGGTTGACCACCACAACGGCGAGGTTGAGGGAGAGCCCCGAGATGTACGGGAACGGGTGGGCGGGGTCGACGGCGAGCGGGGTGAGCACCGGGAAGATCTGCCTGCGGAAGAACTTGTGCAGCCGTTCCTGCTCGTCCGCGCCCAGGTCGTCCCAGTGCACCAGCGCGATGCCCTCGGCATCCAGGGCCGGCTGCACCGAGTCGGTGAACACGGCGGAGTGCCGGACCATCATGGCGTGCGCGTGGATGCTGATCGCTTCGATCAGCTGGCGAGGGCTCAGGCCCGACGCCGCGGTGACGGCCATCCCGGTGGCGATCCGGCGGCGCAGGCCCGCCACCCGGACCATGAAGAACTCGTCAAGGTTGGACACGAAGATCGCCAGGAAGCGAACGCGTTCGAGCAGCGGCAGTGAGGTGTCCTCGGCCAGCTCCAGCACCCGCTCGTTGAACGCGAGCCAGGACAGCTCGCGGTCGAGGAACCGGTCCGGGGGCAGGGTCGGGTCCGGCTGTGGTTCGTCGTCCGACTCGTCGTCGGTGGCGGCCTCCGTCGGGAGGCCGTTCCCCGCCGGTTCAGCCGTCTCGACCTGCGGGTCTGCCGCCGTGCGCTGGGTCCAGGACTGCGTGCTCATGAGGGAATGGTTGCACTACCGGTGAGCGGTTGCGCCAGATCTCACCCGTACTGGACGTCTGCCCTCGAGCGTCGGAAGCCCGCCGCGGTGTAGGTGCGCACGGCTGCGGCGTTGGTCGCCTCGGTGTAGAGCAGCGCCCGGCGCAGTCCGCGCGCGGCCAGATGGTCGAGGGTCCTGGCAGTGAGGTAACGGCCCAGCCCGATGCCCTGAGCGGCCGGGTCGACCCCGAGCACGTACAGCTCGCCCGTGTCGTCGCCGGGCTCGACCTTCATCCAGGCGAAGGCCAGTAGCCGCCCGTCGTGCTCGGCGAGCAGCAGGTCGTCGGCCCGGAACCACGGCTCGTGCTGACGCGCCGACAGGTCCGCAGCGGTCATCCGGCCCTGCTCGGGGTGCTCGGCGAAAGCCCGGGTGTTCACCGCCAGCCAGGCGTCGTCGTCCTGGCCGACGACGAAGGGCCGCACGACGACGCCGTCCGGGGCGGCGGGTCGTGGCGGGACCGGCTGCGCCGGTGGCAGGTCACGGGCGAGCTGCCACAGCTCCCGTTGGACCGTCAGGCCGGCGCGCGCTGCGAGGGCCCGCGCCGCGGGGAGGTCGCCGTGCGCCCAGACCAGGACCGGGCCGTGCTCTGGGCCCGGCGGGGCGGCCTGCGCCGCAGAGGCCTGGACCGCGGCCAGCAGCACCCCGCCCTGCCCGCGGCGTCGGGCTGCCGGGGCGACCACCAGCTCGGCGGTCGGGCGGGTGCGCAGGTCGAGCCAGGCGTACGCCTCGGCCGGCTCGCCGACAGTGAGGTGCAGCACAGGGGCGCCAGAATCGCTCAGGTCGAGCAGTGCCTGCTCACCCAACGGGGCGACGCCGTCGTGCTCGGCGGCCGTTCGGGCGATCGCGCGGACGTGTGCGACGGTGGTTCCGGGCAGCGGGCCGTCGTGGACCTGGACCGGCATGGGCCCATCCCACCACGAGGTCACCCGTTTGCGGGGTTGAGCCCGACCACGAACGAGTCGATGGTCCGTCGGGGGACCGAGGACATGAGGAGGTCGGGCGTGCACATGGAGGTCGTCGTCGTCGGCGCAGGCCAAGCAGGACTCACGGCGGCGTACCACCTGAGCCGAGCGGGCATGGACGACTTCGTCGTGCTCGACGATGCGCCGGCCCCGGGCGGTGCCTGGCAGCACCGGTGGGATGCGTTCACCCTGCGCCACGCGCACGGCATCCACGACCTGCCCGGGATGGCCCTGCCGGACGACGCCGATCCCGACGAGCGCGCGTCGGTGGTGGTCGCGGAGTACTTCGCGGCCTACGAGCGGGAGTTCGACCTACCGGTGCACCGGCCGGTGCGGGTGCTGGCCGTCCGCGAGCCGCGTCCGGAGGAGTCGACAAACGGGAACCTGCTCGCGGTCGACACCGACCAGGGCACCGTGCTGACCCGCGGGGTGATCAACGCGACGGGCACCTGGCAGAAGCCGTTCTGGCCCACCTACCCGGGCCAGACCTCCTTCTCCGGCCGCCAGCTGCACAGCCGCGACTACCGCTCGACCGCGGAGTTCGCCGGGCAGCACGTCATCGTGATCGGCGGTGGGACGTCGGCCGTCCAGCTGCTCCTGGAGATCGGTGACGTCGCGAGCACGACCTGGGTGACCCGTCGCGCGCCGGTCTTCGGTTCTCCGGACCCCGACGAGGAGGCCCGCTGCCTCGCGGTGGCCCGGGTGGAGGAGCGCGCCCGCGCCAGGCTCCCGCCGCAGAGCGCGGTCTCGGCGACCGGTCTCCGGCTGACCGAGGCGAACCGCCGGGGCCTGGACTCCGGGGTGCTGTACCGGGTGCCGATGTTCAGCCGGGTCGTGTCCGACGGCGTCGTGTGGGCACCCGAGCTCGTGCCACCGGCGCCCGAGTACCTGTCCGCGGACGTCTTGCTGTGGGCCACCGGCTTCCGGCCGGCGCTGGACCACCTGACGCCGCTGCGGCTGCGCACCCGGGGTGGTGGCATCGTGATGGACGGCCCGGAGGTGGTGGCCGACCCGCGTGTCCAGCTGGTCGGCTACGGTCCGAGCGCGAGCACCATCGGAGCGAACCGGGCCGGTCGCCAGGCGGTGCGCAACCTGCGCCGGGTGCTCGGCTTCTGACGGTCTGTCCGGCGGGCCTGGGAGCGTAGTTGCGTATCGGACTCAAGCCCTACCGGTGCCGTCAGCGGGCGACTTGTGCACCCGTCTGCGAGTCCGGCATGTCGTCGGCGAGGGCCTCCGACCGCGCTCGTTCGGCTACGGCGGTCCGCTCCGCCCAGCGACGCCCCCGACGCCGGGCCAGCGAGGTCGCCAGGCCGGCTGTTACCAGGAGTGTGCCGAGCACCAGCAGGTAGCCGCTCATCGCGACCTCGGCGAGCTGATCGATCGCCACCGGCACCGAGCCGTCGGACGTCATCGACTGAGCGGCGTCCTCCATGGCACCCGGCCAGGCGAGGTAGGCGACGCCCAGCCCGATCCCCCAGACCAGCCCGCCGACGATCGGTACGGCAGGACTCCACACGCCCAGCAGCACGAGGACGGCTAGCATGACCAGGCCGATCACGAGCAGGGTCGTGCCGAGCCAGTCGGTGCCCATCTCATTGGTGCCGGCGACGTCCGCGAGCCGCGAGGTGCCGACCCCGATCAGCAGCACAGCGAACGGTGTCACCACGAGGCCCAGCACTATGGCGAGCAGGTGCCGAGCGAAGCCTCGACGGGCCGGCGGCTCGGGCAGTTCGCGCTGCACGCGCTGGGGCTCGGCGTCGACCGGGGGCTCGGCCGGCGCGGTGGGGACGGTGGTCGGCGTGGCACCGGCCGACTCGCGGGCCGGCGTCATCGGGGCGGGAGCCGCGAACTGGCGGGCGGGCACCGGGGCATCCGCCGTCTCCGCCGGGGGATACGGGCGCGGGGCGGCGTGCTGGCCGAATGCCCCGGCCGGCGCGCCGAACGGCGGGGATGTTGGCGGTTGCTTGACGGGCTCGTCCGGGGTGCTGTCGGCCGCCGCCGGGACGTCGTCGCGGGGGTTCTCGGGCGTGCTGGACATGTGCCCTCCTTCGCAGTGTGTTCTGCGCCACAACCTAGCCCCGATGGGTCCCGTACGCCCGTGCAGATGATCACGGCGAGGCCCGGGACGGGCCCCCCGCATGACCAGGGTCGGTCGGAATCCATCCCATGTGCGGCCGCCATGATCCGTCGAACCGGGCACCGAGGGCCCACACCGGAAGGACCCCTGATGGACCTGCTTGACCGCAGCCGCACGATCGCGCCGCCCGGATTCGGCAGGTGGCCGGTGCCGCCGTCGTGCGCGGTGCCGTGACCGCGCCGGCCCTGGCGGAGCGGGCCGGCGGGCGTCAGGGGCTCGGGCGGCGCGGAGACCGGGGCACAAAGCCGGCGGGGGGGGCGGGGGGGGCGCCCCCGCGCCCCCCCCGGGCGGGGGGTTTTACAAGGGGGGCGGAGAAGGGACCCACACCGCCACCCCCGCCG
>JBBRCL010000077.1:0-9215 GCA_038204895.1 Actinomycetales bacterium | reverse complement strand
CCGGCGGTGGGTCGTGAGCAGGTTGATGCGTACCAGTGAGATCACCAAGCGTCCGGTGGTGACCTTGACGGGGGAGGATGTGGCCCAGATCAAGGACGTCATCTACTCCGCCGGTGGTGGCGCGGTTGGTGGGTTCACCCTCGCTGGGCGGGGGATGTTCGCCGGCCCGATGGATGTGGCCCTGTCGTGGTCATCGGTGACGGCCCTGGGCACCGACGCGGTGATGATCACGAGCGGGGAGGTGCTGGAGCCCGTGCAGGGAGTCTTGAGCCAGTCGGCGTCTTCGGGAGGTTCGGGCGGTGACGTCCTGGGCTCACGGGTGCTCACCGACGACGGGAGCGACCTCGGCGAGGTCGTCGACGTCATCGTTGAAGTCACCAACCAGGGTCCGTGCACCGTCATCGGGTATGAGATCGAGCCCTCGGACGCCTCGGGCACCAAGGGCGCCACGGTGTTGATCCCGTTGCCTGACACGGTGGCCGCGTCCGGGCAGAACCTGATCGTTCCCGCCAGCGCCAGGGACTTCGTCGGTCATGACCTGGCCGGTTTCGGCGCTGCGGTCAAGGACTTCCGTGCGCAGCTGGGAGGGCGAGACTGATGCGCTTCTCCGAGGCGAAGGGTCGCCAGGTGGTCAGCACGTCCAGCGCGGTGGCGGTGGGCCGCGTCGATGTGTTTGTCGTGGACCCGGCGACGAGCATGGTGGTGGCTATGCGTCTGAAGAAGACGGCGAACGGCGACACACTGATGTGGCGGGACGTCACCGCGTTCGGTGTCGACGCCGTCACCGTCAGCGGCGATGACAAGATCACCGTCGCCAGTGGGGACGTCGTCGCGCTGTCCGGAAAGGATCACCAGGTCGTCGGCAAGCGGGTGCTGTCCACTGCTGGTGACGAGCTGGGTGAGGTCACCGACGTCGAGTTCGACCCCGACTCCGGTGCGGTCACCTCGCTGGTGCTCGACAACGGGGACGTCGCCGGCTCGCGGCTGGTCGCAGTGGGCTCCTACGCGGTGGTCGTCTCGGCGGACTGACCATGCATGGCGCGGTCGATCGACCCACCGCACGCGCACAGGCCAGGTTGGGTTCTCGCAGCACCCATCCGACGGGTCAGCCACAGCCCGTCCGCGGGGAGGGCCGCGGCCGCTGAGTTCCGGCGATTCCGGAGTCGCTTTAGGTCATCTCGACAACCTGGTGCTCGAACGGGAGCTCGGTGTGCGCTCCGTCGATCGCGGTGATGGCGGCGCTACGGACCCCACACGTCCGCGATCCGGGGTGGATGCCTCGGGATCGGAGTCGCCGAGGTTGTGGTCGCCGCGACGAGGCGCCCGCAGCCGCTGAGACCGTGCCCGAGAACGCCGTGGCACCGGCTCCGGTGCCCTTCTTGCGCCTGTGGCACGTGCCGGTCCTCGTCATCGCGGGTGTCGTCACCGCCAAGGTGCCAGGCCGATCCAACGAACCCACCACAACCACCCGCTCGGTGCCCCGTTAGCGAGTCCGATAAGCACGGTAGCCGCGTTGAGGGCGGCTACGCTCGCCCGGATCTGCCGCTGAGCAGCACGGCGGCGTGGCGACGTCAGGCGCTCTGGAGCGGCTGGATGTCGTCCAGTGTTACGCCGAGGTGGTCCTTCTCGCTCTCCAGGTCGTAGCGGGTCTGCAGGTTGAGCCAGAACCGGTCGGTGGTGCCGAAGAAGCGCGCCAGGCGCAGGGCGGTGTCCGCGGTGATGCGACGCTTGCCGTGCACGATCTCGTTGATGCGGCGAGGAGGCACGCCGATCGCGATGGCTACGCGGTGCTGGGTGATGCCAAGGGGCTCGAGGAACTCCTGCAGGAGCACCTCACCGGGGTGCATGGGGGCAATGTCAGCCATGGGTGTTCCTCCTTTCAGTGGTAGTCGACGATCTCGACGTCTTCTGGCCCAGCGGCGGTCCACACGAAGCAGATCCGCCACTGGTCGTTGATGCGGATGCTGTGCTGCCCGGCACGGTCGGCCTTGAGGGCCTCGAGTCCGTTCCCGGGCGGGATCCTGAGGTCGTCCAGGGTCTCGGCCGCGTCGAGCATCACGAGCTTGCGCAGGGCGGTTCGCTCGATTCGCGGGTCGAGCTTGCCAGTCCTGCGGCGTGACCACAGTCGCTCGGTCGTGGAGTCCCGGAACGACCTGATCACAGACCCAGCATAACGCGCCGCGTTATGCTGGGTCCAGAGCAGTAGTGCTGCTCGGCAGGGGGTCCGAAGGCGCACGGTCATGCCCCGCGGTTCGGGTGCTCTGGAGCCCAGGGCCTGGCGGGCTGATGCTCGAACATGACAACGACTCCGGAGTTCTTGCCCATCCCCGCGATCGGCGAGCAGTGGCGGGCAGATCCGCTGCGCCTGGCGGTCGCCGGGTACCTTGCCCGGTATCGCGGTGAGACGCGGCGTCATGCCGAGTCCGACCTGCGCGCCTTCCTCACCTGGTGCCAGGACCGCGGGCTGGCCCCACTGGCCGCCCGGCGCCCCCACGTCGAGCTGTACGTCCGTTGGATGCAGGAGACCCGCCGCTACGCGGCCTCGACAGTCTCCCGACGGATGTCGGTGGTCGGGGGGATCTACCGCACCTGCGTCATCGACGAGCTCCTCGAGCACTCACCAGCCGAGTACGTGCGCCGCCCCAACGTCCCACCCGAGTCACCCACCCTCGGCCTGAGCCACCTACAGCTCGAAGCCCTGCTGACTGCCTCGCGAAACTCGGCCAACCGGTGCGACTTCGCCCTCGTGTGCCTGCTCGGGCTCCTCGGGCTGCGGATCTTCGAAGCCTGCGCGACCGACATCACCGACCTCGGCGGCCACGTCCGGAGCGTATCCCCAGTCGTGCGGCTCGTCGGCTCGCGGGCCGGACGTCGAGGACCGTGCGCCCGCGCGCCGGGCGGCTGCCTCAGTAGCGCAGCAGCGCCGCCACGGGGGCGTCGGCCTCGTCGCCCTCGAGCACGTAGATGCGACCACCGTTGCGCAGCGTCTCGACCGCCGCCAGATCCAGCAGGTCGGACCCGTCCGAGGCACCGGCGGCGCTCGTCACGACCCGATCCGCCGCAGCGTCGTAGGACCCCCGGACGGGCTCCCCGGGCGTCAGCAGGAGCGTGTCGACCCGTCCCTGCGCGGCGGCGCGCACGACGTCGTCCACGCCGGTGACCGCACGCGGGTCGCCGCTCCCCCGCAGCTCGCGGAGCCGTTCCACGGCGGTGCCGCGGTCGGCCTCGAGGTGGGGGCGCACGACCTCGTAGGCGGCCTCGTGGAGCTGCTGCCGGTCCAGGCCCTGCGGGTTGGTCTCGACGGTTCCGGCCAGGAGGTCACCGAGTCCGCTCGACTTGCGGAAGTGACCGCCCACCTCGGCATCGGCCACCAGGACCACCGGTACGCGGCGGGTGGCCGCACGGGCGTCCATGGCGCCGGCGACCTTGTCGGCGTAGCGCACGAGGCGCTCCTTGTTCCACTCGGCGGGGCTGTCGCCGTACACCTGCGCGTTGCTGATGTCGACGTTCCCGGTCCGCGGGCGGGCGACGGGGCTCGCCTGGACGGGGTTCTCGTAGTCCGACTCCCCCATCTCGGTGTCGATGTGCCCGGGCAGCCCCGGGGCGTCGTCCTCCACGAGCGCGAAGCGGGAGGCCTCGTAGAGGCGGCACTCCTCCGACGTGAGCGTGAGGACGTCGAAGGCGCCGTCGGAGGCCAGGGCCGGCAGCAGCGGCCGCACCCGGAAGCCTGCGCCCACGACGACCTCCTCGGCCACGGGCACGGGCAGCGTGTGCACCACGGCGCGCCGACCGTCGAGGAACAGCGCGAGCCCTTCGCCCTGGTGCTGCCAGAACGCGTGATCCGTCACGAGCTCGGCAGCGGGGGCGACGAACTCGTCGGCGTCGCTCGAGTCCAGGCCCGCGGCCTGGAGCTCCTCGCGGGCGCGGGCGACGAGGTTCTTCAGCCGGATCGGGTCCTGCCTGGTCTCCGCGCCCGTGACGTGGGTGGGCAGGAACAGGGAGACCCCCAGGGTCGGAGCGTCGTTCATCAGGTCGGTCAGGTCGGTCGTGGTGAACACGGCATTCTCCTCGGGTCAGATCGGTCGGTCCGCCGGAAGGTCGCGGATCAGATCGGCTCCTCGCGGACCTCGAGGTGACGGATGGAGTCGGCGCCCCTCTGGCTGTCCAGACGCCCGAACTTGCTGTCCAGCAGGCGGTACGCCTTGTCCGTGGCACCGGCGACGGCCTCCTCCACGGAGGCGGCGTGCTCGGTCACGGCGACCGGACCCTGGCCGGCGGGGCGCGCTTCGAGCGTGCAGCGGATGTCGGACCCGGAGGACCGGCCGGCGGCCTCGTCACCGACGTGGAGCTCGACCCTGGTCAGCTGCTCGCTGAAGCGGTCCAGAGCCGCCGCGACGTCGGCTTCGAGCCGTTCGGCGAGCTGGGCGTCGAGGTCGGTGCTCCGGTCGGAGTTGATGATGATCTGCATGACCCTCCCTGCGGTTCGGGTTGTGCCGTTCCTCCCGGACGCGCGTCACGAGGGAACCTTTGCCTTCTATTGACGTCCACTCTAGGTGGGTTCTGGCGGCCCACAAGCGGGTCCGGCACCTCCACGGGAAGCCGCGTCCCGCCCGAGCCGCTGGGCGAGCTGCCGGGATCGACGTGTCAGGTCGTGGCTGCCGGGCTCGTCCGCACGTCGTTCACCAGCCCGGCCACGGCACGCGTTCCGGCGCGAGCATCACGCGTCCGAGCCGGTGGGCACCGGCCCGCGCGAGCTCGGGTTCGGGTGGGAACCAGCTCGCCGGCCCGTACCTCCTCGGCGTCTCCTCCGGGGCCTCCCTCGGCGCCGCGCTCGTCATCACCCTCGACCTCGGGTCGCTCGTGGGGACGGTCACCCTCACGGCGGGCGCGTTCACCGGGGCCGTTCTCGCGCTCGTGCTCGTGCTCGGCGTGCTGGGCGGGCGTCGTGGCCTGTCGAGCCGTCGCCTCGTGCTCGCCGGGCTCACGGTCGGGTACTTCCTGGCGGCCGTCACCAACATGGTCGTCGTGCTCGCCGACAGTCGCGACGCCGTGCGCGCCGTGACGTTCTGGATGCTCGGCTCCCTCGGCCAGGCCGCCTGGGGAGACGTGCCGGTGCTCGGCGCCCTCGCGCTCGCGACGACCGGCGCACTCGTGCTGTGGGCGCGACGCCTGGGCGCGATCGGGCTCGGCGACGACGTCGCGCGGAGCCTGGGCGTCGACCCCGACCGGCTGCGCCGCCGCGCCCCGTGACCAGCACGCTCGGTGTCTCCGCGGCCGTCGCGGTGAGCGGGTCCGCGGGCTTCGTCGGCCTCGTCGTCCCGCACCTCGCCCGGCGGCTCGTGGGTGCGACGCACCGTCTCGCCGAGCCGGTCAGGGTCGTGGGTCTGGACGTCGTGCTCTCGGAGGCGCTGGACCGCTGGCGGGCTCCGGCGGCGGTGCACGACCCGGCCAAGGTCCTGCTCGACCTGGCGTCGACGCTCGTGCTGGGCGGGGACTGCCTCAACAGGGCCCACCAGCACGCGACCACCCTGCCGCGGAACACGGGGGGCTGCGTCGAACCACACGAATCTTTCTGGTCGAGCTGGCTGACCACGCGATCGGGCGATCTCGGGGCGGGTTGAGCACGAAGATCCACCAGCTCGTCGACGGCACCGGGCTTCCCCTGGTCGTGCTCGTCGGCCCTGGCCAGGCGAACGACTCCCCGATGTTCCCCCACCTTCTGGACCATCTCGAGGTCGCACGGATCGGACCTGGCCGCCCTGACCTGAATGGACGTATGCTACCTTCGATAGTTGCAAGTACACGCGATGACGGGAGTCGGCGTGAGGGGCGGCGTGATCCTGTTCCGCGGGACAGGCACCGCCGCGCGCCGCTACCTGGAGTCGGATCGCTCGCGGGCTGACGAGTACTACCTGGAAGCCGGCGTTGCGCGGGCGGAGTTCTCCGTGGTCGACGGCTCCGGGAGGGTGATCAGCGAGGGAGCCCTGACGCCCGTCGAGTACGCGGGCTGGGTCGACTGGATCAACCCGCTCACCGGGGAGGCGATGGGCACGCCTCGCCAGGCCGGTGAGGCCCGGCAGGGCTCGCCGCGGTTCGCGGAGATGGTCGTGAACACCCCCAAGTCCCTGTCGATCGCCGCCGCCCTGCACCCGGACGTGTCCGCGGCGCTGGACGCTGCGCAGCAGGACGCCGTGGCCGAGATCCGGTCCTGGCTCGGCCGGCACTCGGTCACCCGCATCGGCCCACGCGGGATGCAGGAGGTCGTCCCGGTCGAGCGGCTGGAGACGGTCGCCATCTCGCACAAGACCTCACGGGCCGGTGATCCGCACCGGCACATCCACCTCCAGATCGGGACCCGCGTCTGGGCCGGCGGCGCGTGGCGCGGGCTGGACACAGCGGCGCTGTTCCGGCAGCAGGGCGCCATCCGCGCGCTCGGCACCGCGGTTCTGGCGGCACACCCGCAGCTCGCCGCGGTGCTGGACGCTCACGGCCTGACGCTCGAGCCGGTCACTGGGGAGGTGGCGGAACTGCGACCGTTCAACGCGGTGATGAGCAAGCGCGCCAGCCAGGTTGCGCGCAACCTCGCGATGTTCGAGGCGCAGTGGGAGGCCGCCCACCCCGGCCAGGAGCCTCGTCCGGTCGTCAGCGCCCGGTTGCAGGCCAAGGCGTGGGATCACGAACGCCCGAACAAGAAGCCGTCACGGCTGGGCAGCGACGCCGGCTGGCGGCGCGAGCTGGAAGAGGCCGGCTACACCCCGGACCTGCCCCGCGCACCTGCGCGCGTCCCCGTTGCGCTCGACGAGCTGCACGTGCAGCAGGTGGCGAGCCGTGCGCTGGACCGGTGCGCCGCGGGTCGGTCGACGTGGACGGTGCACGACATCCAGGAGCACGTCACGCGCCTCATCACCGAGGCCGGTGTGCGGGCGGAGCGGAGCGAGCTGCGCGACCTGATCGCCATGACGACACGACTGGCAGCGGGAGACTGCCTCTCGGTGCTGCCGCCTGGCGCCGCGCAGCCCGAGCACGTCGCGCACCTCACCAGCCTGCGCGTCGTGCAGGTGGACACGCAGCTGCGCGACCTCCTGACGGCTCGCGCCGCACAGCCGTCACGTGGCGCGCCGGACGTGCGCCGCTTGGCGCGTGATCGTGGCCTGGACGTGGAGCAGGCGCGCGCCGCCGCGGCGGTCGCCTCGCGTGATCTGCTGGTGGTCGTCGAGGGTGCCGCCGGCGCGGGCAAGACCACGATGCTCGGTGTGGCGATCGCCGCCGCGCAGGCCGAGGGGCGCGCGACCAGGATCCTCACGCCGACGAAGAAGGCGGCTGATGTCGCCGCGCGTGAGCTCGGCGTGCCGACCGACTCCGTGGCGAAGCTCGTGCATGACCACGGGTGGCGGTGGAACCGGGACGGCGTGTGGACGCGCCTCACCGTCGGGGACACCGACCCGGACCACGGCAGGACCTACACGGGCCCGCCCGCCCCGGCTTGCCTGCGCCACGGGGAGCGGATCGTGGTGGACGAGGCGGGGATGCTCGACCAGGACACCACCGTCGCCCTGCTGCAGATCGCCGATGAGGCAGGAGCGAACCTGGCCCTGGTCGGGGACCGCGCCCAGCTGCCCGCCGTCGGCCGGGGCGGCGTGCTCGACATCGCAGCCCACGTCTCGCGGCGCACGTTCGACATGGCGACGGTGCACAGATTCACCGACCCCGAGTACGCCGACCTCACCGTGCAGATGCGCCGGGGCGAGAACCCGGCGCTGTTGTTCGACCGCCTGCGCGCCCTCGGCCTCGTCGTGCTGCACCCGAGCATCGAGGACTTGCAGAGCGCGATCGCCCGCACGGCCCGCGACGGCGACGCGGTCATCGTCGCGACGAACGACGAGGCCCGCGCCCTGAACACGAGCATCCGCTGGGTGCGCGTAGAACGCGGCGAGGTCGACGATGTCCACACCACCTACGGCAGCGACGGCCTGCCGATCGGTGCCGGCGACGTGGTCCAGACCCGCCGCAACCAAAGCGAGCTCGGTGTGGCGAACCGACAGACCTGGACCGTCCAGCACGTCACGGATGACGGCGAGGTCTGGGCGAGGGAGGCCGGTGCCATCGGCGGGCACGGGCGCAGCGTCAGGCTCCCGGCCGACTACGTCACCGAGCACACGCACCTGGCCTACGCCGCGACCTCCTACGGCGTCCAGAGCGCGACAACGCCCAGGGCGCACACGGTCCTCAGCGACGCACTGGATGCGTCCGGGATGTACGTCGGCATGACCCGCGGCCGACACATCAACACCTTGCACATCGTCGCCGCGAATCCGGACGACGCTCGCGAGCAGGTCATCGCTGCGCTGCAGCGCGACCGCGCCGACCGCGGACTCACCGATGCAACCCGGGCTGCACGAGAGGCGGTCAACGGCCTGGTCCCCAGCGGCCCGGTCGCGTTCGTGAACGCCGAACGGGCCCGGCTCCACGAGTGGATCGAGGTCGCCGACCGCGAGGCGAGCCGGTGGGAGCTCGCCCTGAGCGCGCTCACCCGGCAGACCGCCGCGCATCACACCGAGTACGAGCAGCAGGCCCAAGTCGTCGCCGCTGCCGATGCCAACGTCACGCACGTGCGAGCCGAGGTGGCCGCACCCCTGATCGAGCTGGCAACCGCCGACGGCAGCGACTACCTGAGCGCACGAGAGCGGATGTGGCAGGCGAACCGCGCCCTGCCCGCCACGGGCCGGCTCGGCAGGCGGGCCGCCGCCCGAACCGCGCGCGAGACCACCGAGGCGCACGGCACGCTGCAGGATGCGGTGCGCCGACGCTGGGGCGACGTCCCCCTGACAGCGACTCACCTCCCGTACTGGGCCGAGGCCGTTGCCGGGCTGCGGGTCGACGCCGATCCTCGGGTGATCGAGGCGCGACACGAAGCCGAACGAGCCCACCTCGAGCAGCGGCAGCTCACGGCGGATCACGTGGCCGCACGGTCGGCCCTGTGGCAGACCATCGGCGGTGGCCAACGGCCGAGCGGCGTCGAGGCGCGAGTCGCCGAGTGGCGCCGCGGCGAAGGCCAGGCGCGCATTGCCCTCGCCGAGATCGAGGCCCTGCCCGTGAACGAGGCCGCACAGCTCATCCGGGACCGGGCGGCAGAAGCCGCGGCCGAGCGGTTCGCCGAGGCCGCGAGGCTGGCACGCGGGGCCGATCCCGGCCGCTGGCACTCGTCGGCCCCGGTG
>JBBRCL010000076.1:0-9556 GCA_038204895.1 Actinomycetales bacterium | reverse complement strand
GCACCGTGTTGCCGCCGAATACGACGTCCCCGGCCGGGACGCCGAAGAGGCCAGCCGCGACGGCAGCCATCCGGTCTCGGATCTGGCTCGCCGCATCCAGCGCCGCCATGCCGTTGAGGTCCGAGCCGGACGACGCCGCCGTCGCCGAGGTGTTCGGCACCTTGGCGGTGGTCGTGGCGGTGATCTTCACCCTGTCCACGTCGATCTGGAATTCCTCGGCGACCACCTGCGCGACCTTGGTGAACAGGCCCTGGCCCATCTCCGTGCCGCCGTGGTTGAGATGAACCGACCCGTCCTTGTAGACGTGGACGAGCGCCCCGGCCTGGTTGAAGGTCGTGAAGTTGAACGAGATCCCGAACTTCACCGGGGTCACGGCCAGGGCGCGCTTGGTGTGTTCGTGCGTGGCGTTGTACGTGGCGATCTGCGTCGTGCGCGCCGCGACCTCCCCAGTGGTGAGCACCTGGTCCCAGCAGGTGACGGCACGCTCCGGGTGGCGCACGGGCTGGCCGTAGGGGGTCTGCTGCCCCTGCGTGTAGAAGTTGCGACGCCGCAGGTCCGCCGGGTCGATCCCGAGCTGAGGCGCGCACCGGCCGAGGATGTCCTCAATGACGAACATCCCCTGCGGTCCGCCGAACCCGCGGAACGCGGTCTGGGACGTCTTGTGCGTCTTGGCGATCCGCCCGTTCACCCGCACGTTCGGGATCCAGTAGGCGTTCTCGATGTGGCAGAGGGCGCGGGCCATGACCGGTTCGGACAGGTCGAGGCTCCAGCCGCCATCGGAGGTCAGCGTCGCGTCCAGCGCCTGCAGCCGGCCGGCTCCGTCGAAGGCAACCCGCCACTGGGCGTGGAAGCCATGCCGCTTGCCGGTCATGGTCATGTCCTGGGTGCGGGTGAGCCGCAGGCGCACCGGGCGACCGGTGAGGGTCGCCCCGAGAGCCGCGACCGCGGCATACCCGTGCGGCTGCATCTCCTTGCCGCCGAAGCCGCCGCCCATGCGCAGGCACTGCACCGTCACGGCGTGGCTGGCCCGGCCGAGGACCTGCGCGACGATGTCCTGCGTCTCGGTCGGGTGCTGGGTGCTGCACTGGAGGAAGACTTGGCCGTTCTCGTCCACCTGGGCCAGCGAGGAGTGCGTCTCGAGGTAGAAGTGCTCCTGCCCCGCCATCTCCACCTCGCCGCTGAACACGTGGGTCGCGCCGTCGAACCCGGTGTCCACGTCGCCGCGCTCCAGCCGCGGCTGACCTCCCTGGAAGCTCCCCGCCTGGATGGCCTCGCGCAGCGTGACGATCGATGGCAGCGGCTCGTAGTCGACCTCGACGGCCAGCGCGCCCAGCCGCGCAGCCTCGAGGGTCTCACCGAGCACCCAGCAGACGGCGTGCCCGTAGAACATCACCTCGGAGGGGAACAGGGGTTCGTCGTGCTTGGTCCCCGCGTCGTTGACCCCGGGCACGTCGGCGGCGGTGAGGACACGCATCACCCCGGGCACGCTCAGCGCCGGCGCTGTGTTCAGCCGGGTGACCCGAGCGTGCGCGTGCGGCGCCTGCACCGGGTGGGCGTGCAGGACGCCGTGGGTGTGGACCGCCAGGTCGTCGGTGTAGAGCGCCTGACCGGTGACATGAAGAGAGGCCGACTCGTGCGGGATCGGCTGCCCGACAACGGGGTTGGTGGGGCGCTCGGACAGGGTGGTCATGCGTGCACCTGCCGCGGCGTTGCGCTTTCGGCGTGCAGCTTGAGCAGGGCGGTCCCCAGCGTGGCCCTGCGGTATGCCGCGCTGGCCCGGTGGTCGTCCAGCGGGGTGCCTTCGCCTCGCATCACCTCGGCCGCGGCCCGCACGGTCTCCGCGGTCCACGGCCGGGCCTCCAGGGCCGCCTCGGTGGCGAGCGCGCGAAGCGGGGTGGCGGCCGCGCCCCCCAGGCCGACCCGCGCCGTGCGCACCATGCCGTCGACCACGTCCAGCGCAAAGGCTGCTGCGATGCTGGAGATGTCGTCGAACCGGCGCTTGGCAATCTTATGGAAGGCGGTGATCGGGCTGAGCGGCAACGGGATCCGCACGGCCCGGATCAGCTCGCCCGGCTGTATGACGCTGCGTCGGTACCCGGTGAAGTAGTCGGCGAGCGCCACCTCACGGTCGCCGGCGGGCCCGGTGAGCACGACGAGTGCTTCGAGGGCGAGCAGGGCCGGCGCCAGGTCGCCGACCGGCGAGCCGGTGCCGAGGTTGCCGCCGGTCGTGGCGCTGTTGCGGATCAGGGGTGAGGCGAACTGGGGGAACAGCTGGTTCAGCAACGGGACCCGCCCGGCCAGCCCTCGCTCGAGCTCGCTCAGGCTCAGGGCCGATCCGATCTCGATGACGTCCTCGCCGACGGACAGGCCGCGCAGCTCGGGCAGCCGGTCGATGCCGATGACGAACGGCGCCCGGGCGCCGGAGAGGTTCACCGCAACCCCCCAGTCGGTCGATCCGGCGAGGAGGACCGCGTCGGGGTGTTCGGCAAGCAGGGCCAGGGCTTCGGCGAGGTCGGCGGGGCGCACGTAGGTCCCGGTGGCGCCGCTGAGCCGGGTCGCCCGGGCAGTCGGCGGAGCGGCCGCCCGTCGTGCGGCATACGGGTCGTCGGGGTCGGGCTCTCCGAGAGCGAAGGCGGCATCGCGGATGGGGCGGTAGCCGGTGCAGCGGCACAGGTTGCCCGAGAGCGCGTGGAGGTCGAAGCCGTTGGGGCCGCACTCATGGGACTCGGCCGGGTCCACGGTGCTCGCGCACCGGTCGGCACGGTAGTACTCGGCGGCCATCGAGGAGACGAAACCGGGCGTGCAGTAGCCGCACTGGGATCCGCCACGGACCGCCATCTCGCGCTGCACCGGGTGCAGGTGGTCGGGCGTGCCGAGTCCCTCGGCGGTCACCACCTCCTGGCCGTCGAGGGCGGCCACGGGGACCAGGCACGCGTTGACGGCGGTCCACCGGGTGCCCGACTCACCGTCGGGGCGGGCCACCATGACGGAGCAGGCACCGCACTCCCCCTCGGCGCAGCCCTCCTTGGCCCCGGTGAGGCCGTGGTTGCGCAGCCAGTCGAGGGCGGTGGTGCTCGGGTCGGTCCCGACCAGGCTGGTCACGGCGCCGTTGACCATCACCGCGGGTGGCTGTCCGGCTGTCATCCTCAGCTCCTGTCGTCCTCGGACCATGATGCTCGGTTGCGTGAGAACGGTCCATCGCGGGGGTCGGTGCGCGGACTCGGCTGGTCCACCGTGGTCAACGAGCCGGCCGGATGCCGACGCCGGGAGCCGCGCCAGAAGGTATCCCGGGAGATGCGCGCGCGGCGTCCAGAAGGAGTTCCTGTCCGAAACCTCTGCGGCGATCCCCGCAAGGGCCGTGGCATCGATGGCGTGTTCGGGCCACAGACAGATGGCGCGGTTCGCGGCTTTCGACAGGCCGTGAACGCCGACGTCCCGCCGGGGCAGCGCGAAGCCCCTGACCGCGCGGATTCCTGACGGGCGTGGAGCGATGTCGTCTGCCGTTCGGTTGTGACAGCTCCGTGATCTGCACGAGGCACTCGACCTGCCGGCGGGTCAGCCGTCCGCCGCGTGGTCCGCCGGAAGCCCGAGCCGGACGTATGCCGCCCGCAGGACGTCGACGAGGTCGGCGCCGCGGACCGTGACCTCGAGCGCGGGCACCTGGTCGAGCAGCGCGTCGCTCGGTGCCGAGACCGGGGCGGCCGGAGGGGCCTGCGCCTGCAGGGTGTAGAACGCGTCGAGGCAGTCTGCCAGCGGTACGACCGTGTCGGTCGAGGTGTCCCGGTCGGCCGGATGGGTGCCGGCCCGCAGTGCCGCGAGGGTCTCGAGCAGGTCAGCCCGGTCGCGTCCGCGCCAGGCGAGGATGCCGAATGGGTCCTCGTCGAAGGACTCGGCGAGCAGGTAGAACACGGCGGCCAGGTGCTTGCAGGGCACCGACCAGTCCGGGCAGGTGCAGTCGAGGGACAGCTCGTCCGCGCTGGCCGGGAACAGCGACAGCGCGACGGAGGCGAACACGCTCTCGATGTCCTCGGGCATCTCGCCGGCGAGCAGCTTCGCGATGTACCAGGCGTTGTCGGCCAGCACCTCGGTGACCTTCGCCCAGGCGGTCTTGTCGAACGGCGTCACCCCGATCCGCACCCGGTAGGGCCGGGCCCGGGTGCCTTGGACAAGGGCCGTCACGGAACCGGGCTCGACGGTGAGGTCGATGACCTGGCCCTTGCGCGCATAGCTGCGCCCGCGTTGCAGCCGGGCGTCCATGCCGAGCGACTCCAGCACCTCGATGAACCGTTCGGACCACCACGTCTGGGCGATCGCCCCCCGCTTGCTGCGGGCCCGGATGCCGTCCGCGACCGGGCGGGGCCGGGCCGGTGGGTACCAGCTACTCATCGGTGGCGTCCTCGGAGAGGGTGAACAGATCGCGCAGGTCACGGGCGGACAGCTCGGTGAGCCACTGCTCGCCGTCGGTGACCACCGCGTCGGCGAGTGCCTTCTTGTCCTCGATCATCTCGTCGATCTTCTCCTCCAGGGTGCCGACGCAGATGAACTTGCGGACCTGGACGCTGCGCTTCTGCCCGATCCGGAAGGCCCGGTCGGTGGCCTGGTTCTCCACGGCCGGGTTCCACCACCGGTCGAGGTGGATGACGTGGTTCGCGGCCGTGAGGTTGAGCCCGGTGCCACCGGCCTTGAGCGAGAGCAGGAACAGCGGCGGGCCGTCGTCGGACTGGAACCGTTCCACCATCTCGTCGCGCCGACCCTTCGGGGTCCCGCCATGCAGGTAGAGCACGTCGGTGTCGAAGCGGGCCGAGAGGTGGGGCAGGAGCAGCTCGGCGAAGTCGGTGTACTGGGTGAACAGCAGCGCCTTGTCACCTTCGGCGAGGATCTCCTCGGCGATCTCCTCGAGGCGGTTGACCTTGCCCGAGCGCGCTCCCACGGGGGAGTGGTCGTGGAGCAGCTGCGCAGGGTGGTTGCAGACCTGCTTGAGCTTGGTCATCGTGGCCAGGACGTTGCCCCGGCGCTCGATGCCGGTGCTCGTCTCGATCCGCCGCATCATCTCGTCAACGACCGACTGGTAGAGCGAGGCCTGCTCGGTGGTCAGCCGGTAGTGCTGCTTGATCTCGATCTTCTCCGGGAGGTCGTCGATGATGGTCGGGTCGGTCTTGACCCGGCGCAGCAGGTAGGGGCGGGTGATGGTGCGCAGCCGCGCGGCGGGCTCGCTCCGGCCGTGGCGCTCCACCGGGACGGCATACCGGGCCCGGAAGAGCTCGGCGGAGCCGAGGATGCCGGGGTTGAGGACGTCCATGATCGACCACAGCTCCGAGAGCCGGTTCTCCATCGGGGTGCCGGTCAACGCGACGCGGTGGCCGGCCTGGAGCCGTCGCACGGCACGGGCCGAGCGGGAGCGGCTGTTCTTCACCGCCTGGGCCTCGTCGAGCACGAGCCGTTCCCAGGTGTATGCCGCGAGCTCGTCGATGTCGCGCGTTGCCGTCTGGTAGGTGGTCAGGACGATGTCGGCCTTCTCGAGATGGCTCTCCAGGTCGGCTCCGTGTCGGCGTTCCGGCCCGTGGTGGGCGTAGGTGCGCAGGTGCGGGGCGAACCGAGCAGCCTCGCGCTGCCAGTTGCCGACCAGCGACATCGGGCACAGCAGCAGGGTGGGCCGGGCCTCGGGGCGCTCGCCGCGCTGGTGTGCCTCGAGCGCAAGCAGCTGGACCGTCTTGCCCAGGCCCATGTCGTCGGCGAGGCAGGCGCCCAACCCGAGGTCGGAGAGGAACGCCAGCCAGGACAGGCCGCGCTGCTGGTAGGGCCGCAGGGTCGCCTCGAAGCCCGGGGGAGTGGCCAGCGGCTGCAGCGCTCGCTCGGCCGATCCCGCGAGCAGCTCGCCGAGGGACCCGTCGGCGTGGATCGAGGTGACCGGTAGCGGGGTGTCCAGATCGTCGGGGTGGGCGGCGGCGAGGGCGATAACCTCGGCGGCGTTCGTGGGCAGGACCGGCGGTCGGTCGAGGAAGTCCAGACCGCGCCGGAGATGTTCGGGGTCGAGGGCCACCCACTGCCCACGCAACCGCACCAGCGGGGCCTTGGTCTCGGCGAGGGCGGCCAGCTCGTCGCCGGTGAGCAGGTCGTCGCCGACGGCGAGCTGCCACTGGAAGTCGACGAGCGAATCCCGGCTGAATCGTCCGCCGGCCAGAACGCCGTCCCGCGCGCTGTGGGCGGAGCCGCGCAGGCCCACGGTGCGCCGGTGGGTCCACCACGACGGCACGAGAACCCCGAAGCCGGCCTGCTCGAGGACGGGCGCTGCGACGGTGAGGAGGTCGTAGGTGCCCTCGATGCCGAGGTCGACACCGCCGGGTCGGGGAGAACGCAGCGCGTCCGCCAACACGGGATAGATGGTGCTTGCCCGGCCGAGCTCGGCCAGCAGAAGCTCGTCGGGCCGGTCCAGCCATCGGCCCAGGCCAACGCCGCCGCCGCCCCACACCTGGTCGGCCGGCACGAGCAGGCTGGGGTCCTCGACGGACTGCAGCCAGAATTCGAGTCGCCAACCGGGTGATGGACCGCCGCGCCCGTCCGGGCCGCCGGTGGACTCCTCCGGCGCCACATCGGTCACGTCGGGGCCAGGAGCGTCCCACTCCGGTTCGACGAGGCGGAAGGTCAGCCGACCGGGTCCGGTGGCGCCGAGACCGAACTCGGCCCACGGCGTCAGGGCGCGCCTCAGCTCGCCCACGTCCGCGGATCCTGCGGGGAAGCGAGCGTCGGCCCGGGTGAGCGACTCGATCCACGCCTCGGCCACCGGCATACGCCGTGGCGGCCGGCCCCGGCGGCGCGGCAGCAGGCCGGCGCCGGACAACCGCTCCCGTACCGCCGCGTCCGCCATCGCGGTCGTCGCGTGCGAGACCAGGTCGCTGGGACTGCGCCCGGAGGTGTCGTGGGGTCCTGCCGCCTCGGCGCGGCATACGGGTGGCATCGCGGCGGCCAGCGCGTGCCTGGCCACGATGTCCGGCCCCTGGAGGACGGGCCGCCAGCGACCCACGTGGGTGCTGTGGTCGGCCCCCGGCTCGATCGCGGGCAGGACGCGGCCGCGCTCGGCGAGGTCGCGGGAGAGTGCGGCGACCTGGGCGAGGTAGTGCATCGAGGCGCCGTAGCGCGCCTCGACGGCGGGAAGCTCCAGCACGGCCAGCGCAGCGGCCGGGTCGAAGCAGAGGACGGGCACGGTCCAGGCGAGCAGCATGGGCTGGCCACCGGCATACGTCCGAGGCTGCACCCGGACCAGCTCCGGAGAGTCCAACGGCGACCGGCGCAACGACGGCAGCAGCAGCGTCGCGACGGCGGGCACGCCTCGGGCCACCTGGGGCAGCACGTCGACGATGTCGTCGGCGCCCGCGGCGAACGGATGGGGACGGGCGCTGCGCACCGCCTGGCTGGGGCTGGTGACCGCAGGCTCGCAGTCCTCGGCCCACAGGCACAGCCCCAGATCCTCGGACCAGAAGCCGTGCACCGCCAGCATCCCCACCCTCACTCCCCAGACGTCGTCCACGCGGTCGACTCGACCCTATCCGGGCTGGGTGACCGGCCCCGGGACGCCGCGACCGGCCCGTGGCGTCCGGTGCCGACGAGGCGTGTGCCGCATGGTTCACTGTGTTTCCTCGGTGGTGGCCCGGGTTGGGTGGTCGAGTCGTGCGGGTCCAGGACGTCTACCTGGGCCGCCCGGTCGCTCCCGAGGTCGCCGACGCCCTCGGCACACTCGAGGTTGATGTCGGGGCTTCGACGCCCGCGAACGGTGACCGAGCCCAAGGTGCGCGGCGCGGTCTCGTTCACTGGTTTCGGCTTTGGACCACCTGGACCCGGCTGTCGTATGGCTGTGGTGAACTTCGGGACCGACGAGCGGTCCGAGCGTGCGCTGGCCGAGCTCACCGCGGACGGCTCGACGGTGTCCGAGGCGATCCGCCAGGCGTTGGTCGACGCGGTCCGACTCCGCCGGCGGGGTCAGATGCGTCGCGAGTCCTTGGAAGCCGCCGCGGACCCGGCCGACCTGGCGGAGAGCCGACGGGTTCTCGAGGAGATGGACGAGCTTCGTGCGTGGTGACATCCACCCGCTCCGGGCGCCTCATGGCGCCCAGGGGCACGAGCAGCGCGGCTCGCGCTACGCGGTCGTGGTGCAATCCGAGGACCTCCTGCTGTCGACCGTCCTGGTGGCACCGACCTCCCCTTCGGCACGGCCCCACATCTTCCGTCCGACGGTCACGATCGGCGACGAGGAGACACAGGTCCTCGTCGAGCAGACCGCGGCCGTGGCACCGGAGCGGCTCGGCGGACTCGTGGGTCATGTCAGCCGCGCGGAGCTCGAGGCCATCGACGCCGCCCTGCGACTGGCGTTGGGACTCGACTGACGTGGCACAGGGAGGGTGCCCAGCCGGACTGAGCTGCGAAGTTGATGAGCCTGGCGACGGTCGAATTGAGCTGATCAACTTTCGGCGCCCAACGGCGACGGCGCCTCGGGCCGAGCAGGACCGGGCGTCGCGAAGCCCTCTCGTCCGGGCCGTCACATGAATGCACACATGTGTGCCCCGTGCGCACGACGCCAACCAGCGGGGGACAGAAAAGGGCCGCTGACCTGCGCAAATAGCATTGAACACCGGTGATGGCGTGCCTTGGGCGCGACCCCATGTGTGCCCACATGAGTGCCCGGGGCGCCATGCGAGAACCAGCTCAGAGGTCTCGGTGGAGCGCTCGACGTGGGTCAGGCCCGGCCATTCTCCCAGCCAGCCTAGATGCCGCCCTTGCGGGGTGCGACACCCGTGACCTCGTGGCTGGGGAAGCGGTCGCGGGACGCCGCGAGCTTGTCGCGAGCGGCAGACAACAGGTCGACGTCGAGGACGTTGGCGAGCCCGAGCAGGTAGATCAGCACGTCACTCATTTCCTCGGCGGCACGCTGCCGGGGTTGTCCCTCGCTGAAACGGGCCCTGGCCTCGTCGGCCGGGATCCACTGGAAGAGCTCGGCCAGCTCGCCGACTTCCCCGACCAGGGCGAGGATGAGCGACTTCGGGTCGTGGAACTGGGCCCAGTCGCGTTCGTCGCGGAACTCGCGGAGCTCGCGCTGGAGGTCCTCGAGCCGGTAGGCCGATTCCTGGTCACTCACGGGACACGATGCTAGGTCCTCCGGGTGATGGTCCTCGACCTCTCGTAGAGTCGGTGACGTTAGAGCGGATCGACGAGCTTCCCAAGCGGACATGCTCCCCCCGCACGCCATGTCGTGCTGCCCGGGAGTCCACCCTTGTCGTCGCTGCTTCGCCACTCCGCGGCGGGCTTCTCGGCACTCGAGGCGCACTTGGCGGATCGGCTGGCGGAGCAGATGGCGATCACGATGGGCCACCGGCCGTCTCCAGGGGAGCGACGGTCCTGGGAGCGCAGCCTCCCAGCACTTGCCGCCGACCTCAACGACGCCGGCCTCGGTGGCGTCGAGATGCTCATCGAGTACCAGCTGCCGCTGACGAGCAAGCGCGCCGACGTCGTGCTCGCCGGCACGTCCGCGCAGACCGGGCGTGCGGCATACCTCGTCGTCGAGCTG
>JBBRCL010000075.1:0-11496 GCA_038204895.1 Actinomycetales bacterium | reverse complement strand
ACCCAGCCCCAGCGGCGCAACCCAGGACCCAACGTGGAAGACCCGGACAGACCGGCAGCACCACCACGCCCGAAACCACAATCACACCGACAGAACCCGATCAGATGCCCTCAGAAACCCGACCGGTGGATCGAGGCTGAGACGGGCGCTCCGGAGTTCACGTCGGGCGGGGCAGACGGAGCGCCCGCGCCCTGGCCGCCGGAGGCCGGCGGACCCGGCTCATCGGGCGCACCAGGATCAGCGGGCTGGCCCGGGACCCCGACCGGCGCCTGAGGACCGGGTGTCGCCCCGTTCTGGTTGCCGACGTAGTCGGGCGAGGGTGTGCTGTCCGGCCGCGTCGCGCCGCCTCTCGGATCGGGGGCACCCGGCTCCGTTGCGGGCACAGGGCGTCGCTCGCCTGTCTCGCCCGACCACTCGCGCTGCAGCTTCCCGGCTGTCTCCCCGGACTCCTCGCGCGCAGGCGAGTCATCACGCGACCAGGGGGGCAGCAGATCGGACACTCTGGAGATGATTGCCCGTGCGGGCTCCCGGATCACCTCCGGTACGGGCTCGAGGGCCGCCGCCCCGGTTGCCGCCGCGGCCGCAGCGACCACGCCGACTGCGATCCGCACGCCGAGCCTCGGCCGCTGCCCGGCGCCGCGCCGAAGTCGCCGTCGAGCGAGCTCGTCGATCGCCGGATCGGCTTCGGTCGATGCGTCCGGGAGACCCTCCTGCAGGACCTGCTGCAGGGCCGTCGTCGGCGGAGGCGGGGGGGCGTCCGCCATCGACCGGACCGCGGAGACAAGAGCCGTGAGCTCCGGCTCCTCCTCGGCCAGGTCGCCGGCGAGCAGCCGATCGTCCCGAATCCACCTCATGTCCCGGTCATCGTCGAAACGCGTCATAGGGTCACGCCCTCCGCCTCGACCACCCGACGTAGGTGGGCCAACCCCCGGTGCTGCAGGGCCTTGACAGCACCCGGGCTCTTCCCGAGCACCACGGCGACCTGGTCAACCGTCAGGTCTCCGATGATGCGTAGCAGCAGGACGTCACGCTGGTCGGGGCTCAGGGTCTCCAGCAGCGCCAGCACGCGCTGGTCGTCGATGCTCTCCAGGGCGGACGACTCTGCGCTGGGCACCTCACCACCGCTGTCGGTGGGCTCGAGCGGTTCGGTCATCGGCGTCCGTCCGGCCTTGCGCCAGTGGTCGACGGACCGCCGGTGGGCGATCGTGAACACCCAGGAGCGGAATCGGTCACCGTCGCCTTCGAACCCCCCGATCCCGGTGAACACGGCGAGGAATACCTCGCTGGTCACGTCCTCGACATCGGGGACCCCGCGGGAGCGGAGGTAGCCGGCGACCTGCCTGACCAGGCGCTCGTAGATCGCCGCGAAGGCCTGCGGCGACCCGTCCCTGGCCTGCCCGACAAGATCCTGAAGCTCGTCCATCGCCGCACAGCGTCTCACCGTCGCGGGTGATCGGGCACCCGGACCGGCTCCGCAGGACCACCCCGGGCCCGAACGCAGGGGCCGGCGCCAACCCCGGGCCCGGTCACTCGACCGGCGGCGCCACGAGGATGCAGAACGGATGCCCGGCCGGGTCGGCGTAGACCCAGAGCGGTTCCTCAGGGTCGTCCGAGCGGTCCCGAAGGACCCGGGCACCCAGACCGAGCGCCCGCTCGTGCTGGCGCCCGAGCTCCTCGACCGTGGGCACCGTGAGGTCCAGGTGCAGCATCTGCGGGTAAGGGCCGTCCGGCCAGGTCGGCTCGGGCAGCTCGTCGACCTGCTGGAACGCCACCTGGACGCCGGCCCCACGGAGCACGAGCCAGTCCTCGTCCGGCTCCCTGCCGGACGGGGGCTCGTCCCCCGGCCGGTACCGCAGCCCCAGCAGCTCGCGGTAGAACTCCGCCAGCGTGCGTGACCGGACGTCACCAGTCGAGCGGGTGACCGTCCAGCCAACGCCGGTGGAGGTCCCGGATCGCGGTCAAAGCATAGGCCGGCAACGGCTCGGCCGCCGCCGCGACGGCGTCCTGCAGCTGCGCGACGGACCTGGTCC
The DNA here is from genome assembly GCA_038204895.1 of Actinomycetales bacterium. Taxonomy (GTDB): domain Bacteria; phylum Actinomycetota; class Actinomycetes; order Actinomycetales; family Cellulomonadaceae; genus Actinotalea. The sequence continues at coordinate 9,466 of JBBRCL010000075.1, read as the reverse complement.
CCGGGATCACCGTCGAGACCCCGTGGTGCGCCAACAGGAAACGCAGGGCGCCGTGCACAAGCGGCACCCCGTGCGGGAGCAGCGTCCTGAGCTCCTCGACCAGGGCGGCCCGCAGCGCGATGTCGTCGCGCGACCATCGGGCCCGCACACCGGTGAAGACGCTGTCCGTGCTGTAGCGGCCGGCCAGCCAGCCGGACTCCAGCGGAACCTTGATGATGGTGCCGACGCCCTCGTCGTACGCACGTGCGACGGCGTCCCACGGCTCCTGGTAGAGCGCGGACATCCGCACCTCGAGCGCCCGGCTCGGCGTCGTGGCCAGCACCAGGTCGACGTCGTCCGACCAGTCGACCGACGCGCCGTACGCCCGGATCAGGCCGGCCTGCTTGAGCTCCTCGAGCGCCTCGTAGTGGTCGCTGCGGGTGCCGTCCAGGATCTCGGCGGGCGGGTTGTGCAGCACGACGATGTCGATGTGGTCGACGCCGAGGCGTTCGGCGCTGCGGCGGACCGACGGCCCGATCGCCTCGACGGCCCAGTTCGTCGTCCCCTCGGGGGTGTGACCGAACTTGGTGCAGATCACCACCTCGTCCGAGCGCCCGCGAAGGGCGGCGCCGATGTTCAGCTCGCTCCGGCCGTCGGCATAGCCGGGCGCGGTGTCGATGAAGGTGACACCCGCATCGAGCGCGGCGTGCACGATCCGGATCGCCTCGCCCTCGTCCGGGCCGTCCGGCCACTGCGTCGACCGGCCCAGCTGCCAGGTACCGAGCCCGATCTCGCTCACCGCGATCCCGGTGTCCCCGAACGCACGGGTCGCCACCATGCCAGCCTCCTCGTCGTGGTCGGCGGCCGTCACGGACGCCTCCCGGCATCCTCCCGCACAGGTCGTCGGCCGGAAATGGCCTGGACGGCGCAAGTAGGTTCGACGATGGCGTGGACATCCCGCCATCCATGCCCAGGAGCCGACGATGACCGTCACCGCCCGCCGGTACACGTCCGAGCCGGGGTTCACCGACGACTTCTTCGCGGTCCGCGAGTTCCTGGTCCGGATCAACGCGGACCGGGTCACCACACCGGGCTTCCTGTGGGGGCGCTGGGAGTGGGCGTTCTACCTGCCGTACCTGGACCGGGACACCCTGAACCGGATCGGGGTCTGGGAGTCCGACGGCGAGGTGGTCGGCCTCGTGACGTACGAGGAGGGTCCGGGCGACGCCTACTTCGCGGTGGATCCCGCCCACCGCGGGCTGCTGCCGGAGCTGGTCGACCACGCCCTCACCTACCTGCGGCACGACGGCTCGGTGCGGCTGATGGTGTCCAACTGGGATCGCGAGCTGCAGCGGATCGTCCACTCGCGCGGGCTTCGCGCAACCGATGGGCGGGACGGCAACGCGGTGCTCGACCTGACCGAGCCTCTGGAGTACGCCGTTACCGACGGGTACCGGGTGATCAGCCTCGCCGACGACGGCGACGCCTACCGGTTCAACCGGCTGCTCTGGCGCGGCTTCGGACATCCCGGCGACGCTCCGGAGACCCCCGAGCAGCTCGAGTGGCGACGCCTCAGCATGACTGGCGGGCCCGACCAGGTGCCCGAGCTCAACATCGCAGTTGTCGCGCCGGACGGGGAGTACGCCGCGTACTGCGGCGTGTGGCACGACCCGCGGACCGACTACGCGATGGGCTTCGCGCCCCACGGGACCGGGACGTGGTGGGCATGACGGACGCACCTGACGATCCAGAGCGCTTCTTCGTCCATGGGCGGCTGGAGAACATGCCCCGGCGACAGGCCGACCGAGGCCTGGTGCTCCGGTACGTGGCCAGCCGGGTCCTCGAGCTCGACGAGCCGGTCACCGGACGCTTCCTCACGGACCGGCTCGCGGAGATCGCACGGGATCCGGTCGGCCTGCGCCGGGACCTGATCGAGTCCGGCCTGGTCAGCCGCACCCGGGACGGCTCCGAGTACTGGCGCACCCACGTCACGGAGTTCGACGGCACCTGACGGCGGTCGGTCCCGGCACGCCGTCGCGCCGTCTCGTGATGCGGCGGCCCAGCCGAGACACCATGCTGGGCGAGCGCCTAGTCGACATGGCGCGGCAGGCAGCGAACCGAGCCGACGGAGCCGCCATGGAACTCCGCCTCGAGGCCCAGCGCCCGGCTGTGGCCGTGGCTCGCCACTGGGTGGCGCAGTGCGCACGCGACGAGCAGCTCCAACCCCAGCTGGTGCCTGTCGTCGAGCTGCTCACGAGCGAGCTCGTGAGCAATGCCGTCCTGCACGGCCCGCCCCGGGGTGGGTCACGGTGCGGGCCATCCGCCGGAACTCCCAGTTCACCGTCGCGGTCACCGATCAGAGCCCGGACCCACCGGTGGTGCGGACCACCGACGTCGACGTCCCCGGCGGGCAGGGCATGCGGCTGGTCGACCGGCTCTCCAGCGCCTGGGGCGTGCAGCTCGACGCGACCGGCAAGGCGGTGTGGTTCCGGCTGAGCGTCTGAGGAGACGCGGCGGCCGCCGTCCCGCCGGAGCTGCGGGAGGTCGCCCGAGGCTCGAGTCCTCGCACCCGAACGAGGCGAGTCAGAGCCGGCCCGCGGCGGCCAGCACCGCGAGCGCGTCGACCGTAACCCAGGGGTTGGGTCGCCGGGCACTCACACCGCCCCAGTCCACGTGGTCGTACCCGGACGTGATCCGGCCCACACCGTGGTAGTACCGGGCCTCCGCGGCCCAGCCAGCGCCGTCGGGCAGCTCCTTTGCCTCCAGCAGGTCGAGCGCGGCCTCGCACCGACCGTCGGTGACCAGGCCGAGCTCGGCGAGGCCCTTGAGCCCGCCCAGGACGTCGTAACGCCAGTACAGCGGGTAATGCAGGCGCGCCCAGTCCGGGTCGATGAGCTCCCCGGTCGATCGGTGGAAGACCACTCGGCGATCCAGGAGGACGCCCGCGGCACGTCGGGCGGCGTGGGTCGCAGCCTCGTCGCCGGCCGCCGACCCGTACGCGGCCAGCCCGCGCATCGGCAGGAGCGTCTCGTAGACCGACGACGACGCCGCGGAGGCGTCGAGATCGCAGTTCCACCCGCCGTCGGGCCACTGCCAGTGCTGGAGGCGCTCGACGAGCCGGGCGGCGCGCTCGTCGACCACACCGAGCCGGACCGTCGACAGCAGCCCGCTGCCCTGCTGGGACGCGCACCGTCGGTGCCGGCCGTCAATCACCGGGACACCGCGGGGCGACGAGCGCGGCTGCGGGCTCGATGGCCGCGGGACGTACTCGCGCTCGAAGCCGGGGTCCAGCCACGTGGCCAGCACCCCGTCCTCCAGGCCCGTCAGCTCCGGACCGCCGGGGTGGCCGATGTCCGCGAGCGCGGCCAGCACCCAGTGCCCGCCCTGCCACTTGGTGTAGGTGCCGATCGGCTGCGCGGCGTGCCCCTCGATCAGCCGGCGTACCCGGGGCGACCGCCGGATCTCCTGCTGCAGCGCTCGCAGCGGGCGCGAGCCGGGGTCCTCGCCCAGCACGCGCACCCGGGTCTTCCACCGGATGGCTGGCTCGTCGTGGTGCAGCAGGGTCTCGGTCGTGGCGGACCTCACGGTCCGAGCCTAGGAGCCCACCACCGGTCGCCGCAGCGATACCGGTCCCGTCCGCGTCGTGCCGGCCGCGCCGCGTCGCGTCGCATCGCCCCGCGGGACGGGAGCATCGGCGCAGGTCCTGTGAGGGTTCGGTGTCCGCGGGCCGCCGTCGTGGACTCCCGCTCGGCCGCAGGGTCAGGATGACGTCATGACGGCGACGCGGCCGATGGTGCGCTGGGCGCTCCCGGGTGGCCTGGTGGCAGCGGTGCTGGCCACCATCGCGCTGGGCCCGCTCGTCCAGGCGGGCGCCGCCGGTGACGTGCCGGAGCCGGGTGCCGGCGAGCTGCTCGCCGATCTGCTGGGTGCTGGTCCGCAGGGTGTCTCCGGGACGGTCGTCACGCGGGTCGACCTGGGGCTGCCCCTGCTTCCGGCCGGTCTCGGCGGCGCTGCCGAAGGATCGTGGGCGGCCCTGCTGACCGGGGACAGCACCCTTCGGGTCTGGGCCGGACCCGGCGGTGTCCGGGTGGCGCTGCTGGGGGTGCTCGCGGAGTCCGACCTGGTGATCAGCGACGCCGATGCGTGGCTCTGGTCCAGTCCTGATGCCACAGTCACGCACCTCGGGCCCGCGAACCTGGCCGGCGGCGACGGCGGGATCGACGAGGGTGCTGACCCGTCCGGCGGCGGGGCGTCGGACCTGCTCTCGGCCCTGGCCGCGCTCGCCGGCTCGTCGACGGTCAGCACCGGGGAGAACGACGTCGTCGCCGGGCGCGCGGTGCACCAGCTGGTCCTGGCGCCGTCGGAGCCCGGCTCCCTGATCGGCAGCGTGCGGGTGGCGATCGACGCCGAGCAGCGCGTGCCGACCCGGCTGCAGGTGTTCGCCGCCGGCGACCCGGGACGGCCCGCCCTGGAGATCGGCTTCAGCACGGTCGCCTTCACCGAGCCCGACCCGGACGTCTTCCGGTTCACCCCGCCCGCCGGCGCGACGGTGCGGGAGGGCTTCGGGCCGGACCCCGCCGGCGCGTTCGACGGCGCAGCCGGGTCCGGCGTCGGCGACGCGCCCGTTGCCGTGATCGGCGACGGCTGGACCACCGTCGTGGTCACCCGGGCGCCGGCCCAGCTCAGGGACGGCGGCGACAACCGGGGGTCGCTTGCACAGCTGCTCGCCCTGATGCCGCAGGTCAGTGGCTCATGGGGGTCCGGGCGCCTCCTCACGACCCGGCTGTTCTCCGTGCTGCTGACCGACGACGGCCGCCTCTTCGCGGGCGCGGTCGACGGCGACCGCCTGCAGCAGGTCGCGGCGGACCAGGCGGCCCAGGGCCAGGCGGCGCAGGACCAGGGGGCGCAGCCGTGACCGACCTCGCGATCAGCTCGAGCGGACTCACCAAGCGGTTCCGGTCCGGGCAGGTGGCGGTGAACGCCATCGACCTGGCGGTGCCCACCGGCGCGGTGTACGGGTTCCTCGGCCCGAACGGCTCGGGCAAGACCACCACGATCCGGTTGCTGCTCGGCCTGATCCGGCCGACCGCCGGGGACCACTCCCTGCTCGGCGAGCCGATGCCGCGGGGGGCCGCCCAGGTGCTGCCCCGGGTCGGCGCCATCGTCGAGGGGCCGGCGTTCCACCCGTACCTGTCCGGGCTGGACAACCTGCGTCGGCTGGACGCGGCCGACCGCACGGTGGACGCCCGGACCACGTCCGCCCGGATCGGTGCCGCGCTCGACCGGGTGGGCCTGCGGGCCGCGGCCGACAAGCGGTACCACCACTACTCCCTCGGCATGCGGCAACGGCTGGCCATCGCAGCTGCGCTGCTGCGACCTCGCGATCTGCTCCTGCTGGACGAGCCGACCAATGGCCTGGACCCGCAGGGCACCCGCGAGGTCCGCGCCCTGCTCCTGGAGCTGGCCCAGGCCGGGTCGACCGTGCTGCTGTCAACGCACCTGCTCTCCGAGGTGGAGCAGATCTGCACGCACGTCGGCGTGATGCACCTTGGTCGGCTGGTCGCCCAGGCGCCGCTGCCGGAGCTGCGCGCCCGGACGGCACCCCGCGGCGCGGTGCGTACGCCGGACCCGGACGGCGCAACGCGGGTGATGACCGAGCGCGGGCTCACCGAGGTCGCTGCGGTGGGCGACCTGGTCACGGGGGTGCTGAACGGCGTCGTGCCGGAGGCCCTGGTGGCTGCGCTGGTGCACGGTGACGTGCCGGTGCGCGGGTTCGAGGTGCTCGCCGGGAACCTCGAGGAGATGTTCGTCGAGCTCACCGGGGAGGGGTTCGATGTCAGCGGCTGAGGTCGCCCCAGGTGGGCAGCAGGTCCCCGCGCGGGCCAGGCGCCCGGTGCCGGCGAGGTTCTTCCGGTCCGAGCTGTGGCTGATCTTCGGCCGGCGGCGCAACTGGGTCGGCGGGCTGATCCTGATCTCCGTCCCGGTCATCCTGGCGATCGCGGTCCGGGCGTCGCCGCACGGCGGAGGCGAGTCCGCACCCTTCCTCGACCGGATCACCGGCAACGGGCTGTTCGTCGCGCTCGCGGCACTGGTGCTCGAGATGCCGCTGTTCCTGCCGATCGCGGTGGCCGCCATCGCAGGCGACTCCCTGGCTGGGGAGGCCAACCTCGGCACGCTGCGCTACCTGCTCGCCGTCCCGGTGGACCGGGCCCGGCTGGTGCTGGTCAAGCTCGGCGGGATCGTGGTGTTCACGGTTGCGGCGACGTTCCTGGTGGCCGGGGTCGGGGCGCTGCTTGGCCTGGCCCTGTTCGGCGGCGGGCCGCTCGTCACGCTCTCCGGGAGCACGGTCCCGTTCGGCGAGGGAGCGGGCCGGCTGCTGCTCATCTGCGGCTACGTCGCGCTGTGCATGGTCGCCCTTGGCGCCATCGGGCTGTTCATCTCCTCGCTCACCGAGCAGCCCATCGCCGCAACGACCGCCACCCTGATCGTTGCGCTGGCCAGCCAGATCATGGACCAGATCCCCCAGCTGTCCGCCATCGGGCCGTACCTGCCGACGCACCACTGGCTGGCGTTCGGCGACCTGTTGCGCGACCCGATCGGGTTCGACGGCGTCCGGCCCGGTGCGGCCTCGGCGCTGGTGTACCTGGCGGTCTTCGGCACCGCCGCCTGGGCCCGGTTCGCCGGTCGCGACGTCGGGGCCTGAGCCCGCTCGGTGCGTGGTCGGCCGATGGTGACGCGCGTTCGGCGACCAGATGACGCGCGGCACACCGACGCGGGATGCTCGGCGCATGAGCCCCGAGCCCGCGAGCGGTCAGCTGACCCCGGACGACGTCGTGCTGCGGGAGTCGACCCCCGACGACACCCTCGTCCTGGACACCTTCTCCCGTCGCGAGGTCCGCAGCGAGCACGACTACTACGACGACGACGACCTCGGCGACGGGCACCGCGGGGCCTCGCGATCGGGCTCGCGGGTGATCTCCGACGCCGCGGGCGCAGTGCTCGGCCGGGTCACCTTCCACCAGGTGGCGTACGGGCCCAACCGGCGCAGCCTGGCCTGGCGGATCGGGGTGACCGTCCTTCCGGAGCACCGAGGCCGCGGGCTCGGCGCCCGGGCCCAGCGCATCCTGGCCGACGAGCTCTTCGCGACCACCGACGCATGGCGGGTGGAGGCGGACACCGAGGTCGACAACGTCGCCGAGCGTCGCGCGCTGCTGGCCGCCGGCTTCCGCGAGGAGGGCGTGCTGCGCGGAGCGCGCTGGCGGGCGGGTGCCCGGCGCGATGCCGTGATGTTCTCCCGCACCCGCAGCGACGCGTAGCGGCTGAGTCCGCGGTACGTGTTGCGGCGGCGGCACATACCGCGCCCAGCCGTCAGCCCCCGCGCCCGCGCCCGGCAATGCACCGCACGACGATGCACACCGCGCCCAGCCGTCCACCCGATCCCCCGATGCGATGGCCCGAATTGTCCGTGTCGGTGGTGGTTCGTACACTCGTACGACGAGGGTGAGGAGGATGCGGTGGGCCCGGACAGCGTGCACGGTGCGGTGGGCAGCAGGGTCGCGCTCGCCCAGCAGCTCACGATGCTGCGCGACGCCGTCGCCGCACTGACGAACGTGCCGCCCGAGTCGCTCGAGGTGGGCGAGGCAACAGCCGCGCACGACGAGCTCCGCTCCCTGTGCGACCGCATCCGAGTGTTCAGCGCGCGGCTGCTCTCCCACGTCGAGGCGGATGGTCGCTGGGCGTCGAGCGGAGGGTCCCGGACGTTCCCGAAATGGGTGGCCAGGCGGGCCGGGGCGTCGGTCGGCGCCGCACGACGAGAGGTGGCCCTTGGCAGGGCGCTCACGGAGGACCTGCCCGCCACCCGAGCCGCCGCCGGTGCGGGCCGGATCAGCCTCGAGCACGCCCAGGTCCTGACGCAGCTCGCGCCGACGTCGGACGTGAGACGGGCCGTCCTCGCGAGCGACCGCACCGACCGGAACGAGGAGTTTCTGGTCAGCGCGGCCACGCGGATGGGGGTGGACGACTACCGTCGCACGGTCCGCCGATGGGCTGCTGCGGTCGACGAGGCCGCCCACGAGGCGGAGCAGCTCGCCGCCGAGGCCAAGGAGTACCTGCACGTCACCCCCCGCAAGGACGGGATGGACGTGCAGGGGTTCCTCACGGCGGAGCACGGTGACGTGCTGGTGACCGCGCTTCGAGCAATGACCGGCGTGCCGGCCGCCGACGACACCCGCACACCGGACCAACGCCGGGCGGCCGCACTGACCGGCCTGGCAAACCTCGTCCTCGACAAGGGTCTGGTGGGAGGCGGGGGCGCGCTGGTCCGGCCGCACGTCAGCGTTCACGTCTCGTGGGAGACGATGCAGCGCCTGGACCGTGAGCACGCGGAGCACGGGGACGCAGCCGCGGACGGCCACTTCGGGACCGGACCCGCGGAGCTCGACGACGGCACGCCCATCCCGATGTCGGTCCTGGCGCGAATCGCCTGCGACAGCGAGATGACCCGGGTGGTCTTCGGGCCTGCAAGCCAGCCCTTGGATGTCGGCCGGAGCCAGCGGACGTACACCGGCGCCATGAGGCGAGCCGTCGTGGCACGCGACCGGCACTGCCAGTACCCGGGCTGCAGCGCCCCGCCGACGCTCGGCGAAGTGCATCACACCCGATGGTGGGGCCGGGACAACGGAACCACCTCGGTGTCCACCGGGATTCTGCTGTGCTGGTATCACCACAAGGTCGTGCACCAACGGAGCCTCGCGATCCGTCGGTCCACCGACGGTGCATGGGACTTCCGGCGGGTCGACGGCAGACAGTTGGACCCGCCGGTTGGGTCGTGGGCTGGCGAATCGCCGCACGAGGGATCGCCACCGGGCGCAGCTGCGGTGGGGGCAGCGCCCGGCGGCGAGCCCGAGGCCCCGAAGCCACCTCGAGGATCATCGGTCGATCCGGATGTGCACGGCACCCCGGATGTGCACGTCACCGCTCATCTGCAGGACGAACTGCCGCTGGCCGGGTGAGGCTCGGTCACGCCACGGGTCGGGTGTCGGCACGCGCTCGGACCGATCAAGCATTGACGCGCTGACATCCGTGACTTGCCCTGGCGACTCTCGACAGAAGAGCGAGATGGCCAGGACCGTGGTTGCGGCACGCCGCACCGTGTGTCGCGCCATGGACTGCGGGTGCCTCTCGACCGCCAGCGTCGTCCAGCTCGCGCTGCACCGGCGGGACGGGGTGTTCCGGCCGGACCCAGCCGGGGACGACGCGGCCGTGCTCACCGCCGGGGACCTGGGCCGACCGCTCGGCCGTCGGGCGACGCTCCAGCGCCCACGCCGGGCCTGACCCTCGGAGTGCGGCTAGAGCGTGTCTCTAAAGGTGCTTCAGCCAGATGGTGATCGCGCGTAGGACGGCTGCGCCGCGGTAGACGATGGCGAGTTTGTCGTAGCGGGTGGCCAGGGCTCGCCACTGCTTGACGGTGTTGAAGGACCGCTCGACG
>JBBRCL010000074.1:0-11571 GCA_038204895.1 Actinomycetales bacterium | reverse complement strand
GGAACGCAGCGCCGTGACGACCTGCTCGCCGCACCGCACGAGGCCGGTCGCCGTGGCCTCTCGAACGGTCGGGGCCTTGGCCGTGACATCGACCATCCGGGCACGGCCGGCCTCGTCGAGGTGGGTGAAGGGCTGATCGGTGGTCACGGGGTCCTCATGAGCTCGAGCTGGTCGCCGGCGCGGACACGCTCGACGTCGGAGGGGACGATCACCAGGCCGTCGGCGCGGGCGAGACCCGCGACCAGGTGCGAGGCCGAGCCGCCAGGGGCGGACCGCCGCACGCGGAGGTCGTGCTCCGGCCCGGTCACCACGACGGGCATGTACTGCGTGCGACCGGGCGGGGTGCGCCACTCGTCGTCGACGGTCGCGCGAAGGACGCCTACCGGCCCGTCCGGGTGCCCGGCGAGACGCTCGAGGACCGGGCGGACGAACACCTCGAAGGAGACGAACGCACTGACCGGGTTGCCCGGCAGGCACAGGATCGGAGTACCGCCGGAGAGCGTGCCGAGCCCCTGCGGCTTGCCCGGCTGCATCGACACCTGGACGAACGCCATCGTGGGCAGCACACCGAGCACCTCACGGACCACCTCGTAGGCACCCATGGACACCCCACCGGAGGTGACGACCAGATCGACCTCGCCGTCCAGCTCAGCGACAAGGTGGGAGAAGGCCGCCGGGTCGTCGGCGACGCCCCCCACGCGTCGCACGACGCAGCCGGCCGCGCTCACCGCCGCGGCGAGCAGCAGGGAGTTGGAGTCGGGGATCTGGCCACGACCGAGCACGGCGCCGGCGGGCACGAGCTCGGAACCCGTCGAGACGACAGCGACCACGGGTCGACGGCGGACCATGACCGTCGCGACCCCCACCGAGGCGATCGCCGCGAGGTGCCGCGCACCGAGCCGCGTCTGCGCCGGCACCACGAGGTCACCGACATGCAGGTCCTCACCCACGCGCCGGATGTGGGCGCCTGCCACGGCGACGGCAGAGATCAGGACGCTGCTCGTCCCACCATCGGTCGCCTCGACCGGGACGATCGCGTCCGCGCCCGGCGGGACGGGCGCCCCGGTCATGATCCTCGCGACGGTCCCCGGTGCGACGACCGGGATCTCGGCGCTCCCGGCGGGGAGGTCGGCGATCACCGAGAGGCGGACCGCGCGCCGACCGGCGCCCGCCGTGTCGGCCGCGCGGACCGCATACCCGTCCATCGCCGAGTTGTCCCAACGCGGCAGGTCGTCGCCCGACACGACGTCCTGCGTCAGCCACCCGCCGAGGGCATCGGCGAGGGGCATCGCGACCGGCGGCAGGGGCGCGACCAGCGCCAACGCCTCCGCCAGGTGCTCGGCCACCGTCCTCATCCGTCTCCCCCAGGTGTTCGAACCGTCTGCCCGCCGGCACCGTGCTCCTCGTGCCAGGTCATCATGCCGCCCGCGAGATGGGAGACGCCGCGGAAGCCGGAACCGATCAGGAACCGCGCAGCGACCTCGGACCGCACGCCGGCGTGACACACGACCACGAGCGGGCCGGCGGCCGGGAGGCCGGCCACCCCACGCCCGGCGAGCAGGTCCCCGAGCGGGATCGACACCGCACCGGCGATGACACCTGACGCGTGCTCGGCGACCTCGCGGACGTCGACCACGGTGACGCCGGCCTCTCCGTCCCCCGCCCGGTCGAGGAGCAGGCGGAGGGAGGCGGCCGAGACCGTCGGGACCGTCTCGTGATGCGTGGCGTCTGGCGGGGCGGGACGCCGCCCAGATGAGTCGTCGGGCGCCCGTCCGACCAGCGGGACCTCGGTCCATCGTTGCTCCAGCGCGTCGAGCACGAGCACCCGGCCCAGCAGCGGTCGGCCGGTCCCGGTGATCAGCTTGATCGCCTCGGTGGCCATCAGCGATCCCACCTGCCCGCACATCGCCCCGAGCACACCGGCCTCCGCGCAGGACGGAACCGATCCTGCCTCGGGCGGGCGCGGGAACAGGTCCCGCAGCTGGACCGGAGCCACACCGGACCCGGCGGGCGGGCGACCCCAGAAGACGCTGACCTGCGCGTCGAAGCGCAGCACCGACGCCCACACCTCCGGCAGACCCGCATCGACGCAGGCGTCGTTGACGAGGTAGCGCGTGGCGAAGTTGTCGGTCCCGTCCACGACGAGGTCGTAGCCGGTCAGCAGGTCGACCGTGTCCGGATCGAGTCTCAGTGCATGAGGGACGACGACGATCGCCGGGTCGATCGCGGCGACCGCCTCGGCGGCGCTGGCGGCCTTCGACCGCCCGACGTCGGCGGTCCCGTGGACCACCTGGCGCTGCAGGTTGGACAGCTCGACGGTGTCGGAGTCGACGATGCCGATCGTCCCCACACCGGCCGCCGCCAGGTACTGCAGGACGGGCGCACCCAGCCCACCTGCGCCGACGACGCACACGCGGGCGTTGCGCAGGCGTCGTTGCCCGATCTTCCCGAGCCCCGGCAGCAGCAGGTGCCGGGAGAACCGGGCGAGGTCGGATGCGGTCAGCGGCGCGCCGGGCCCGACCAGCGGTGGTACGGGAGCGAGGGGCGTCGTCCGGCCCGGACCCTGCGTTCCCTGACCCGCCGTCATGACCTCCCCCGGCGGGCGCGATCGAGGATCACGTGCACGAGCAGGCCGCCGACGACCGCCCAGCCCAGTGACGTGAGGAACCCGATCGCGCCGACCCCCACGGCGATCCCCCACGCCGTGGCGCCGCGCAGGTCGGACAGCAGCCGCACATGAGCGACCGCCGCCACCAGGAGCAGCGCGGCGAGGACGGGCAACGGGAACCCGGTGAGGACGCCCGCGAGGCCCGCACCGCCGACCAGAGCAGCGAGCACCAGGGCCCCACCGATCAGGGCCGGGGTCCGCCAGGTCCGGCCACCGAAGGAGTAGTGCGCCGACATCCCCCCGGCCCCGTGGCACACCGGCATCCCGCCGACGGCGGCGACCAGCACGTTCGCCGCCCCGAGGGTCCGCGCCAGGCGCCCCGGCGTCACCCTCACGCCGCGCTCACCGAAGTACACCCGCGCCGCGTCGGCCGGAGCCAGACAGGAGTTCGTGAACGTGAGCGGCACCTGCGGGAGCACCAGCAGGGTCGCCGCCGTGGCGAACGAGGCGACGGAGAAGTGCGGCAGCGCAAGGGCGGACGGGCCCCACTCGAGGGCGGTCGAGCCCCAGGTGCTGACGACAGCGACCACGAAGGCGAGAACCACCACGCCGAGCACGAGCCGACGCGGCCAGCGCAGCAGCGCCGCGGTCAGCACCACCGCCACGGCGACCGCGACGAGGGGCGTGGGCGCGAGGTCGAACTCCGTCGGCGGGTGCGCGACCAGTCCCCACGCGATCTTGACGAACGTCAGGCCGACAGCGAGCTGCACGCCGCGGATGACCGCTACCGGGAAGATCCGCGCCACCCGGTCGAGCAGACCCGTGGTGCCGAGCACGAGGAACAGCACGCCCATGATCAACGCACCCGAGGCGATGACGTCGACCCCCGCACCCGCCGCGATCGCCACCGCCGCGAAGGCCTTGAGCGGCTGGACCGCGACCGGGACCCCGTACACCCGGCTCACCAGCAGGTACGTCAGCCCCGCGGGGAGCAGCACCGCGGTCGCCGACAGACCGTTGCCCACGACCAGGACTACCGCGAGCGGCACCAGCACCCCGAGGTCGGCAACGGATCCGGAGGCCTCACGCCACCACGTCCACGTCACCTGCGGCCGCTCGAGCACCTCGGTCACGAGCTCACCCCTCCCAGGCGGAACCGCCGGTCGGTCCGGAGCAGCCGCTCGTCGTCGACGGCCGTGCAACGGCTGCCTGCACCAGCATGCAACGCGCGACGCGCGAACGTTATCGACGACGGCCCTCACCACGCCAGAAACCCCGGGATCCGCCCGTCGGGTCCTGGGTACCGGCGCCGACCCTGGCCTGCGCCCACCATTCGCGGCACGACCCCGGGGGATGGGCCCGATCGTTGACAGGCCCACCCTTCGGCGTAGATTCGCGAGAGGACCCACCGAGCCGAGGGGGTGACCATCGATGGTCAGTGACCCTTCCGTACGGCACCTCCCGTGGTCCCCGGAGCTGGCGCTCGAGACGATCGGTGCCCACTCCGCAAGACGGGGGCCGCTGCTGCCGGTGCTCCAGGCGCTCCAGGAGACCTTCGGTTTCGTCGACCAGCGAGCGGTTCCTCTGGTCGCCAAGGCGCTGAACGTCTCGCGCGCCGATGTCCACGGGGTGCTGACCTTCTACTCCGACCTGCGTTCGAGCCCCCCGGGAGCAGTGGTGGTCCGGGTCTGCCGGGGAGAGGCGTGCCAGGCGGTGGGGGGGCGAGCCCTGGCTGAGCACGCCACGAGGTCTCTCGGCGTCGACTTCGGCCAGACCAGACCTGACGGGTCGCTCACCCTCGACGAGGTCTTCTGCCTGGGCAACTGCGCGCTCGGGCCGACGGTCACCGTCGACGGCCACCTGCACGGCCGGGTCCACACCGCAGAGCTCGACCGGCTGGTCCAGGACAGCGCGCCTGGCGGTGAGCTCGCGTGACCCTCGTCTATGTGCCCGCCGACTGCTCGGCCCGCTCGGTCGGCGCCGACCAGGTCGCGGCCGCGATCGCGACGGAGGCGACCCACCGGGGCGAGGTCGTGCAGATCGTCCGGAACGGCTCCCGCGGGATGATGTGGCTGGAGCCGCTGGTCGAGGTGGTCACCGCCGGCGGCCGAGTCGCCTACGGGCCGGTCGCACCGGGGGACGTCGCCGGCCTGTTCGACGCGGACTTCCTCCACGGGGGCGGCCATGAGCTGGCCCACGGCCCCACCGACCAGATCCCCTGGCTCGCGGAGCAGGACCGGCTGACCTTCGGCCGCGTCGGTGTCATCGACCCGCTGTCCACCGAGGACTACGAGGCACACGGCGGGCTCGTCGCGCTGCGCCGGGCGGTGACGATGACCTCGGAGCAGATCTGCGCCGAGGTCACCGAGTCCGGCCTGCGCGGACGCGGCGGTGCCAGCTTCCCGGTCGGGACGAAGTGGCGCACCGTCCTGGACGAACCGGACGGCCCGAAGTTCGTCACCTGCAACGCCGACGAGGGCGACAGCGGGACCTTCGCGGACCGGATGATCATGGAGGGCGACCCCTTCATGGTGATCGAGGGGATGATCATCGCCGGGATCGCGGTGGGTGGCCTCGAGGGTTTCGTCTACATCCGCTCGGAGTACCCCGACGCCGTGGCCACCATGCGGTCCGCCGTCACGATCGCCTACCAGCGCGGATGGCTCGGTCCCCGCGTCCTGGGCACCGACCACCGGTTCGACCTGGAGATCCGGGTCGGCGCCGGCGCCTACATCTGCGGTGAGGAGACCGCGATGCTGGAGAGCCTGGAGGGCAAGCGGGGCGTGGTCCGCGCCAAGCCGCCGGTGCCAGCGGTCGCCGGACTGTTCGGCAGGCCGACGGTCGTCAACAACGTGCTGTCACTGGCCAGCGTCCTGGTGGTCCTGGCCCACGGCGCCGAGTTCTACCGCGACTTCGGGGTCGGTCGCTCCCGCGGCACCCAGGTCTTCCAGCTGGCCGGCAACGTCGCGCGCGGCGGGATCGTGGAGACCGCCTTCGGGATGACCCTCGGCCAGATGCTCGAGCGGTTCGCCGGCGGCTCCGCCTCCGGCCGGCCGATCCGGGCCGTCCAGGTCGGCGGCCCCCTCGGGGCCTACCTCCCGCCCGCCCAGTTCGACCTGCCGCTGGACTACGAGGTCTTCGCGCAGGAGGGGGCGATGATCGGCCACGGCGGGATCGTCGTCTTCGACGACACCGTCGACATGGCTGCCCAGGCCCGCTTCGCCATGGAGTTCTGCGCGGCCGAGTCCTGCGGCAAGTGCACGCCCTGCCGCGTCGGAGCCGTCCGTGGCGTCGAGCTGATCGACCGGATCGTCGCCGGCCGCGACGCCGCAGCAGGCGTCGTCCTGCTGGAGGACCTGCTGGAGGTGATGACCGACGGCTCGCTGTGCGCCATGGGTGGACTCACCCCGATGCCGGTGCGGAGCGTCCTGCGGCACTTCCCCGAGGCCCTCGACCGCTCGGAGCGATCAGGAGGAGCCCGACCATGACGCTGCTCGAGGAACGTGACTACGGCACCCCCGCCCGACCCGGCGCGGCGGAGGTCCAGGTGCAGATCGACGGCGCGACGGTGAGCGTGCCCGTCGGGACGTCGGTCATGCGAGCGGCCGCGTCGGCCGGGATCGAGATCCCGAAGCTGTGCGCGACCGACTCGCTCGAGCCCTTCGGCTCCTGCCGGCTGTGCCTGGTCGAGATCGACGGACGCAAGGGCACCCCCGCCTCCTGCACCACTCCGTGCGTCCAGGACATGACCGTCACCACCCAGTCGCCTCGCCTGCAGCGGCTGCGCCGGGGGGTGACCGAGCTCTATGCCTCCGACCACCCTCGCGACTGCCTGACCCACCACACCGCCGGCGACTGCGACCTGCGGGCGATGGCGACGACGGTGGGCCTGGGCGAGGTGCGCTACGGCGTCGAGGGCCACCACCACCTCGACGCGACCAAGGACGAGAGCAACCCCTACTTCACCTTCGACCCCGCCGAGTGCATCGTCTGCTCGCGCTGCGTCCGCGCCTGCGACGAGGTCCAGGGCACCTTCGCGCTGACGATCGCCGGCCGCGGCTTCGACTCGAGGGTGTCGGCGTCCGCGGGTGAGCCGTTCATGGCTTCCGAGTGCGTCTCGTGCGGTGCCTGCGTCCAGGCCTGCCCGACCTCGTCGCTGCAGGAGAAGACGGTCATCGACCTGGGCATGCCGCAGCGCACCGTGCTGACGACCTGCGCCTACTGCGGTGTCGGCTGCTCGTTCAAGGCCGAGCTGCGCGGTGACGAGGTCGTCCGGATGGTGCCGTACAAGCAGGGCGGGGCCAACGAGGGCCACTCGTGCGTCAAGGGCCGCTTCGCCTGGGGCTACGCCACGCACCGTGACCGCCAGCTGTCCCCGATGGTGCGCGAGTCGATCACCGACCCGTGGCGCACCGTGTCGTGGGACGAGGCGATCGGCTACGCCGCCACACGGCTGCGCGCCATCCAGGCCGAGCACGGCATCGGGGCCATCGGTGGGATCACGTCCTCGCGCTGCACGAACGAAGAGGTCTTCGTCGTGCAGAAGATGATCCGGGCGGCGTTCGGCAACAACAACGTCGACACCTGCGCCCGGGTGTGCCACTCGCCGACCGGCTACGGGCTGAAGCAGACCCTTGGCACGTCGGCCGGCACCCAGGACTTCAGGTCCGTCGAGCAGGCCGACGTGATCCTGCTGATCGGGGCCAACCCCACCGACGGGCACCCGGTCTTCGCGTCCCGGTTGAAGCGCCGGCTGCGCAAGGGCGCAGCCCTGGTGGTCGTCGACCCGCGCCGGATCGACCTGGTGCGCACCCCGCACGTCGAGGCGGCACACCACCTCCAGGTGCGCCCGGGGACGAACGTCGCCCTCGTCAACGCCCTCGGCCATGTGGTGGTCACCGAAGGCCTGGTCGACCGGGCCTTCGTGCAGCAGCGCTGCGAGGCCGACTCCTTCGCCCAGTGGGAGGAGTTCATCGCGCGACCGGAGAACAGCCCTGAGGCGACCGAGCAGATCACCGGGGTGCCCGCCGACCAGGTGCGGGCGGCCGCGCGGCTGTATGCAGGGGTGCCCAACGCGGCGATCTACTACGGACTCGGGGTGACCGAGCACAGTCAGGGCTCGACGATGGTGATGGGCATGGCGAACCTCGCGATGGCCACGGGCAACCTCGGACGCCCCGGCGTGGGCATCAATCCGTTGCGCGGTCAGAACAACGTGCAGGGTTCCTGCGACATGGGCTCCTTCCCCCAGGAGCTGTCCGGGTACCGCCACGTCAGCGACGACACCGCGCGCCAGGTCTTCGAGCAGCTGTGGGCGCGCACCCTTGACCCCGAACCCGGGCTGCGGATCCCGAACATGTTCGACGCGGCCCTTGCCGGGACCTACCGGGGCATGTTCATCCAGGGCGAGGACCTCGCCCAGTCCGACCCCAACGTCAAGCACGTGAAGGCGGCCCTGTCAGCCCTCGACCTGCTCGTCGTCCAGGACCTGTTCCTGAACGAGACGGCTGCCTTCGCCCACGTCTTCCTGCCCGGGACCTCGTTCCTGGAGAAGGACGGGACGTTCACCAACGCCGAACGTCGGATCAACCGGGTCCGCCCGGTGATGGAGCCCAAGTGCGGCAAGCAGGAGTGGCAGGTGGCCTGTGAGCTGGCGACCGCCATGGGCTACCCGATGCACTACGACGAGGGCGCCCAGATCATGGACGAGATCGCCGCCACGACCCCCACCTTCGCCGGGGTCTCGTTCGCCAGGCTCGATGAGATGGGCAGCCTGCAGTGGCCCTGCAACGCCGCGGCCCCTGACGGCACCCCGACCATGCACGTGGGCGAGTTCGTGCGCGGCAAGGGGCACTTCGTCGACACCCCCTTCGTGCCCACCGACGAGCGCACCAGCCGCAGGTTCCCCCTGATCCTCACCACCGGGCGGATCCTGTCCCAGTACAACGTGGGGGCGCAGACCCGCCGGACCCCGAACGTGCAGTGGCACGGCGAGGACATCCTGGAGATCCACCCGCACGACGCAGAGGAACGCGGCATCGTGGACGGGGTCGCGGTGGCCATCACGAGCCGGGTGGGCGAGACGGTGCTTCGCGCCCGGATCGCCGACCGGATGCCGCAGGGCGTGGTCTACACCACGTTCCACTACCCGGCCAGCGGCGCGAACGTCGTGACCACCGACAACTCGGACTGGGCGACCAACTGCCCCGAGTACAAGGTCACCGCCGTCCAGGTGATGCCCACCTCGCAGGAGCCCGCCGTCGACGAGTCGCTCCAGGAGCTGGCCCCGCTGAAGCTGGGGCTGGTGCAGCGGTGAGCGACGCCACGACGCTGGTCCGGATGGTCAACCAGATCGCTGCCAACCTGGCTCACCACCCGCGCGACCGCGCCGTCGCCGACGTCGCCGCGCACCTGCGGGCGTCGTGGGCACCCAGCATGCGGGCCGACCTGCTCGCCTACCTCGACGCCGGCGGGCCCGACCTGACGCCACTGGCTGCCGCGGCCGCCGAGACGCTGCGGGAACCGACGATGCGCTCGTCGCCGGAGTAGACCACCATCGAACTTCCCCGCAGGAAGCCCACCAGAGTCATCCCCAGCTCGGTGGCCAGCTCAGCGGCAAGGGACGAGGGTGCCGACACGGCCGCCAGCACCGGGATGCCGGCCATCATGGCCTTCTGGGTCAGTTCGAAGCTGGCCCGTCCCGACACCATCAGGACCATGCCACGCAACGGCAACCGGCCCTCCCGCAGCGCCCAGCCGACGACCTTGTCCACCGCGTTGTGCCGCCCGACGTCCTCGCGGAGCACGAGCATCTCTCCACGTGCGCCGTCGAACAGCGCTGCCGCGTGCAGGCCGCCGGTCTGGTCGAACGCCGCCTGTCCGGACCGCAGGGTCGTCGGGAAGGTGGCCAGGAGCTCGGCGTCGATACGCAGCGCGTCGTCGCGGACGTCGTAGTCCGACTGGGTACGCACCGCCTCGATGCTCGCCTTGCCGCACAGCCCGCACGAGCTCGTCGTGTAGAAGGAACGCTCCAGGCTGGAGTGGGGCTGCGCCACGTCGGGCCCCAGGGTGACGTCCAGCCGGTTGTCGGCGCTCTCGCCGTCGTTGGCCCCTGCGCAGTACTCAGCGCTGTCGAAGTGCTCACGGCGCGAGATCACGCCCTCGGACACCAGGAAACCCGCGGCGAGGTCGACGTCGTGGCCGGGGGTCCGCATCGTGACCGCCAGCGACCGGCCACCGACCCGGATCTCCAGCGGCTCCTCGACGGCCAGCACGTCTTCCTGCGCCACGGACGACTCACCCACCCTCAGGCGGACGACGTCGCGGCGGACCGTGATCCTTCCCATGGCCGACGACCTCACGGTTGTGAGAACCACCCAGGGACGGTGGTTCTGGGAACTCACCATGGTAGGACCTCTACCCCACGCGGACCCGCGGACCGCACGACCAGCGGGGCGCCGAGGGGTCGGTCTCGAGCGGTCAGTCTCATTGCATGGTCAACGGCAGTTACCCCTGGTGTCATTCGGGCGTAACCTAATCGTTACTACTGGAACCCCCGTGATGAGCGGTGGATCCCAGCTCGTGCATCAGATTCGAGCAGAGGAGTAGGTCGTGGCAGGCAACAAGGCAGTCGTCTACCAAGGTCCGGGCAAGGTCTCCGTCGAGTCCATCCCGTATCCCACACTGGAGCTTCAGGACGGCCCGGGCGTCAACCCGTTGAACGTCGGTCGGAAGGTCCCGCACGGAGCGATCCTCAAGGTCGTGTCCACGAACATCTGCGGCAGCGACCAGCACATGGTGCGTGGTCGTACCACGGCACCGATCGGGCTCGCGCTCGGCCACGAGATCACCGGCGAGGTCGTCGAGACCGGTCCTGGCGTCGAGTTCATCAAGGTCGGCGACGTGTGCTCCGTGCCGTTCAACATCGCCTGCGGGCGGTGCCGCAACTGCAAGGAGGGCAAGACCGGCATCTGCCTGAACGTCAACCCGGATCGGCCGGGCTCGGCGTACGGCTACGTCGACATGGGTGGCTGGGTCGGCGGGCAGGCCGAGTACGTCCTGGTCCCGTACGCCGACTGGAACCTCCTGAAGTTCCCGGACCGGGACCAGGCGTTGGAGAAGATCCTCGACCTGACCATGCTCTCGGACATCTTCCCGACAGGCTTCCACGGCGCCTACACGGCGGGCACGAAGCCGGGCAGCACCGTCTACATCGCCGGTGCCGGACCCGTCGGCCTGGCCGCGGCGACGTCGGCGCAGCTGCTCGGAGCGGCCGTCGTGATCGTCGCTGACCTGAACGCCGATCGGCTCGCGCAGGCGCGGAGCTTTGGGTGCGAGACGGTCGACGTGTCGAAGGGTGACCCCAAGGACCAGATCGAGCAGATCCTCGGTGTTCCGGAGGTCGACTGCGCGGTGGACGCCGTGGGGTTCGAGGCGCGCGGCCACGGGGCCGGCGCGGCGACCGAGGCACCGGCAACGGTCCTCAACTCGCTCATGGAGGTCACGGCTGCCGGTGGAGCTCTCGGCATCCCTGGCCTGTACGTCACGGGTGACCCGGGCGCCGTCGACGACGCGGCGAAGGTCGGGTCGCTCTCGATCAGCCTGGGCACGGGCTGGGCGAAGTCGCTCAGCTTCACGACGGGTCAGTGCCCGGTCATGAAGTACAACCACGGGCTGATGCAGGCGATCCTGCACGACAAGGTGCACATCGGGAATAACGTGAACGCCACGGTGATCCCGCTCAGCGACGCACCGCAGGGCTACGCCGACTTCGACAAGGGCGTGTCGAAGAAGTTCGTCGTCGACCCGCACGGGATGCTCAGCTGATCTGAGGCCCGACCCCAGCACGGGGAAGCGAGGAGCGGGGGCCCCGCATTACTGCCCGGGGGGCGCGCCGCCGGGGCCACCCCCGGGGGGTGTTGTCCCGCGGGGCCCCCCCCCCCCAAGAACCGCCACCGAGCGGG
>JBBRCL010000073.1:0-12238 GCA_038204895.1 Actinomycetales bacterium | reverse complement strand
GCATCCCGCCCAGCCACAAGGACGGCCACCAGCGACCCGCACACCCCCAGACAGCCCGGCCACCACGATCGACGGCCCCAAGCCAACCGAAGGCGAAACCGACCCGATCAGCCGCAGCAACTACCGACCCACGCTCCTAGTTCGTCCGGTATGCCGGGAGTGACCTGCGCCGTGCGGGTGAAAAGCGCGACGTGGCCCAGATCACTTCTCAAGGTCGTCCCGGGTCCTCCCGATGCAGCAGATGCAGCACCTACCACCGGCGGGCAGCCGGTACCTCAGACCGCAGACGAAGGGCAGCGCAATGATCGCTCGCATTCGCAAGTCCCTCGACGAGAAGGACCAGGGCTTCACCCTGATCGAGCTCCTCGTCGTCATCATCATCATCGGCATCCTCGCCGCGATCGCCATCCCGGTCTTCCTCAACCAGCGCCAGAAGGGTTGGGACGCCGCCGCGAAGTCCGACCTGAAGAACATGGCCACGGCCGAGGAGACCTATCTGACCGACAATGACGTGTACACCTCCAGCCTCACCGACCTCAACACGGCCGGCTTCAACGAGAGCGACAGTGTGAGCGCCCACGCTGCGGTTCCGGACGCCGTCAACCCAGCCGACGGCTACGTCCTCACCGTGTGCTCCAGCTCGGGCTTCTCGTGGTCGTACGACAGCATCGACGGCGTCCCTGTCAAGGGTGCTGCCGGTTGCTGACCGACCATCGCCAGGCGCCATTGACAGGCGTCTAGCCTTGAAGGAGCGGAGCGGAAGGGAGAGTTCACCCTTCCGCTCCGCTCCTGCGAACGGGACCATGAGTCAGAAGCGAGGGGAGGCCCGTGATGATCCGTGTGCGTAGACGTGCCGTCGACGACAGCGGGTTCAGCCTCATCGAGACCGTGATCGCTCTCCTCATCGCGGGCATGGTCTTCGGCGCCCTCGCGACCACCCTCATCTCAGCGGTGCAGGCCTCCCTCTTCGGCCGCCAGAATCAGCAGGCCACGGACTTCATGACCCGCGAGCTCGAGCTGATGCGCACGCTCGAGTACGGCTCCCTCGCCATGGTCAGCGGTGATCTCGCCGGTGACGCACGGCTCTCCGGCTGCGGCATCGCCCAGTGCCTCGACGTCAACGGCGCCACCGCCGGCGGCCTCGAGCCGGTGGTCACCGCGACCGTGGGCGGCGTGAACCCGCACACCACCGTCCTGACCGGCGTAGAGACCAACCACACGCCGTTCACCGTCTCCCGGTACATCACCGAGATGGCGGACCAACCCGTCGACCAGGCGGTCCGCGCAACGGTCTACGTGACCTGGACCACGAAGGGTGTCGTCCACACCCGGTCGACCTCCACGATCATCGCCTACACCCAGCGTGGCCTTCCGCTGCCGGTGTTCAAGCTCGAGCTCCCCATCTCGACCGTGACGATCAACCCCGGTGCGGCGTTCGTCTACGACCTGACCCTGACCAACCAGGGTGCGCCCGACCGGTGGAACCTCACGCTCAGCGGCGCCACGAGCGGGTGGCGGCTCTACGGGGACACCGATCATAACGGTGTTCTGGACACGAGCGTCGATGCTCTGCTGACCGACACGACCCTCGACGGGATCGTGGACACCGGCCGGATCGATCCGAGCACGACCTTCCGGTTCTTCCTCTACCGGGCCACCAACCCGGCCGAGCCCATCGCGACCTCGTCCACCACCGTCACGGCGATCTCCGACGGTCAGCCGGCAGCAGCGGGTGGGACCAAGTCCGTGACGGCGACCTCGATCGTGATCACCGGTGCCGTGCCGCCGCCGCCGGGCCCGACCCCCACGCCGACCGGCCCGCCGGTCCCCCCGGAGGTCAGCTGTGCGGCAGCCGCTCCCGAGGTCTTCACCGGGATGGCCAACGGCTACGTCCAGCGTCAGTACACGCTGCACAACGACGGCGTCGGCGACACCACGCTGGAGACGCAGATGTACTTCACCGCGGTCGCCGGGGACGAGGCTGCCCTCCCGCACTACTCGACGAACGTCGACCCCGCGGCCACCGGACGCGTGCTGGCACCTTCCGCCGCGACGATGCCGACCGGCGCATCGGTCCTGACCATGACGGACGCGGCGCGCTTCGCCGACTGGTCCACGACGTTCAACAAGAGGACCAACGTCGACGGCACCGGCATCGTCCGGCTGTGGGTGGCCGGCACGGGCACCCAGTCGATGAAGGTCGTGCTGTACAGCGCCGCCACGAGCAGCAGCTCGCGCACCCTGCTGACCGAGGTCGGGGTCCCGCTCACCATGACCTGCGCGGGGTTCCAGGAGGTCTACCTCAAGCTGCCCGACATCCCGCAACCTGTGGTGGCGAAGAACGGGGTCCTCGGCATCCGGATCGTGACGGCCGGCACCGGCAACGTCCGGCTGGCCTATGACGTGCCGTCCCAGTTCCCGTCCAGCTTCACCATCGGGACCAAGCCATGATGCGCAGCGTCAGGTCCCGGTGGCGGCGGTCGGCCTCCGATGACTCCGGCATCACGCTCATCGAGCTGATGGTCACGATGATCCTGCTCGCGGTTGTCTCGACCCTCGTGGTCACGGCCGTCACGCAGGCCGGGCGCATCCTCACCCACACCGATGACGAGGCGACCGGCCTGGCCGACGCGAAGGTCATCCTCGACCGTCTCGGACGTGACATCCGCGAGTCCCGGGCGGCCGAGTGCGACGGTGGCCTGGCGGATCCCACCGACGCGTCGAGCGGTGACAGCACCTGCGCGGTCCACCTCCAGCTCTGGATCGACTCCAACTCCGACTACGCTCGCCAGTCCTCCGAGATCGTGACCTGGCGGCTCCAGCAGAACTCCGACGGCGTGCACTTCGACGTCTGGCGCATCGCCGGCACCGGACCGTCCGCGGTCGCCCGCCGTCAGGCATCCTCCCTGATCGTGCGGATGGCCTTCACCTACGACTCCGCGTCGTTCGACGACGTGCAGGAGGTCACCCTGCGGATGCAGTACGACGCGATCATCGGACGTGGCACTGACGTCCGCGAGGTAGCCTTCGCAGCCCGACTCCGGAACAAGGGATGACAGACATGAACGGTAGTGTGCGTCGGGCGCTCCGCCGGGGGTGGTCGCAGGACGCCGGCCTCGGCCTGATCCTCGTGATCGGCGTGTCGGTCTTCATCTTCGCGATCGCCGCCACCGCGGCCTCGATCGCGGTCAATGCCATGTCGCAGAGCAGGGAGCGCACGAGTTACGAGGCGTCGCTCGCCGTCGCCGAGATCGGCGTGGACCGCACGCTGTCCGAGGTCCAGGGCGCGTACACGGCCGCGAACGCCGACTACCCGGTCCCAGGGCCCTCAGCCTCGTGGTGCTCCGGGTCGGCGATCTCCTTCCCGAGCGCCGGGGAGGGTGCCGGCGGGATCTTCTCCACCGAGGACGCCGAGCGTTCATGGGCCCGTGGCCAGCTCGACGCCCTCGTCGCGGCCGGCACGTGCATCCAGACCGACGAGCACGGTCAGTACGTGGTGCTCAAGCCGGTGTCGACCAACGTCAAGTACGGGAGGGTCTACTCACTCTCGGCGATCCCGTCGTTCGCCGCCACGGACGCGCGGACACGCCTGGTCAAGTCCGAGTACATCTTCATGCCGTACCGGCCGCTGCACGCCATCCTCACGGCGGGTCCGCTCAGCATCTCCGCGAGCACCACGGTGACGGCGGCCTACGGCGTCGACCCGAGCGTGGCGAGCGTGCACTCGAACTCGACCATCACCGGGACGGGGAACCCGTCGGTGAGCGGACCGGTCACGAGCAGCGAGCCGTCCACGTTCTCCTCGAACAACTTCGCGAGCAACCCGGGGAACACCGTCGGCCAGCTGGGTATCCAGGCCATCCCTTCGGTCGACGCCCACCAGTTCTACATGGCGGCCGCCGGGAACGACCCCGGGGCGGTCCTGGACTGGTACGACCTGTGCTCAGGTGGCGTCGTGCGGCCCTACTCGGCCGCCGGCCCGTGCACGTCGGCGACCACCATCGGGACTGCGACGTCCTCGACCCAGGTGCGCGGGTGGAAGTACGACGCCACGAGCCGCACCTGGACCGTGACGACCAACGGCATGGACGGGACCTACTACGCCGACCAGGCGAACGTCGATGTGGGGACCGGCAACGCGACATTCCCCCGGATGACGATCGTCGCCTCGGCGCAGAACCCGACAGACTGCGCCAACAAGCGCTACGGCAACATCAGCTGGGACCACTACGACCTCGGCCAGCCCGCCTACCACAACCTGTGGATGTTCGCCGACACCGACCTGGTCACGCACGCGAACTGGCGGGCCGGCAGCTTCGGTCCACCCGTCGTGAGCGGGACCTTCGTCGCCGGGGACCAGATCGAGCTCGAGACCTCGAGCGCCGGAGCCGTCGGTTCGGTGCTGGCCGCCAACCAGTGCGCCACATCGGCACCCGCCGGCATGATCACCTCGTCCGAGGTCAAGAACCCGTCGGTGTACTTCGACCCCAACTCGGACTCGCCGTTCAGCAGCGTCATCACGACGTCGCTGTGGCTCGACTACACGGGTTCATGACGACGGCACGGCAGGGCTGATCGGGGTATGGGTCCGGAGCTCCTGGCTGCCCTCGTGCTCGGGCTCGTGGTGGGCTCGTTCCTCAACGTGGTGATCTGGCGGGTCCCCCGCGGGGAGTCCGTCGTGTCACCGCCCAGTGCGTGCCCGTCCTGCGGGCACCCGGTCCGACGACGCGACAACGTCCCGGTCCTGTCCTGGCTGGCACTTCGCGGCCGCTGCCGGGACTGCGCGAACCCGATCTCGGTGCGGTACCCACTGGTGGAGACCGGTACGGCGCTGCTCTTCGTCGGGGTCGTTGCGCGCCTCGGCGTCGGCTGGCCGGTGCCGGCCTATCTCTACCTCGCGGCTGTCGGCCTGGCCCTCGTGCTCATCGACATCGACGTCCACCGCCTGCCGAACGCCCTCGTGCTGCCCTCCTACCCGCTGCTGGTGGGACTGCTCACCCTGGCGAGCGCCAACCCCGGAGGCGGCGCCGACTGGGGTGCCCTCGGCCGCGCTGCTCTGGCCGGCGGTGCGCTCTTCGCCTTCTACGGGCTGCTCGTCGTGGTGTACCCGCGCGGGATGGGTCTGGGTGACGTGAAGCTGGCGGGCGTCCTCGGTCTCGCACTCGGCTGGCTCGGCTGGGGCAGTCTGGTCGTCGGTGCGTTCGCCGCCTTCCTGATCGGCGGGGTGTTCTCCATCGTTCTGCTCGCCACCGGTCGTGCGAACCGCAAGACGGCCATCCCGTTCGGTCCGTGGATGATCCTCGGCGCGTTCATCGGCATTGCGGTGGGTGAGCCGGTCTGGTCGGCGTACCTCGGCATCCTCGGGTAGTTCCGAGCCGGACCGCAATGGCGGCTCAAGGCCACCGCCTGATCACCCGATAGCACCACAGGACGCGCGCGTGCGTCGGGGAGAGGGGACCATCAGTGGCCAGAGCTGGGGTGATCGGGCTCGACATCGGCACCACGCACGTGCGTGCTGCCGAGATGGTGATCTCGGGTCGGGGGGCGTCAGCCCAGCCGACCTTGGTGCGCTACGGGGAGGTCGTGCTACCCCCGGGGGTTGTCCGCGACGGTGAGGTCGAGGACAGCGCCGCCGTGAGCGGAGCCATCCGGCAGCTGTGGAGCGAGGCGAAGTTCACGGCCCGCGACGTCAACATCGGCGTCGGCAACCAGCGCGTCGTGGTCCGCGAGCTCGACCTGCCGTGGATGCCGCTGCCGCAGCTGCGCGAATCGCTGGCGTTCCAGGTGCAAGACCTGCTCCCGATGTCCACCGACGACGCGCTGATGGACTACTACCCAACGGGTGAGCTCGAGAGCCCGACGGGCAGGATGATGCACGGGATGCTCGTGGCGGCCCCCCGGGACACCGTGCGTTCGAACGTCATAGCCGTGGAAAGTGCGGGTCTGCGCCCGCAGCTCGTTGACCTGAACCCGTTCGCCCTGCTCCGCGCGATCGTGCGCGGCGACCTGGTCCACCGGACCGTGGCTGTGGTCGACATCGGGGCGAAGATCACCCAGGTGGTGATCGCGGCCGGCGGCATGCCGCAGTTCGTCCGCATCTTGCCGTCGGGCGGCCAGAACGTCACCGACGCCGTGACCGGGGTCCTGGGGGTCGCGGCGACGGAGGCGGAGAGCATCAAGCGCGAGGTGGGCATCGGGTTCGCGGTGAGTCATGAGCTGGCCGGCGCGGCCGAGGCGATCAGCGGCGTCGTCCGGCCGCTCGTCGAGGCCGTGCGGAACACGTTCGTGTACTACGCCGGGAACCACCCTGGTGCCGGGATCGACGTCGTCGTCCTCACCGGTGGCGGCGCGCACCTGCCCGGCTTCGGTCAGTACCTGTCCAGCGCGAGCCGATTGCCGGTGACCATCGGCGACCCGCTCGCGACCATCCGGGTGGCCAAGGCCGTCCGGACCGACACCCTCGTCGGGGAGGCGTCGATGCTCGCGATGGCGATCGGTCTCGCGTACGGAGTCCCAGCATGAGCGCGCGCGCACAGGCGGTGATGGCCCCGCCGTCGCCCCAGGTCAACCTTCTCCCACCGGAGGTCAAGGCCGCGCGAGGTCTCGCGCGGACCAAGCGGTGGCTCGCCGTCGCGGTCACCTTCTCGCTCCTGCTCGGGGCCGGCCTCGTGGGGCTCGCCGTGCTTGCGCAGCGTGACGCCGACGGGGAGCTGCGCGGCGCTCAGGCCGACACCGATCGGCTCGTGGCCGAGCAGGAGAGGTACGTCGAGGTGCCCGTCGTCCTGCGCCAGCTCGACTCCATCAAGCGGGCTCGAGAGGTCGGGATGTCGACCGAGGTCCTGTGGTCCGGGTACCTGTCGGCCATCGCCGCCACGGCACCTGCGGGCGTCAGCATCGAGAACTTCATCGTGTCCAGCACGACGCCGATGATGTTGCCGACCGCGCCGGTGGACCCGCTCCAGATGCTGAGCGCCGGGACGATCACCTTCACGGCTGACTCCCTGACGAACCCGGACACGGCAGCGTGGCTCGACGGTCTGGAGACCATCCCGGGCTTCGCCGACGCGTGGTTCTCCGGGTCGACGATCACCGAGGCCGACGGCACGGCCTTCTACACGGTGAGGGCAACGGTCCAGTTCAACGAGCAGGCGTTCGCCGGCCGTTTCGCACCGACGGAGGAGGAGGGCTGATGCGCAGCACACGATCCGCAGGTTGGATCGGGGGCGCCGTCGTCCTGATCCTGCTCATCTTCGTGGCCACCTGGTTCCTGGTCGCCGGCCCGAGGTTCGACGCTGCCTCCACGACGCTCGCAGATGCGGCGGACCTCCGGGCCGAGAACGTCATCCTGGAGACCCAGAACGCCGAGCTCCGCAGGGACTTCGCCAAGCTGGACGATTACAAGGCGGAGCTCGCAACGCTCCAGACCCAGATCCCCACCGACGCTCAGCTCTCGAACTACCTCCGCACGGTCTACGACCTCGCCACGACCGCCGGCGTCTTCGTGCTGGAGGTCAACCCGGGCGCGCCTCAGATCGTCATCATCCCGACGCCGGTCGTCACGGTGGCGCCGTCCGCGGAGCCGACCGACCCGACCACCGCGGCGACCCCGGCGGCGCCGTCCGACGGCACGGCGGAGCCAGCTGCAGCCGGCTCCGCAGGGCCGGAGCAGATCGACGGGTTCGTCGCGGTGCCGCTGGTCCTCAAGGTCGTCGGACCGTACGCCAACGTGTCGGCCTTCCTCCTGCAGCTGCAGACCGGCCCGGCGCGCCTGTTCCTGACGGTCGTCCTCGACGGCACGAGTCAGGACGTTCAGGCGGCCACGGGCGGCGTGCCGGACATCGCGGCGGGCGACCTCGAGCTGACGATCACCGGGTTTACCTACGTCCTGGTCGACCCGCAGTCGGCGGCCGCCGACGGTGCCGGCACGACCGAGGGTGAGCAGCCCGCGGCGCCGGTCCTGCCGGGCAGCGACCGCAACCCGTTCGCCCCGCTGACCGGCGGCGCCCCGCCGGCGTAGGAGAACTGACCGCAGCACCCGAACAGCCCGCACGCACCTCGGCCCACGTCCGTTGCCCGGACGTGGGCCGGTCGTCGTGACGGGGCGTGGAAGGATGGCGTCATGCTGCGCTGGTTGACCTCGGGGGAGTCGCACGGCCCTGCTCTGGTCGGGATCCTCGAAGGGCTGCCGGCCGGCGTCGCCGTGACCACAGCTGACGTTCAGGCCGCACTCGCCCGGCGTCGGCTCGGCTACGGCCGCGGCGCCCGGATGACCTTCGAGACCGATGAGGTGCGCCTGCTGGGCGGTGTTCGGCACGGTCTCACGCAGGGCGGCCCGATCGCGATCGAGATCGGCAACAGCGAGTGGCCCAAGTGGGTGGACGCGATGTCCGCCGACCCGGTGGACGACCCGGCCGCGCTCGAGCGGGCCCGGAACGCCCCGCTGACCCGTCCCCGTCCGGGACACGCGGATCTCGTCGGCATGCGCAAGTACGGCTTCGACGACGCGCGACCGGTCCTCGAACGCGCCTCCGCGCGGGAGACCGCCACCCGCGTCGCACTGGGCACCCTCACGGCGCGGTTCCTGGAGCAGGCAACGGGCATCCGGCTCGTCTCGCACGTCGTGGCGATCGGTGGCGTCGGCGTGCCGGACGACGCGATCCTGCCGACGCCGGACGACCTGGCCGCCCTCGACGACGACCCGGTGCGGTGCTTCCACATGGAGACCTCGGCCGAGATGGTCGCAGAGATCGACAGCTGCCAGAAGGCCGGTGACACGCTCGGCGGAGTCGTCGAGGTCCTTGCCTACGGGGTCCCGACCGGCCTTGGCAGCTACGTGCACGCGGACCGGCGCCTGGACGCCCGGCTGGCCGGCGCCCTGGTCGGTATCCAGGCGATCAAGGGCGCCGAGATCGGTGACGGGTTCCGCACCGCCGCGCGCCGCGGCTCGGAGGCGCACGACGAGATCGAGCGTGACCCTGCCACCGGTCTGATCCGGCGACGCACCAACCGGGCTGGGGGCATCGAGGGCGGCGTGTCGAACGGAGAGGTGATTCACGTCCGAGCGGCGATGAAGCCGATCTCCACCGTGCCCCGGGCGCTGGCCACCCTCGACGTGGTCAGCGGTGAGCCGGCACAGGCCATCCACCAGCGGTCGGACGTGTGCGCGGTGCCACCTGCGGCAGTGGTCGCCGAGGCCGTGGTCGCCCTGGTGCTCGCCGATGCCGTGCTGGAGAAGTTCGGCGGGGACAGCGTGCGGGAGGTCGCCCGGAACCTCGAGGCCTACCTCGAGGCCGTCCCTCCGTTGCAGCGGTGAACGCCCCGACGGTCGTCCTGGTGGGACCGCCCGGTGCCGGCAAGTCGACTGTCGCCCGCGAGCTGGCGAAGCGTCTCGGTGTGACCGCCAAGGACACGGACGACGACGTGCAGGCCCGCGCCGGCACGACGATCGCGGACATCTTCATCGTCGACGGCGAGCCGGCCTTCCGTGAGCTGGAGCGGGAAGCGGTGCTGCGCGGGCTGGCCGAGCACGACGGCGTCCTGGCCCTCGGCGGTGGCGCCGTGCTCGACGCGAGCGTCGTAGAGGCGCTGGCGGCCTATCGAGCGGCCGGTGGCACAGTCGTCTTCCTCGACGTCTCGCTGGTGGTCGCGGCCCCGCGGGTCGGGTTCAGCACGGCGCGCCCACTGCTGCTGGGCAACCCGCGGGCTCAGTGGCAGGCCCTGATGGCGGCCCGGCGCCCGGTCTACCAGCAGGTCGCGAACGCGCACGTGCTCACGGACGGGCTGCGCCCGCGCGAGGTGGCCGATCTCATCCTGGACGTCCTCGACCCACCGACCCAGGAGGACGGCGATGCCTGACGCGCCAACGTCGATCACGGTCGGCGGCGAGCAGCCGTACGACGTCGTCGTCGGGCACCACCTGCTCGGTGAGCTGCCCCGCCTGCTGGGGGAGCGGGTGCGCAAGGTCCTGGTGGTCCACCCCGGTGTGCTCACCACGTCAGCGGAGGCGGTCCGCGACGACCTGGTGGGGCAGGGCTACCAGGTGTTCCTGGCGGAGGTCCCCGAGGCCGAGGACTGCAAGACGGCGGAGGTCGCTGCGTTCTGCTGGCATGTGCTGGGCCAGGCGGACTTCACCAGGAGCGACGCCGTCGTCGGTCTGGGTGGGGGAGCGACGACCGACCTGGCGGGGTTCGTCGCCGCCACCTGGTTGCGCGGCATCCGGGTGGTGCAGCTGCCGACCACCCTGCTGGCCATGGTGGATGCCGCGATCGGCGGGAAGACCGGGATCAACACCGACGAGGGCAAGAACCTGGTCGGCGCGTTCCACCCGCCGGCCGGCGTGCTGTGCGACCTGACCAGCCTGGAGACCCTTCCGGTCAACGACCGCATCTCCGGCCTCGGCGAGGTCGCCAAGCATGGCTTCATCGCGGACGAGCGGACCCTGGAGCTGATCGAGGCCGACCCGAGCCTCCTGACCGGCCCCGAGCTGACCGGCAAGGGCGCCGAGGTGATTCGTGAGCTGGTCGAACGCTCGGTGGCCATCAAGGCCGGCGTCGTCAGCCAGGACCTCCGCGAGGCCGGCCTGCGCGAGTTCCTCAACTATGGCCACACGTTCGGGCACGCCATCGAGCAGGTGGAGCGGTACCGATGGCGGCACGGCGCCGCCGTCTCCGTCGGGATGGTGTTCGCCGCCGAGCTGGCCCGGCTGGCCGGTCGGCTGGGAGACGACGTCGTGGCCCGGCACCGCGCGGTGCTCACCTCCCTCGGGCTGCCCGTGACGTACCGGGGGGACCGGTGGGAGCAGCTGTACGCGGCCATGCAGCGGGACAAGAAGACCCGTGGCGATCTGCTGCGGTTCGTCGTGCTGGAGGGCGTCGGCAGGCCGATGCGCCTCGAGGGTCCCGACCCGGCGCTGCTGACCGCGGCCTACGCCGAGGTGAGCCGCGAGGCACCGCCGTCCGGCGCGGTCGCGCTCTGAGACGGCGCGGATCCTCTAGCCTTCCCCCATGACGCGCGTGCTCGTGCTGAACGGTCCCAACCTCGGGCGGCTGGGGGTGCGGGAGCCTGAGGTGTACGGCACCGCGACCCTGGCGGACCTGCGGACGGCGGTCGAGGCGTGGGGGGAGAAGCTGGGCCTTGCGGTGGACGTCCGGCAGACCGACGACGAGTCGGTGCTGGTGGGATGGCTGCACGAGGCGGTCGACGCCGGCGCGCACGTGGTGCTCAACCCGGCGGCGTTCACGCACTACTCGTACGCGCTGCGGGATGCGGCGGCTCAGGTCACGGAGGCCGGACTTGTCCTGGTCGAGGTCCACCTGTCCAACCCGATGGCGCGTGAGGCGTTCCGCCGGCACAGCGTGGTGGGCGCGGTGGCGACCGGGACCGTCGCGGGCTTCGGGACGGACTCCTACCGGCTGGCCCTCGAGGCCGTCGCGGCTCGGCCTGGTAGTCGAGAAGACAATGCTTAGGCCTTGTGGATATCAGAACAAGCAGATAGCCTTGTGAGATGTTCGTCCTGACCGTTGACCAGCACGCCAGCCGGCGCGTGGGGGACCGGGTCGAGGCGCTGCTCGCCGACCTGGCACCGCTGAGCGGGCGGGACGGTGTCGTGCGTGCGTTCGAGCGCACGGTGGGGGACGAGGTGCAGGCGGTCCTGCGGGACGCCGGTCTTGTCGTGGAGGTGGCTCTGCAGCTGCTGCGCACAGGTGGCTGGAGCGTCGGCATCGGCGCGGGCCCGGTGCACGAACCCCTGCCGGCCAGCGCGCGCGCCGGCTCGGGGCAGGCCTTCGTGCTCGCCCGGGCTGCGGTGGAGCGGGCCAAGAGCCGCACCCGCCCGGTCGCGCTGGCGGTCGAGGGCGCGGTTCCCGAGCGAGCCCGTGATGCGGAGTCCGTGCTCACCCTCCTCGGTGCGGTGCTCGCCCGGCGCAGCCCGGCAGGCTGGGCCGTCGTCGACGCGTTGGGCACTCTGGGCCGGGAGGCCACCCAGGACGCGGTGGCCGCGCAACTGGGCGTCACGCAGCAGGCCGTCAGTCAGCGCCTGCGCGCGGCGATGTGGGCTGAGGAGGTGGCGGCCCGCCCGGTGGCGGCCCGCCTGTTGACCGAGGGGGAGAGATGAACCCGTGGCTCGTCACCCTCGTCGCTGTCGGTGCCCTGACGCTCAGCGCGGCCGGCGGGGCACCCCCGGCGGCCGCGGGGGTCCGCCCGGCCGCCCCCGCCGGGGGCCCCGGCGCACCCCCAGACA
>JBBRCL010000072.1:0-12263 GCA_038204895.1 Actinomycetales bacterium | reverse complement strand
CTCGCCGCAAACTTGGGCTCCAAGCTCTTAGCCGGAGAATCTGACCCACAGGCGTCCGCTTACGGTGGTCGCCCGGGGGGGTGACCTCCGTACGCGGACGCAGTCATGTCCACCCCTGAAAGATTGGCAACCGGCGTGAAGACCATCGACACACTGGGCGACCTGCGCGGCAAGCGCGTCCTGGTCCGCTCCGACTTCAACGTGCCGCTCGACGGCACCACCATCACCGACGAGGGCCGGATCCGGGCCGCCCTGCCCACCCTGAAGGCCCTGCTCGACGGCGGGGCACGGGTCATCGTGACCGCGCACCTCGGCCGCCCAAAGGGTGCGCCGGAGGCGAAGTACTCCCTGGCGCCCGTTGCCGCCCGCCTCAGCGAGCTGCTGGGTCAGCCGGTAGTCCTGGCCGATGACGTGGTCGGCGAGTCCGCCAAGGCCGTCGTTGCCGCGCTGGCCGACGGCGAGATCGCCCTGCTCGAGAACATCCGGTTCGACGCCCGTGAGACGTCAAAGGACGACGCGGTGCGCGGCGAGCTGGCCGACGAGCTGGCTGCCTTCGCCGACGCGTTCGTCTCGGACGGCTTCGGCGTCGTGCACCGCAAGCAGGCGTCGGTGTACGACGTCGCACTGCGGCTCCCGCACGCGGCCGGCTACCTGGTCGTGAACGAGGTGTCCTCGCTGCGCAAGGCGACCGAGAACCCCGAGCGGCCGTACGTCGTGGTGCTCGGCGGCTCGAAGGTCTCCGACAAGCTGGGCGTGATCGCCAACTTGATCGAGAAGGCCGACAAGCTGCTCATCGGCGGCGGCATGGTGTTCACGTTCTTGGCCGCCAAGGGCTACGAGGTGGGCGGCTCGCTGCTCGAGGCCGACCAGGTCGAGACGGTCAAGGGCTACCTCGCGACGGCGGCCGCCAAGGGCGTCGAGATCGTCCTGCCGATCGACATCGTCGCGGCCGACTCGTTCGCCGCCGACGCCCCGCACGCGGTCGTGGCGGCGGACGCCATACCGGCCGACAAGATGGGCCTGGACATCGGCCCGAAGTCCGCCGAGATCTTCCGCAGCGAGATCCTCGCCGCGAAGACCATCGCGTGGAACGGCCCGATGGGCGTCTTCGAGTTCCCGGCCTTCGCCGAGGGCACCCGCGCGGTGGCCCAGGCGCTCGTCGACTCCGACGGTTTCTCGATCGTCGGCGGGGGCGACTCCGCCGCGGCGGTGCGCAAGCTCGGTTTCGACGAGGCCGGCTTCGGCCACATCTCGACCGGTGGTGGCGCGAGCCTCAAGCTCCTCGAGGGCAAGACGCTCCCCGGCATCGCAGTACTCGAAGACTGATGGCTGGAGGACACATGACCCGCACCCCGCTGATGGCGGGCAACTGGAAGATGAACCTGGACCACCACCAGGCCACCCATCTGGTCCAGAAGCTCGCCTGGACGCTCAAGGACGCCAAGCACGACTTCGCCTCGGTCGAGGTCGCTGTGATGGTCCCGTTCACCGATCTGCGCTCCGTGCAGACCCTGGTGGACGCGGACAAGCTGGAGATCGTCTACGGCGCGCAGGACGTCTCGGCGCACACCGAGGGCGCCTATACCGGGGAGATCTCGCCGGTGATGCTCGCCAAGCTCGGCGCCTCGTACGTCGTCGTGGGGCACTCCGAGCGACGGGAGTACCACGCCGAGTCCGACGCCCTGGTGGCGGCCAAGGCGGCCTCCGCCTTCGGGCACGGGATCGTGCCGATCGTCTGCATCGGTGAGGGACTGGACATCCGCAAGGCCGGTCAGCAGGTCGAGCACACCCTCGCCCAGCTGGACGGCTCGCTGGCCGGGCTCACGGCCGAACAGGCGGCGCAGGTCGTCGTGGCCTACGAGCCGGTCTGGGCCATCGGCACCGGCGAGGTCGCGACGCCCGAGGATGCCCAAGAGGTGTGCGGTGCGATCCGCAACCGCCTGGCCGAGCTGTACACGCGCGAGCTGGCCGACGCCGTCCGCGTGCTCTACGGCGGCTCGGTGAAGTCTGGCAACACCGCCGCGATCATGGCCAAGACCGACGTCGACGGC
The DNA here is from genome assembly GCA_038204895.1 of Actinomycetales bacterium. Lineage (GTDB taxonomy): Bacteria > Actinomycetota > Actinomycetes > Actinomycetales > Cellulomonadaceae > Actinotalea. Next base: position 10,212 of record JBBRCL010000072.1, on the reverse strand, counting down.
GCACTCGTCGGCGGGGCCAGCCTGGACGCGGAGGAGTTCGCGCGCATCGTGCGGTACCAGTCGCACCAGGTCGGACTGTAGGTGGCGGGTGTTGGCCCGGGTGCGTGCCGCCCGGGTCCGCACCACCCCTGAGGCGAAGTCACCCGAGGCGTGTTCGTCGGACGCCCCGAGCGTCGCCTATCCTTGACCGGGCATGCGCCACGCGGCGCGGCAGATCACTGACGTAAGGACGGCCGTTGGACGCACTGCGCATCATCCTGCTGGTCCTGCTGGTTCTGACCAGCTTTCTCGTTGTGGTGCTCGTGCTGCTGCACAAGGGTCGGGGCGGTGGCCTGTCCGACATGTTCGGTGGTGGCATCTCCAGCGGCGCCGGCAGCTCGGGCGTTGCTGAGCGCAACCTGAACCGGCTCACCGTCGGCCTGGCGCTGGTGTGGACGGCGACCATCATCCTGCTGGGTCTGATCCAGCGAGTCGGCTGAGGAGGTCACATGGCCAGCGGAAGCGCGATCAGAGGTTCACGTGTCGGAGCCGGGCCGATGGGCGAGGCGGAGCGTGGTGAGTCCGCTCCAAGGTTCTGGGTGTCGTACTGGTGCGCCAACGGCCACGAGACCCGACCCAGCTTCTCCGAGGAGGCCGGCGTCGACGGCCCCGAGACCTGGGACTGCCCGCGTTGCGGCTTCCCGGCCGGACGCGATCAGGCGGCTCCGCCGGAGCCCGTGCGCAACGAGCCGTACAAGACCCACCTGGCATACGTGAAGGAACGGCGCAGCGACGAGGACGGCGCCGCGATCCTCGACGAGGCCCTGGCAGCCCTCCGGGCGCGCCGCGGCGGCTGAGGGCCGCACAGCCCCCGGGCTCGGCGGGTGTGCGCCGCGACATGCGAGCTCACCGACGGGCGTGGTGTGCGGAGGTCAGGTTCGGCGGCGGATGAGCAGGAACCCGTCGTAGCCCTTGCTGCCGACGGTCTGCACGACGGAGGCCGTCAGGCGGGGGTCGGCGGCAACCGCCTCGATCACCGCCCGCGAGCCGAGGATCCGCGCGTCGGTGCTGCCGGCGTCCACGACGGTTCCCTGGCGCACCACGTTGTCGACCACGATCACCGTGCCGGGGTGGCTGAGCCGGAGACCGGCCTGCAGGTAGGCGGTGTTCGAAGGCTTGTCCGCGTCGATGAACACCAGGTCGAAGGGCTGCACGCCCTCATCGGCGAGCGCCGCCAGGCTGTCGACGCCGGGCCCCACCCGGACGTCCACCAGGTCCGCGAGGCCGGCGCGGGCCAGGTTGGCCCGGGCGACCTCGGCGTGCCGGGGATCCACCTCCAGGGTGGTCATGTGCGCGTCCGGGCCGGTGAGTCCCCGCGCGATCTAGATGGTGCTCACGCCGGCCAACGTGCCGACCTCCAACGCCCTGCGAGCCCCTGCCGCCTGGGTCAGGACCTGGAGGAGGCGACCCTGCATCGGGGAGACCTGGATCGCCGGCATCCCCGCGGCGTCGGCCGCCGCCCGGGCCGCGAGGACGACCTCGTCCTCCGGGAACAGTCCTTCGAGGTAGTCGTCAACGGCGGTCCACTCGCACTCGGGCCGGCCGCCAGCGATGGAGCCGCTCATCGGGTGGCCGCCAGGTCGAGCAGCCAGAGCGTCCGGCTGCGTCCGTGGGCGCCCGAGGCGGGGACGTCGTCGACCGGGTCCCCGGCCAGCGCCCGACCCGCCGCCGCGCTCTTGTCCGCGCCGGCGACCACCAGCCACACCTCCTCGGCTGCCTCGATGGCCGGGTAGGTCAGGCTCACCCGCTCCGGCGGGGGCTTGGGCGAGCCGTGCACCCCCACCACCGTCCGGTCGACGACGTGCACGGCCTCGCGGCCGGGGAAGAGCGACGCGACGTGCCCGTCCGGGCCCATCCCGAGCAGCAGCACGTCGAACACCGGCACGGCGGGCCGGGCCTCGACGCCGGCCGCCGCGCGGTCGTGCGCGACGACGAAGCCCGCCAGCTCGGCCGCGTAGGCGGCGGCGGCGTCTTCGGGGGAGCCGATGCCGGGCGCGTCGGCGGCCGGGATCGAATGGATGTTCGCGGGCGGGATGGGCAGCGCGTCGAGCAGCGCCTCCCGTGCCTGGGTCTCGTTCCGGTCCGGATGGGCCGCCGGCAGGAACCGCTCATCACCCCACCACAGGTGCACGCCCGACCAGTCGACGATGTCGCGAAGGGGGGAGCCGGCGACCTCGGCGAGCACCCGGATGCCGAGCGCGCCGCCGGTGAGCACGGCGTGCACGGGACGGTGCACCGACTGGGCGTCGATCAACCGCACCAGCAACCGGGCGGCGGTGGCGGTGGCAAGGGTTGCCGGATCCGGGTGGACCACGACGGTGATCGCGCTCATCCGATGACCTTCTTGAGTCCGTGCTGGAGCACCTCGCCGTAGACCTCATCCGGGTCCATCCGGCGCAGGTCCTCCGAGAGGCACTCGCGCAGCTCGCGCATCGGCATGCTCACCCGCCGGACCGGCTGGCCGGGATGGAGCAAGGTGGCGGTGCGGCCGTCCGGGCGCTCGATGACGATTGGCCCGGACGCGGGCTGCAGAACCACCTTGGTCACTCCGCTGACGCCGGTCTGCCGCACGATCCGGACGGGACAGCCCAGGCTGTGCCCGAGCCAGGCGGCCAGCAGGAACACCGAGGGGTGCTGACCGTCCCCGCTGACCTCCGCCCGAAGCACCGGCTCGTACGGCGGGAGGTCCAGCGATGCCGCCAGCAACCCGCGCCAGACCGTCAGGCGGGTCCACGACAGGTCGGTGTCACCGTCGGAGTAGCCGTCCCGGAGCCGGGCGAGAGTGCCCAGCGGGTCCGAGCAGCACAGCGAGTCGGTGATCCGCCGGTGCGCCATCTGCCCGATCGGGTGCTTGGCGGGACACGCCGGGATCTCGCGCGGCCACCACACCACGATGGGGGCGTCGGGCAGCAGCAGCGGCATCACGAGGGTGTCGCTGTGGGTGAGCATCTCGCCCGAGGCGGTGAGCACCACCACCTCGCTGGCGCCGGCGTCGCCGCCCACCCGGATCTGCCCGTCGAGGCGCGCGGTCGTGCGGTCGGCGTGCCGGGCCAGCACGATGATGCGAGCGGGATGCTCGCGGCTGACGTCGTTCGCCACGTTGACGGCGTCCTCCACGTCGCGGGCGTCCGCGTCGATGACCAGCGTGAGCACCCGGCCGAGCGCCACCGCTCCGCCCTCGCCGCGCAGGCGGACCAGCGTCTTGGTGATCTCGCTGGTCGTCGTGTCCGGCAGGTCGACGATCATCCGGCACCTCCGGGTGGGGTCAGGGCGGTCATGGCCGCCGCCAGGAGCGTCCGTCGCGGGCCATCATGGCGTCTGCTGAGGCCGGTCCCCAGGTCCCGGACCGGTACGCCTCGGGTGACCCGTCGGTCGCCCACGAGGCCATGATCGGGTCGAGGATCCTCCAGGACAGCTCGACCTCCTCCTGGCGCGGGAAGAGCGGCGGGTCCCCGAGCAGGACGTCGAGGATGAGGCGTTCGTAGGCCTCGGGCGAGGACTCGGTGAACGCGTGGCCGTAGCCGAAGTCCATCGTGACGTCGCGGACCTCCATCGAGGTCCCCGGCACCTTTGACCCGAACCGGATGGTCACGCCTTCGTCCGGCTGTACCCGGATCACCAGGGCGTTCGCGCCCAGCTCCTCGGTCGCCGTCGACTCGAACGGCAGGTGCGGCGCCCGCTTGAACACCACGGCGATCTCGGTCACCCGCCGGCCGAGGCGCTTGCCGGTGCGCAGGTAGAAGGGCACGCCGGCCCACCGTCGGGTGTCGATGTCCAAGCGGATCGCCGCGTAGGTCTCGGTCACCGAGTCAGGCCCGATGCCGTTCTCTTCGAGGTACCCGACCACCTCCTCGCCGCCCTGCCAGCCCGCCGCGTACTGGCCGCGGGCGGTGTGCAGCGCGAGGTCCTTCGGCAGGCGCACCGCGGAGAGCGCCTTCTCCTTCTCCGCACGCAGGTCGTCGGCGTCGAACGACACCGGCTCCTCCATCGCGGTGAGCGCGAGCAGCTGGATCAGATGGTTCTGGGTGACGTCCCGGGCCGCCCCGATGCCGTCGTAGTAGCCGGCACGGCCGCCGATGCCGATGTCCTCGGCCATGGTGATCTGCACGTGGTCGACGTAGTTGGCGTTCCAGATCGGCTCGAACAGCTGGTTGGCGAACCGCAGCGCCAGCAGGTTCTGCACGGTCTCCTTGCCCAGGTAGTGGTCGATCCGGAACACCGACTCCGGGCTGAAGACCTCCGAGACCACCTCGTTGAGCTCCCGGGCACTGGCCAGGTCGTGGCCGAACGGCTTCTCCACCACCACCCGCCGCCACGCGCCCGCAGGTTGCTCGGACAGCCCGGAGCGCGCCAGCTGGCGGCAGACCAGCGGGAAGGACCGAGGCGGCACGGCCAGGTAGAAGGCGTGGTTTCCGCCGGTGCCCCGCTCGGTGTCCAGCTCGGCGACGGTCTGGCTCAGCTGGTCGAAGGCGGCGTCGTCGTCGAACTCGCCCTGCACGAACCGGATGCCCTCGGACAGCTGTGCCCAGGTGCTCTCCCGGAAGGGTGTCCGGGCGTTCGCCTTGACCGCGTCGTGCACCACCTGAGCGAAATCCTGGTCGTCCCAGTCCCGCCGGGCGAACCCGGTGAGGGCGAAGCCGGGCGGCAGCAGACCGCGGTTGGCCAGGTCGTACACGGCCGGCATCAGCTTGCGCTGGGCAAGGTCTCCGGTCACCCCGAAGATCACCAGGCCGCACGGGCCGGCGATCCGGGGCAGGCGCCGGTCGCGTGGGTCGCGCAGCGGGTTGGCGTGCGCCACGTTCGGGGTAGGGCTCACCGAGTGGCCCCGCGCAGACCCTCGGAGACCGTGCCGACGAGTTCTGCCCAGCTGACGTCGAACTTCTGCACGCCCTGCGCCTCGAGCTCGTCGGTCACCTCAGGGAGGTCGATCCCGAGGTCGGTCAGCCGGTCGAGCCGGTCCTGGGCCTCGTCGTACCCACCGGTGATTGTGTCGCCGGTGATCTTCGCGTGGTCCGCGACCGCCTCGAGGGTGGCGCTGGGCATCGTGTTGACCACTCCGGGTGCCACGAGCTGGTCCACGTAGCGGGTGTCGGAGTAGCTCGGGTCCTTGACGCCCGTCGACGCCCACAACGGGCGTTGCGGGCGGGCGCCGGCCGCCGCGAGGTCCTGCCAACGGTCGGTGGCCGTGGTCTCGGCGAAGATCCGGTACGCGAGCCGGGCGTTGGCGATCGCGATCGTGCCACGCAGCGCCGCGGCCTCGCCGGTCCCGATGGCATCGAGCCGTCTGTCGACGGCGGTGTCCACCCGGGACACGAAGAAGGAGGCGACCGAGTCGAGCCGAGCGAGGTCGTGACCGGCGATCCGGGCGCGCTCAAGCCCCTTGAGGTACGCATCCAGCACACCGCGGTACCGGTCGAGTGAGAAGATCAGAGTCACGTTCACGTTGATCCCCGCCGCCGTCGCATCCGCGATCGCCGGCAGGCCCTCGGCGGTCGCCGGGATCTTGATGTAGAGGTTCGGCCGGTCGACCATCGCCCACAGCTGCTCCGCCATCGCGACGGTCCCGGCCGTGTCGCGGGCAAGGCTCGGCGCGACCTCGAGCGAGACCCGTCCGTCGAGCCCGTCGCTGGACCGGTGCAGCCCGGCCAGTAGATCGCAGGCATCCCGAACGTCCCGCGTCATGAGCGCCAGGGCCGCGTGGTCCAGCGCGGTCCCGGCGGCGGCCAGCGTGCGGAGCTGGTCGTCGTACGCATGCCCCTGCGCCATTGCCGAGGCGAAGATGGTCGGGTTGCTGGTCACCCCGACGACGCCGCGCTCCCGCACCAGGCGTGCGAGCTCACCGCCCGAGAGCAGCTCGCGGGACAGGTCGTCGAGCCAGATCGCCACCCCCTCGTCCCGGAGCCGAGCGATCGGTGCCGGAAGTGCTGCGCTGTCGGGCGTGCTGACGTTCGTCATGCGTCCTCCTGGGTCAGGCTCGTGCCGGTCCACCCGGCGTTGCGCCCGCGGTGGCGTCCGCCAGGGATGCCCGCGCCGCCGCAACCACGGCGTCCGCGGTGATGCCGAACTCGGCGTAGAGCCGCTGGTAGTCCGCCGATGCGCCGAAATGGTCCAGCGAGATCGACCGGCCGGCGTCACCGACCAGGTCGCGCCAGCCCAGGGCGATACCGGCCTCCACCGATACCCGGGCGCGAACGGCTGACGGCAGCACGCGGTCGCGGTAGGTGTCGTCCTGCTCGTCGAACCACTCCCGGCAGGGCACCGACACCACCCGCGTGCCGATGCCGTCAGCTTCGAGGGTCTCGCGGGCGGCGAGCGCGAGCTGCACCTCCGAACCCGTGGCGAGCAGGATCACCGCTGGGGAGCCGCCCCTGGCCTCGGCCAGCACGTAGGCCCCCGCGGCGACGCCGTCGGCCGGGGCAAGGGTGTCGCCCTCGGCGGCCGTGCCCCGTTCGAAGGTGGGGACGTTCTGCCGGGTCAGGATCAGACCGGCGGGGCGGTGGGTCCGCTCCAGGATGGTGCGCCACGCCCAGGCGGTCTCGTTCGCGTCGGCGGGCCGGACGACATCGAGCCCGGGGATCGCACGCAGCGCCGCCAGGTGCTCCACCGGCTGGTGGGTGGGCCCGTCCTCGCCGAGCCCGATCGAGTCGTGCGTCCAGACGTAGGTCACGGGGACCTGCATGAACGCGGCCAGGCGCACCGCCGGCCTCATGTAGTCGCTGAACACCAGGAACGTGCCGCCGTACGGGCGGGTGCCACCGTGCAGGGCGATGCCGTTCAGGATCGAACCCATCGCGTGCTCGCGGATGCCGAAGTGCAGGGTGCGGCCGTAGGGGTTGCCGCTGAACTCCTTGGTGCTGTGCCGGGTCGGCAGGAACGACGGTTCGCCGTCCATGGAGGTGTTGTTGGAGCCGGCGAGGTCCGCCGACCCGCCCCACAGCTCGGGGAGGACGGGTGCCAGCGCGCTGAGCACCTTGCCGGACGCCGATCGGGTGGCAACGGCCTTCCCGGCCGGGAACACGGGCAGTGCGTCCGTCCAGCCGACCGGCAGGCTCCGGACGGCCATCCGGTCGAAGAGCTCGGCCCGCTCGGTGTGGCTGGTGCGCCATTCGGTGAACGCGTGGTCCCACTGCGCATGCGCCAGGCTGCCGCGGTCGGTGACGGCGCGGGCCCGGGCGAGCACCTCGTCATCGACGTGGAACTGCTGCTCGGGGTCGAAGCCGAGCAGCTCCTTGACGGCGGCCACCTCGGGCGCCCCGAGTGCCGAGCCGTGCACCGCACCGGTGTTCTTCTTGGTGGGCGCGGGCCAGCCGATGATCGTGCGCAGGGAGATGATCGACGGCCGCCCGCTCTCGGCCCGTGCCGCGGCGAGGGCGTCGGCCAGCGCGGCAACGTCCTCGGTGTACCCGGTGCCGCCGTCGGTCCAGTCCACCCGCTGGGTGTGCCACCCGTAGGCGGCGTAGCGGGCTAGGACGTCCTCGCTGAACGAGACGTCGGTGTCGTCCTCGATCGAGATGTGGTTGTCGTCGTAGATCACCACGAGGTTCCCGAGCTCCTGGTGGCCGGCGAGCGAGGAGGCCTCGGACGTCACACCCTCCATGAGGTCGCCGTCGCTGGCGATCACCCAGATGGTGTGGTCGAACGGGCTGGTGCCGGCGGGGGCGTCGGGGTCGAAGAGCCCACGCTCCCGACGCGCGGCCATCGCCATGCCGACTGCCGAGGCCAGGCCCTGGCCGAGCGGGCCGGTGGTGATCTCCACCCCGTCGGTGTGCTGGTACTCGGGGTGACCGGGCGTCCTGGAGCCCCAGGTCCGCAGGCTCTCAAGGTCCTCGAGCGACAGGTCGTAGCCCGAGGCGTACAGCTGCAGGTAGAGGGTGAGTGAGGAGTGCCCGGCGGAGAGCACGAACCGGTCCCGACCCGCCCATCGGGAGTCCCGCGGGTCATGCCGCAGGAACCGCTGGAACAGCAGATATGCGGCCGGTGCCAGGCTCATCGCCGTACCGGGGTGGCCGTTGCCGACCTTCTGCACCGCATCGGCCGCGAGCACCCGCAACGTGTCGACGGCGCGGCCGTCAAGGTCGGTCCACTCGAGGTCGGTGCTGGCTGCGCTGTTCACGGATCCCCATTCCTGCCCGGAGCGTCAGCCCGGGGTCGTCTGGCGAGTGCTGGGCACGGCGGCCCGCAACGGGGTCGGCCAGGGTGTGCGAGGACACCGGACGAGCCGATGACCATCGCCTCCGAGCCTACCGGCGCGTCGCCGCAAGTGGCACGCCGGCCGGGTGGTGGACGACGGCAAGGATCGCCCCCTCGGGTGGGCCGAGGGGCCCGGCGTACCATGGTCACCAGTCGTCTGCAGATCGGAGCCCGCCCCCGTGCGCCCTGACTCCTACGCGCCGGTCGTGGCGCGTACTCAGCGCGCCGATGCCAAGGGGCCGTTGGCCAACGGATGGTCCCGGGTGGTCGCCTACGTCGCGCTGACCAAGCCTCGGATCATCGAGCTGCTGCTGGTGACCACCCTGCCCACCATGCTGCTCGCCGAGGCCGGGTTCCCGCCCGTTTCGCTGATGGCGGCGACGCTGGTCGGCGGTACGGCCGCGGCCGGCGCGGCGAACGCGCTGAACAGCTACCTGGACCGGGACATCGACGGGGTGATGCACCGCACCCGACGCCGGCCGCTGGTCACCGGTGAGATCTCACCCCGCGCCGGGATGGCGTTCGGGCTGGTCCTCGCGGTCGCCTCGTTGGTCTGGTTCGCCGTGCTGGTGAACCCGCTGGCGACCGCGCTCACCGCATTGGCCATCGTGATGTACGTGGTCGGCTACACCATGGTGCTCAAGCGGCGGACCCCGCAGAACATCGTCTGGGGCGGGGCCGCGGGCTGCATGCCGGTGCTGATCGGTTGGTCGGCCGTGACCGGCTCGCTCACCTGGGCGCCGTTTGCCCTGTTCGCGGTCGTCTTCTTTTGGACCCCGCCGCACTACTGGCCGCTGTCCATGCGTTTCCGCAGCGACTACGCGGCTGCCGGGGTGCCGATGCTGCCCGTGGTGGCCGAGGACGTCGCGGTGGCGTGGCAGATGCTCGCGTACGCGATCGGGATGGTGGCGGCCTCCCTTGTGCTGGTCCCGCTCGCCGGGATGACCTGGGTGTACGCCGTGGTCGCGGCGGTCCTCGGCATCTGGTTCCTCGGGCTGGCGGTCGGCGTCCTGCAGCGTGCCCGCAACCCCCGTCCTGGCCGCAAGCTCGGGGAGATGCGCCTCTTCCACGGCTCGATCACCTATCTCACGCTGCTGTTCCTCGCGGTGGCGGTGGACCCGATCCTGCCGATGTGAGCCCTGACCTGGCCGGCACCGCCGGCACCGCCGGCACCGCGCGCGACGCGCCCTCCGCCGTCGTGCGCGTGATGGAGGCCTACCTCGACCACCTGGCCGTGGAACGGGGCCTGGCCCGCAACACCCTTGCCGCCTATCGTCGCGACCTGACCAGGTACACGGGGTTCCTTGCGAACCGAGGGCGTACCGCGCCGGACCAGATCGAGGAGGCGGACGTCCGCGCCTTCGTCACCGACGTGCGCACGGGCGGCGGCGACGTCTGCCCGCTGGCGGCGTCCTCGACCGCGCGGGTCGTGGCTGCGGTGCACGGCTGGCACCGGTTCTGCGCAGTCGAGGGATGGACGACGACCGACCCCTCGCAGGGGGTTCGGCCACCGGCCCAGCCACGTCGGCTGCCCCGGGCGATGAGCGTCGAGGACGTCGAGCGACTGCTCGACGCCGCCGGCCGGGGTGAGGGTCCGGTCCCGCTGCGCGACCGGGCGCTGCTGGAGCTGCTCTACTCCACCGGGGCCCGGATCAGCGAGGTGGTCGGCCTGGACGTCGACGACGTCGACCTCGACCCGGACCGGGCGTCGGCCCGTCTGCTCGGCAAGGGCAGCAAGGAGCGCGTCGTGCCGGTCGGCTCGTATGCCGTGCAGGCCGTCGAGGCCTATCTGGTTCGCGCCCGCCCGGCCATGGCGACCGGCGGTCGCGGGACACCCGCGGTGTTCCTCAACGTCCGGGGGGCGCGTCTGAGCCGGCAGACCGCGTGGGCGGTGCTCCGGCAGGCCGCACGGCGGGCCGGGATCACCGACGACGTGTCGCCGCACACGCTGCGGCACTCCTTCGCCACCCACCTGCTCGCCGG
>JBBRCL010000071.1:0-12697 GCA_038204895.1 Actinomycetales bacterium | reverse complement strand
GGTCACGAAGTTGGTCTTCGAGTCGCCGAGGAACTCGGTCGGGGAGGCCAGCTCGCGCAGGGCGATGCCCTCCTCCAGTGCATGGTGCAGCTCCTCGACGCGGGCGGGCATCTCCGAGCGGGTGCGCCGGTAGACGATGGTCACGTTGCCGCCCAGGCGCTGCGCGGTGCGGGCGGCGTCCATCGCGGTGTTGCCCCCGCCGATCACCAGCACCTGCTTGCCGCTGGTCTCGGGCAGTGGGGTCTCGTAGTCCGCGCGCAGGCCCTGCATGAGGTTCACCCGGGTCAGGAACTCGTTGGCGCTCATCACGTTGAGCAGGTGCTCGCCGGGCACGTTCATGAACCGCGGCAGACCGGCACCGGTGCCGACGAAGATCCGCCAGAACCCGGCGTCGCGCAGGTCCTGCAGCGACGCCGTCTTGCCGACCACGAAGTTCTCGACGAACTTGCCACCGAGCAGCTTGATCTTGGCGACCACGTCGTCGATCAGCTCGTTGGGCAGGCGGAACTCCGGGATGCCGTAGCGCAGCACGCCGCCGAGGGCGTGGAACGCCTCGAAGATCGTCACCGGGAAGCCCTCGGCCGCCAGCAGGTAGGCGTTGATCAGGCCCGACGGACCGGAGCCGACGATGGCGACCGGCGGACTGGTGGCGGCCTCCCAGGGGTCGACGACACCCGCGAACCGCTGCGCGGGGCTGTCCGGGTTGACGAGCTTCTCCCGCTGGGGCAGGAACCACTCGATCTGGCCGATGGCGATCGGCATCTTGGTTTGCAGGCAGACGCCCTGGCACTGCAGCTCCTGCGGGCACACCCGGCCGGTGACGTTCGGCAGCGGGTTGCAGGACTCCAGCAGCTCCATGGCCTCCCGGAAGCGACCGGTTCCGACCAGCGCGAGCACCTCCGGGATGTGGATCTTGACCGGGCAGCCGCCCTTGGGCTCCTTGTGACCGGCGAGGAAGATCCCCAGCTCGCACGGGCGGTCCGCGCACTGCTTGTCCCGCAACGCCTCGAGCCAGACGAAGAGGTCGATGTCGCGCGCGGTGTAGCCCAGGCTCATGTAGCCCAGGTAACCCTGGTTGACCAGCTCGAAGTCCTGGGCGCGAGCGTCGGCTTCGCGGATGTACGGCGGGATGCTGCTGCCCGCCGGCCAGTCCACCGATAGCCCGTCGAACATCGGGTAGCGGTCCGACAGGTGCGTGTCGATCCCGCGGACGAAGGTGCGCTTCTTGCCCAGTGGCAGGTTCCAGACGAACCGCATCAGCACGGCGCTGGCATCGTCGTCATGCAGCAGCATGGACCACAGGCGCTCGACGAACGCTCCACTCAGCTCCGGCTGCTGGAACTCCCACGCCACGGCCTGCATGCCGTCCGAGATGAACATCTCCCGGAAGGCCCGCGGGTCGGTGACCAGCCGGCGCTTGAGCAGGTCGAGCTGCTGGTTGAACGAGCCGACATCCTCGGAGGACTCGAGCGCCTCGACCTCTGACCGGGTCGTCTCGAGGGCCTCGCGTGCGTCGACGTAACGGAACACGTCCTCCCTCGGGGACCGCTCGGCGGCCCCATCGGCGCGAGGTGGCGTCAGGGTGCTCACTTGATGATCTCCGCGTCGCAGGTTGCCTTGACCCGATCGATCCGCTTCTGCAGGTCGGGGGTCATCTCGATGGTCTCCAGCGCGCCGGGGATCATCCGTGCCGCCGTGCGGGCTGCGCCGTCGATGATCGCGGTCGTCTTCTCGAAGAGCTGCGGGAGCTCCTGGTAGCAGGTCCCGCAGTCCGTGCACAGCGCCTGGTCGGCGGGGTCCAGGTAGACCGGCCTGTCCGTGACCGCGACGGCCACCGCCGCCGGGGCGGGTGCAGCCGCAGCCGCTCCCCCACCGGAGGACGGTCGTAGCGCCCCACTGAGGTCGATCGGCGCCCTGCTCGACGCGGCCAGCTCGGACATCGCCCGCGCGATGTCGTCGAGGGAGGTCTCACGGCCGGCCATGGCGTCCTCGTACTGCGCGGTGAGGGCCTTGACCTCCTCCCGGTGCGCCGCGTTCATGGCTGCCTCGGCCTGGCCGGACAGGAACCGCAGGGTGTCCCAGAACCGCCGGCGTTCCTCGACGAGCGCGACGATCGGCGCGGCGCAGGCCACCTTGATCAGGTGACGGTCGTCGTCGGTCGCGTACACGAACGCCACCTTGCCGGCCCGCTCCGCCGGGCCCAGGTCGACGAACTCGGCGATCGGCACCGCGTTCGCGTCCTGGTCTGGACGCAGCTTCTTGAACTGCTTCTTGAACCGCACCTCGCCGAGCGCGAACTCCGCCGGTGTCAGCGCTGTCGTCATCAGCTGCACGTTGCCGGACTCGTCGACGTACTCGAGCGTGCTGGTGCTCCAGGTCTTCTCGATGTCCGGGTTGCCGTCCAGCGAGAACCGGTCGGGCAGCGAGGACCCGCGACGCGGGTCGTGCACGAAGACCGGGGCCGTCCGGGACTCCACCGCGAGGCGGGACCGCGCGTTGGAGAGGTCCTCCGGGATGCCGTTCTCGGTGCCGCACGGCGTGTAGACGTCCATCACGGCTGCCCCGGCCTCGTAGCCGAGCATCTCCATGGTCGTCTTGAGGAAGTGACCGTGCAGGGCCGTGGCCGTGGCACACGCGAAGACGCCCGGGTGGAACGACGCCAGCAGGCCGAGCTCCTTGCGGCCCTCCTGCTTGCCCTCGTGCGCCTTGCCGAACCTCGCGAGGTCGGCGTCCTGGCCGGTGTAGCTGGCCGTCGACGCCTGGCCGCCGGTGTTGGAGTAGGCGCCGGTGTTGAGCACCACCACCTTGATCGGGGTCCCGCTGGCGAGCACCCGGGACATCGCGCCGAAGCCGATGTCATAGCTCGCACCGTCGCCACCGATCGACAGCACGGATGGCAGGAGCGCCATCTCGTCGGGGGTGAAGTCGCGCCAGTGGAGCATCCGCATCTGCTTGTCGTGCTTGGCCGGGTCGTAGGCGTCGTCGAGCTCGAGGCGAGCCTGGCGCAGCGCCCGGACCTCTGGGACCGCGTGCGCCGAGACCCCCTCGAAGATGCCGGTGGCGAGTGGCTGCGCATCCTGGAACAGGCTGTTCACCCACGGGTCGAGGTACGGCGTGAACGGCATGGTGGAGGCGTAGACGCTGCTGCACCCGGTGGAGTTCGCGACGATCGTCGGGGCGGGACCGTTGCCGGTCGGGCCACCTTCGTACAGGTAGAGGGCCTGCTCCAGCTCGGTGATGATCGAGCCGATCCGCTGGCGGCGCTCGGCGTCGTCGGCGTCCAGGCTGTCCAGCTTGACGTTCAGCTGGTCGAGCATCCCCTCCAGCTCGTGCAGGTGGGCACGCCGACGCTCCTCGCCGAGCGCCCGGCTCATCGAGGTGACTAGCCGGATCGCGGTGACCTCACCGCAGCCGCGGCAGGCGCCGTGGCCACCGGTCGTGGCGTAGTAGTTGGCGTGGTCGAGCATCAGCCGCTTGATGTCGCCGTCGGGCGTCGTCGCGCCCTCGAGGAACCGCTTCGGCGTGTTCGGCAGCTTCGTCATCGCCTCGAAGCGGTCCTCTAGCGAGGCGATGACATCGGCGTCCTGCTCGACCGAGGTGAGCGCGCCCGCGCCGCAGACTTCAACGCACTGCAGGCAGCCGGTGCACTTCCAAGGGTCCACCGTCGCGGCGAAGAGGGCCCCGGTCCCGGCGACCGCGGACTCCATCGCGTCGAAGAACGGCCGAGTCCGCGCAACCGGGTACGTCACCAGCTGGGCGACGACCTTGTCGACGTTGCGGACGACGGCGCGCTGGTCGGTGTCGAGCACCGACGCTGCCTCGGCGACGACGTCGGAGAAGGCGCGCGCCGACTTGTCCTGCCGGTAGAGCTCGCGGATCCGCTCCGCCCACGGGTACACCTGGGCCCGCAGCGCCTCGCGCTGCGGCTCGGTGACGTCGATCTCCCTGATGCCCATCAGCAGCAGGTCGTGGATCTCGTGCACGGTGTTCGGGATCGCCACGTCCGGGCACACAAGGGCGCACTCGAGACAGCCGGTGCACAGCGCGGGGTCGAAGCTCGGGACCGTGCGGCGGAAGATGCCCTTGTTTTTGGCCGCGCCGGTGCCCACCGGCATGAACAGGCCGACACCCGGCAGGACCGGGGCCTCGCTGATCGTGCCCTCGCGGAACGGCCGGGCCACGAGGTCCTCGTAGTAGGCCGGGTCGAACAGAGGCGTCGCCCGCTCGTCACCGGCGGTCGGGCACATCGATGCCGACAGCACGGTGGTGCGGACCACACCGCCTTTCGGCTCGGCGTCGATCGCGAGGAACGCGGGCTGGTCGTAGTCGACGACAAGGGTGGCCTCGATGCCGTCGCGGATGACGGCCATGTTGCCCTCGACGACTGCTTCGCCCTTGTTGCCGAACTTCTTGACGATCTGCGCGCGCACCTTCTCCTGGATCGCCTCGGCGGAGGCGCCACTTGACACCCGGTCGACGTGCCCGGCGACCGCCCCGATGAACGCGATGCCCATCATGCGGGTCTTGAGCTCCGGCGTCGGCGCGTGCTTCTTGGCGACCGTGAAGGCGTCCACCACGAGGAAGCGGATGTGCTTGTCGCGGATCGTGCGCCGGGCGTAGGCCGGCAGCTCACGCCACACGTCCTCCGGGCTCAGGTCGGACTGGAGGATGAAGGTGCCGCCCTCGACCAGGCCCGTGAGCGGGTTCGTGTGCACGAAGGCCTTGTGGTCGGGCGAGATGACGACCTCGACATCCTCGAGCTCGGCGTTGGTGAGCAGCACCGGCTCGGGGCTGAGGGTGATGTAGTAGTTGGTCGCCGCGCCGCTCTTCTCCGAGCCGTACTTCGGCGCGGACTTCGAGTGCATGTTCAGGACGCCGGCCAGGATGTCGGTCAGCAGCTTGCCGGTGGCGATGGTGCCGTAGCCGCCGACGGAGTGGAACCGGATGCGCATCGCGGTCGGCGGCAGGACGGCCGGGTTCGGCTCGGTCTCCAGGGCCATCAGCTCGGTCTCCGGGTAGGCCGACCGGAGCTTCGCCTGCATCTCGGCCATGGCCGGCGACGGGTCCTTGGAGAAGAACTGCGAGCCCAGGTAGATCAGGGGCGCGCTCGCACCGTCAGCCATGCGCTTGAAGGCGGCGATGGTGTGCCGGGGCTGCACGTCGTGACCGCCGAGGCCGAAGATCGCGGTGGTCAGACGGGGGACCTCGGCGAGGGCCGGGATTCCGGGGTGCTGCTCGGCGTCGGCGTTGGCGCGCGCCTTGAACAGGGCCTGGGTGACGAGCCGGGTCAGCGCGGTGTCGTCGGACCGCTCGAGGACGGTCACGGCCTTCTTGCCGCGGAGCGCCTCGGCGAGCTCGGCCTCAGGGAACGGCTGGAGGAGCTTGACCGAGACGACCCCGACCTTCATGCCCTGTGAGCGCAGGTACGGGACGACGGCGCGCACGTCGTCGGTGATCGAGCCAACGCCGACCATCACGTAGTCGGCGTCGTCGCAGTCGTAGGCCTGGACCGGGGAGTAGGACCGGCCGGTGAGGGTCGCGTACTCGTCCATCGCCTGACGAACCAGGCTCGGGACGGCGCTGACGAAGTGCGTGCGGTGGTCGACGGTGCCGGCCTGGAAGTCCGGCTGGTTCTGCACCGGACCGGTCACGCCGGGGTTGTGCAGGTCGACGAGGGCCGGGACCAGCTCGCGGGTCCCCTTCTGCCACGCGTTGACCCACTGCCGGCGCCACTGACCCTGGAGGTCCTCCGGAACCCAGACGGCCGTCTCGCCGACCAGGTCACCGGCGTTGTCCTGCTCGACCTTCTCGGACGTCGAGACGAGGTACGCGCGCAGCGCCGCCAGGTCCTCGGCGGCGAACTCGTCGGCGTGCCGGCCGAGGTAGGCGTTGAGCTGGAAGACCCGGCCCTTGGCACCGAAGAACATCTCCTGGGCAACGGTCGGGCACGGGATGCGACCGGCCGGGTCGCCGAGGTACTCGCGCAGCAGAGCCGGCTCGGGGAGCACCACCTCGCTCATCACGTGGCTCGTCGCGAACCCGTCGAAGGAGTTGGCCACCGGGATCAGGGACAGCGCGGAGGCGCGGTAGGAGATCGCAGCGAGGTCGGCGGCCTCCTGCGGGTTCGAACCGAAGAGGATGGTGTAGCCGGCGGGCAGCAGGGCGTACACGTCGTCGTGGCCCGCCATGACGTTCAGGGAGTGCTTGGACACCACGCGCGCGGCGATCTGCAGCACGAAACCGCCGATCTTCTTGCCGACGGTCACGTAGTGCGACTCGAGCGCGTAGAGGATTCCCTGGCTCGAGGAGGCGTTGGAGATGAAGTTCCCACCGGTGAGCGCCGCACCGAGCGCGCCGCTCTGCGCCGAGTGCTCGCCCTCGGTCTCGAAGAAGAACGGGTGCTTGCCCCAGACGTTGAGCTGGCCCTCCGCCCGCGCCGCCTCGAACGTCTCCACGACCTCGGTCGACGGTGTGATCGGATAGCCGATCACACCTCCGCAGACGTGCTTCATGACGTGCGCGACGGCACCGTTGCCGTTGATGACGCCGGGAAGACCGGGGAACTGCGGTTGCTGAGTTGTCACGATGCCCGTCCGTACCAGCGGTGAAGTAGCGGGCGTGAGACGAGCCGATGCTGGGGCGCTGATGCCCCCGGGGTGGCGTCGACGGCGACGTCGTACCCCGCTGAAGTGCTCTCCAGGTGCTGCGTCATTGCGATCCTCACGTCCGCTGGGGACCCTTCCAGCCTAAGGTCCCGCGCGGGCCCGAACTGAGACTTAGGGCCCTCGTGCGGGTGATAAGAACGGTCACCGCCGGTCAGTTGACCGGGCAGTTGGCCCCGAACCGCCACCGACGGCGGGCGTGTCCGCCCCGCGATCCGCTCCCCCGACCGGCCGATCGACCGATCTGGCTACCTGGTCCGCATGGTCTCGAGGAGTCCGGGCAGATCCACCAGCGCGACCCGCACCATCGCATCCGAGGCGCCGTAGGGCAGCACCAGGGTGTCTCCGCGCAGCAGCGCCCCGCAGGAGTAGACGACGTTGGGGACGTATCCCTCGCGCTCGTCGGCGAGCGGCACCAGCAGCGGCTCATCGAGCTGCGCGAGCACCTTCTTCGGATCGTCGAGGTCGAGCAGCAGGGCGCCGATGCTGTACCGGCGCATCGGCCCGACGCCGTGGGTGAGCACCAGCCACCCGGCCGGGGTCTCCAGGGGCGGCCCGCAGTTCCCCTTCTGGATGATTCCCCAGGGGCGCTGGGGGCTGTCCAAGGTCCCGGCGTCCTCCCAGTGCAGCAGGTCCTGGGAGGTGGCAAGCGCGTTGTTCTCCCGGTCCCAGCGCGAGAGGGCGAGGTACTGGCCGTGCACCGTGCGGGGGAACAACGCCATGCCCTTGTTCTTCGCCGCGGTGCCGCTCAGCCGTCCGACCCGGAAGGTCGTGAAGTCCTCGGTGCGCAACAGGTGCGGGGCGATGCGCACGCCGTCGAACGCCGTGTACGTGCCGAGGTAGTGCTCGGTCCCGTCGGCGTCGACGAACCGCACGAGCCGCACGTCCTCCATGCCGTGGCTCTCTGCCGAGCTGCGCGGCAGGATCACCCGGGAGTCGATCCGGGTGTGCGGGTCGAAGGTGATCGTGTAGTCGAACGCGGCGATGCGCGCGATCCGAGCGGCCGTCGCGGCCACCTCTACGGACCCGCCGATCCAGCCGGTGCGGCTCTCGAGGGCGACCTGGAGCTCGGCGGGGCCGAACGCCTCCGGGAGCGTCGCGAGCACCTGCGATGTCCCGCCGGCCTCGCCGGGGAGCTCGGCGTTGTTCCGCTCGAAGGCGATCCGGGAGTGCTGCGGCTCCACGACACCGGGCAGTGCGGTCATCGGTCCGGGCACGTCGAACTCGACCTGGTCGCGCGCGTCGATGGTTCCCGTGCGGAACTCGATGCTCGAGATGTGCCCCTCGCCCACTCCGCGCACGCTCATCACGAAGCGCGTGGTCCCCGGTGCCAGGCCGCTCTGGTCCGGGTGGGCGACCATCGAGGGGTTGAAGAGCGCCGCCGACTCGACCGCGCACTCCTGGGTCATGCAGGCACCGATCAGCAGCCGACGCGCCGCCGGAATGCTGGTCGGATCCGGGACGTGGTCTGCGACCACCGCGAAGTGCGACTCGAGGATCGCCCGCAGGTCATGGTGACGCGAGCCGAACGACTCCATCGTCTCGCGCAGGGTCGCCTCGGCCTCGGCGTCGGTGAGCGCCAGCACACGCTCCACGACAGCGCCGGTTCGCGAGACCCCGGTTCGCACCGGCTCCTCGCCGGGCAGGAACACCCTGCTCACCACGCGCGCCGGATCTGCCCGGATCACGTGGTCGGTGCGCCGCACCAGAGGCGGCCGGTCAGTACCGTTCACCGCACCGGCAGCCCTGCAGACAGGTGACCCAGCTGGAGCGTGCCAAGGGCGGCGAGGGTCGACTCCGCCCCCTGGTTCTCGTTCACCCGGAGCGCGTGGATGCCGTCCCGACCGCCACCGGTCGCACGGTCGTACACCGCCACTCCCGTGTCGTTGAGACCGCTGAACCAGGCGGCGCAGCGTTCGACGACCGGCAGCCACGCGTCGTCGCCGGTGACGCGGTAGGCACGCCAGCAGGCCTCGGCCAGAGCGGTCACCTCGACGGGCTGCTGGTCGAAGCCAGGCCGGGCCTCCCCCACCTGCCAACCCCCGGCCGGGGTCGGTGACACCCGGTCGTCGATCGTCTCGATGTCGACGAGCCACCAGAGCAGGTCAAGACCCCGCTGCAGCAGCTGCCCGTCACCGAGCGCTGCACCGATGCCAACGAACGCCTCGGGGAGCACCGCATTGGCATAGCTGAGCCGGGCCTCGGGCCAGGGCCACGCAGGGTCCACAGGGCCCGAACCCAGCTGCGTCCGCGCGTCCATCAGCAGGCCGCGCGCGACATCGTCGCCGGGGCGGACGCCGAGCACCTCGCAGGCGCCGAGCGCCGCGTACGCCATGGCGTGCCAGGCCGGCGACCGTAGTCGCATCCCTCGCCGGGCACCCTCGAGCGCCGCCTCACGCACGCCCTCGTCACAGGTGGTCGCGGCGAGCGTTCCCAGCGCCCACAACGCCCGGCCCCAGTGGTCGTCGACGTTCGGCTGGTCGGTCCAGGCGCCGGCCGCGCTGCGCCGGTTGTGGAAACGTCCTGCTGCGTCCTGCCCGTCGAGCACGAAGCGCAGGTAGATCTGCCGAAGGTCGGCGACGACCGCGGACGGGTCCGGTTGGCGGGCGGTCACGACGAGGCCGCGCGCGACGTCGTCAAGGCAGAACCCGTGGTCGGGCCGGGCACGGGTGAACAGCGCATGCTCGAACAGCCCGATCGGAGTGCTCATGCTGGCCAGATGGTCGAAGACCAGGGTGGGGTGCATCAGGCCACCGACGACGCGCGCACCCGGACCAGGGTCCCGGCGAGAGCGACGTACCTCTGCGCAACGGCGGACCACAGCAGCGCCGGCGCAAGACGCTGCGCAGTTGCCGTCATCGATGCGGCCAGACCGGGCTCGGTCAGCACGCGGCGCAGGGCTGTGGCGATGGCCGCCGGGTCATGGCGCGGAACGAGCAGGCCAGCGCCGGAGGACAGCAGCTCCAGAGCGTGCGGGAAGGCCGTGGAGATCACGGGCCGGCCGGCGACGACGGCCTCCGTGAGCACTCCCGAGGTCACCTGGTCCCGGGAGTCGTACGGCAGCAGGACGACGTCCGCCGTGCGCACGATCCGCTGCAGGGACGCCGTGTCGAGGTACCGCGCGTCGAACTCGACCATCGAGGAAATGCCCAATCGGCGGACCGATGCGGTCAACCGGTCGCGGTAGGCCTCGCCATCCCGCTCCAGCACGCGCGGATGGGTCTGGCCGACCACCTTGTAGAGCGGCTGCGGCGCGAGGTCGGCCACCGAGGCAACCGCCTCCAGAGCCCACTCGATGCCCTTCCCCTCACCGAGGAGTCCCCAGGTCAGGACGGTCGGGCGGTGCCCCCGCGGCGCGGAGACGCCAGCGGTCCGGCTGTCGTGTGCCCCATGGGCGATCACCCTGACCGCGGCGGGGTCCGTGTCCCAGCCGGCGATCAGCCGGTCGCGGCCCGCATGGGTCATCGTCACGGCGATGTCCGCGCGGTCCAGGATCCGCGCCAGGATCTCGTGCTGGTGCGGTGTCGGATTCGCCAGCACGGTGTGCAGCACGGCGATCAGCGGCACCCGCACGTCGTCCAGCACATCGAGCACATCGGCACCGTCGCGCCCACCGAAGATGCCGTACTCGTGCTGCAGGATCGCCACATCGCACTCGTTGAGTACGTCGGCGGCGTCCAGCGCAGCGTACGGCCGCCCGGACACCAGCTGGTGCGACACCATCAGGACCGGGAGCTGCGGCGAGTCAACCACCCGCACGACGGACACCTCCGCGCCCGCGTCGCGAAGATGCGTGGCGAGCGCGTGCGAGAACGTAGCGATCCCGCACTGGGTGGGCGGAAAGGTCGTGAGCAATCCGAATGTGATAGCCACCAGGGCCCCTCTGCGCAACTCTTTCGTCGCGGCCGGACACTGCCAGCCATGGCCGGGATCTCGAATCATCCCCGGTAGCGCCTGCGCTGGACGGAGGATCTCCAAGCCGTCGCCGCAACACGGTGCAGACTCTGATTCTAGCAGTTGCGGGTTCAGCGCCGACGGGCAGCCCGGCCCTGGCGCCCCCCGACGTCTCCCGAGACCCTGGAGGTCACCATCAGGATCGCCGTGCTCGCCTCGATCGCCCATCGCGTCCCGCCGCAGTCGTACGGACCATGGGAACAGGTGGCCTCGACGCTCACCGAAGGGCTGGTGGCGCGCGGCCACGACGTCACGCTGTTCGCCACAGCCGACTCCACGACCTCCGCGCGGCTGATCGCGGTGTCACCCGGCGGCTACGAGGAGAACCCGGGGATGGACGCGAAGGTGTGGGAGGCCCTGCACATCGCGGCGGTCTTCGAGCGCGCGGACCAGTTCGACGTGATCTCCAACCAGTTCGACTTCCTCCCGCTCACCTACAGCCGGCTCACATCCACCCCTGTGGTCACGACAATCCACGGGTTCTCCTCGGAGCGGATCGTGCGTGTGTACGCCGCCTACGACGACGTCGCGCACTACGTCGCGATCAGCGACGCCAACCGGCATCCCGGCCTGCACTACGACGCGACGATCCACCACGGCATCGACCTGGACGCGTTCACCGTAGGCAACGGGGGTGGCGGGTACCTGCTGTTCCTCGGCCGGATCCACCCGGACAAGGGAGCCCACACCGCGATCGACGTCGCGCGACGGGCCGGCCTGCCGCTCGTCATGGCGGGCATCGTGCAGGACGAGCGCTACTTCTACGAGCTCGTCGAACCGCACATCGACGGCGAGCGGGTCCGGTTCCTCGGGCCGGTCGGGCCGGCCGAACGCGACCGGCTGCTCGGCGGAGCGGCAGCCCTGCTGCACCTGATCACGTTCGAGGAGCCGTTCGGCCTGTCCGTGGTGGAGGCTCTGGCGACCGGCACACCGGTGATCGCCACTCCCCTTGGTTCCCTGCCGGAGCTCATCCGGCACGGCACGACAGGGTTCTTGGTGAACGGCGTCGACGACGCGGTGGCGGCGGTGGGTGCGATCCTCACGCTCGACCGCTCGGCGTGCCGGCGCGACGCCGAGACCCGGTTCAGCGACGACCGGATGGTCGACGACTACGAGGCGCTGTTCCGCCGGGTCGTCAACGGACCTGTCGGGCTTCCGGCTGAGGGCTCGCCGTGAGCTCCTCGACGGACCCCGGCTGCACTCCCATCACCACCTGCACCGCGATCATCATCGCGCCGCCCGACTGACCCGTGTCCCGGCCGGCGGCAGCCCTGACCAGAGCATCGGCAAGGTCATGGACCTGTACGTCCTGCTCACGGGACGCCTGGAACAGCATCTGCCAAGCCGTCTCGGCGTCGCAGCCGCGAGTGGCCATCACCAGGCCCCTCGCCTGATCGATCCGCGAGCGCCCACTGGCTGTCGCGCGCCGCCTTGCGACCTGCTCCTCGAGCTCGAGCAGCTCCAGGGACCGGTCCGCGGCACTCGAGATCGTCGCACTCTCGTCGTTCACGCCGAAGACCGCTTGCAGGTCGGTGAGGCGCAGCAGCTCCAGCACCCTCTGCGGGACGCCGTGCAGTGTCAGCCGGCCCTTCAGACGGTTCTTGGCCTCGAGCAGTGGGGCGAGCCCGGAGCAGTCCATGAAGGTCACATCTGAGAGGTCAACGACGAGGTCTCCGCTGGAGTCAGCGGCTGCTCGCTCCAGGACGCGCCGCAGTCGTGGCGCGGCGTCGAGGTCAATCTCGCCGACGATCCGTACCAGTGACCGGCCCGACGAGACGTACCAGCCGGTCTCCGTCGTGGTGTCCATGGTCCCGGCTCCCCGTGCGCGTCGATGTGTCGACGTGCTGCCGGGTCCGGGACAACACAACAATCGGACGGTGCCGAGAAGCAGCCCACCCTGACCGAGAATCTACTGGATGATCACGCCGACCACAACGGCACGCGTTGACTCATGAGAGATCTCCGCGTGGGTCGATACGTTGCCTCGTTCGGGAACCTCCGCTTGTCCGGGGTGTCGCTGATGGTGGGGCGGTTGGTCGGGGTACGCCCGGCGGATGGGTCTTTCGATGAGTCAGCGGCAG
>JBBRCL010000070.1:0-13272 GCA_038204895.1 Actinomycetales bacterium | reverse complement strand
GTGCCCCCGCCTGCCCCGCGGGTGTGACTCTTTCCGGGGGGGGGGGCGCGGCGGGGGGTTGGTCCGCGCCGGGGGGGGGCGGTGTGGGGGTTGGCGAGCGGGGGGGGGGCCCCGCCGGGGGTCGTTCCCTGCAGGTGGTGGGGCCTGGGGGGGGCTGTGCGCTGTGGTGGGGCCCCCCCCGGGGGGGGTACCGCACCGCACGGCACTCGCGGCACCCGCTCCGCCGACTCATCCCACGCCCAGGAGGCAATGTGCTGCGCAAGGCCCGACGGTGGGGCCCACCGCTCCTGCTGATCACACCGTCGCTCATCCTGATGGCCGTCTTCGTCTACGGCTTGATCGCGGTCAACGCCTGGACCTCAGCGACCGACATGCACACCGCGGCCCAGAGCACCGGTGTGACGCCGACCCGCTTCGTGTGGTTCGAGAACTACGCCCAGCTGCTCGGCAGCGACTCGTTCCAGCACTCGCTGAGGAACCTGTTGCTCTACACGGTCGTCTTCCTGGCCGGTGCGATGTTCTTCGGCTTCCTGTGGGCGTGGCTCCTGGACCGGAAGGTCCGGTTCGAGGGCGTCTTCCGCTCGGTCTACCTGTTCCCGATGGCCGTGTCCTTCATCGCCTCGGGCGTCGTCTGGCGCTGGCTGCTGAACTCCAACCAGGGCGACAAGGCCAGCGGGCTGAACCGGCTGTTCCAGATGGTCGGCCTGGACTTCCTGCAGAACAGCTGGTGGAACGACGTCAACACCGGCGTCGCTGCGATCGCCATCCCGGCCATCTGGCAGCTGGCCGGCTACGTGATGGCCCTGTTCCTCGCCGGGTTCCGCGGGATCCCCGAGGAGCTCCGTGAGGCCGCCCGGATCGACGGGGCATCGGAGTGGAAGATGTACCGGCTGGTGCTCTTCCCCCAGCTCGGTCCGGTGGCCCTCTCCGCCGTCATCATCATCGGCCACATGTCGCTGAAGGTCTTCGACCTGATCATGTCGATCTCCAAGCCGGCGAACTACCAGACCAAGGTGCCGGCCATCGACATGTTCACGCTCAAGAGCAGCTACAACTACGCCGACTCCGCGGCGGTCGGCGCGATCCTGCTGGTCATCGTCCTGGTGCTGATCGTGCCGTACCTGATCAATGTCGCCCGAGCAGGGAAGCGCTGAGATGACCACGACGACGACCCAACCCGTGCTCGCCGACGTGCCCCCGCCCGCACGCCCCCAGAAGAGCCCCCGCAGCGCGGCGCGCGGCGACGGCCGGTTCAGCCCGGGCCGAACGGCCCGGTATGCCCTCCTGCTCTTCTTCCTGGTCGTCATCCTGATCCCGGTGTACGTCCTGATCGTGACCAGCTTCAAGGGCCCGGGCGACGCCGCGGCGGCGCGCGCCTGGGACCTGCCGACCTCATGGACGCTGGACAACTGGAGCGTGGCGTGGACCAGGCTCTCTCCCGCCATGCTGCGCAGCGTCGCCATGGTGGTCCCGGCGTCGATCATCTCGGCGATGCTCGGCTCGATGAACGGGTTCGTGCTCTCGAAGTGGCGCTTCCGCGGGGCCAACCTGGTCTTCACGCTCATCCTGTTCGGGATGTTCATCCCCTACCAGGCCGTGATGATCCCGCTGCTGCAGCTGGTACTGGGCATCGGCCTGCCGAGCGGCGTGCCGACGCTGATCGTGCTGCACGTGATCTACGGCATCCCGATCACGACCCTGATCTTCCGCAACTACTACGAGTCCGTGCCGACCGAGCTCATCGAGGCCGCCCGGGTCGACGGCGCGGGGATGCTCCGCACGTACTGGTCGGTGGTGCTGCCGATCTCGATCCCGAGCTTCGTCGTCGTGCTGATCTGGCAGTTCACGTCGGCCTGGAACGACTTCCTGTTCGCGCTCTTCTTCTCCTCGAGCCAGAACGGCCCGGTCACGCTGGCGCTGAACAACCTGGCCAACGGCTCGATCCTGCAGAACTACGGCGCGTCGATGGCCGGTGCGCTGCTCGCCTCGTTCCCGACGCTGCTGGTCTACATCCTGCTCGGCAAGTACTTCATCGGCGGCCTGATGTCGGGGTCGGTCAAGGGCTGACCCCTACGCTCCTACCCGGTCACCCCCACGGCCATGACCAGTCCCACGGCCAGTGCCAGCCACCGTGGTGACCCCGCTCGGTGTCGTCCACCAGCGCGGTCACGGTCCGGGCCGGCACGGTGACCGTCCCGGTCTCGGCATCCCAGGTGGTGCCCTGCACGACGTCGTCGCCGCCGTTGGCAAGCACCGGCAACAGCTCGCAGTCGTCACCCACCAGGGAGTCCACCGACACCGTCACCTCGTGCGGTGTGGCGTTGAACACCACCAGCACACCGTCCAGGCGCCGGACGACGTCCCGGCCGACGGTGTCGTCGATCTGCATCGCGATGACCCCCGGCTGCGCG
This sequence comes from Actinomycetales bacterium, assembly GCA_038204895.1. Lineage (GTDB taxonomy): Bacteria > Actinomycetota > Actinomycetes > Actinomycetales > Cellulomonadaceae > Actinotalea. Next base: position 10,861 of record JBBRCL010000070.1, on the reverse strand, counting down.
TCCGGGCCACTGCCCGGGAAGGTCACCTTCTGCTCGATCAGCGCGGCGCTCCCGAGCCGGAACGGCTCGGTGGAGAACCGCAGCCGCAGCAGGTCCCGCGCCGCCGCGGTCGCGTCGGCGATGTCGGTCGGCGCCGGCGTCAGCGCGGGGTCGGCCAGCAATGGCTGCTGGAACGGCCACTTGGGCTCGTTGTCGGCCGCCGGCGGCAGGCCACGACCGAACCCGTCCTGCTGACCGGAGAAGTCGAGCACGTTGAACCAGTCGCCGGAGTTGTAGCTGTTCCGGTCCAAGGACTTGCTGCGCAGCAGGTCGGCGCCCGCGTGCCAGAAGGACGGTGGCTGAGCCAGCGCCGTCGCCGCCAGCGAGAGGGTGTTCATCCGCACCCGGTCCGCCATCGGGGTGTCCGTCGGCAGCTTGAGGGTGAGCGCGTCGAACAGGGTCTCGTTGTCGTGCGCGTCGACGTAGGTGATGACCTCCTCCGGGGACTCGGCGTACCCGGCCGGCTGGCCGTTGTAGTCCAGCTCCGCACCGGTGCGGAGCTACCCGTCAGAGGCGAGGAACGAGAAGTCCCGCAGGTTGCCGGCCAGGCCGAGACGGACCAGGTCCGCCTGGTGCTGGGCGCGAGCGAGCTGCTCGGCCTCGGTGCCGTTGGCCGGTGCCCCGTTGGGGTCGGTGTAGGCGCCGGAGCCGAAGCCCTGGATCCTCGGGTCCTCGTCGAACGGGCCGCCACCGCGGACCGCGTCGCGCAGCCGGTCGCTGAAGGTACCGATCCCGGTCCCGCCGAGCTGACCCTGGGTCGCCTGGGTGAACAGCCGGTTGTCGGCGACCTCGCCGAAGTTCCAGCCCTCGCCGTACAGGTAGACGGCAGACCCGTCCACGCCGTCACGGCGCATGGTGAGGTCGTCGAGAGCCTCCCGGGCCGCGAGCATGGTCTCCCGGGAGTGGTGGCCATCAGGTCGAAGCGGAACCCGTCGACCTTGTAGTCGCGGGCCCAGGTGACGACCGAGTCGACCATCATCTTCTCGGCCATCCGATGCTCGGTCGCGATGTTCTGGCAGCAGGTGGACGTCTCGACGGCCCCCACCGCGTTCAGCCGGTGGTAGTAACCGGGGACCACGCGGTCGAGCACGGACTTGCTGGCTTGGCCGCTGGCCGCGGTGTGGTTGAACACCTCGTCCAGGACCACCTGCAGACCGTCGGAGTGCAGCGCGCCGACCATTGTCCGGAACTCCGCCACCCGGGCGCCACCGTTGGCGTGCACCGCGTAGGAGCCCTCGGGCGCCGACCAGTGCAGCGGGTCGTAGCCCCAGTTGTAGCCGTCGGCGTCCCGGATCTGGGCGATGCAGGCCTGCTGCTCCGACGAGTCAGGCGGGAACGACGCCAGGTCGCACGGCGGCGTGGCTTGGGCCGACCGGTCCTCCTCGATCGAGGCGATGTCGAAGGTCGGCAGCAGGTGAACGGTGGTCAGACCGGCGTCGGCGAGCACCTGAAGGTGTTCGCGCCCGGCCGTGCCCTGCTGGGCGAACGCCAGGTACGTGCCCCGCAGCGCCTCCGGCACCGTGGCGTCACTGATCGAGAAGTCGCGCACGTGCAGCTCGTAGATGGTCTGGTCGACCGGCTCGACGACGGGCTGCCGCGTGCGCTCCCACTGCCGCGGCCGCGGGGCTCGGTCGTCCAGGTTCACCAGCACGGAGTGCGTCGAGTTCAGCGTCAGGGCGACCGACGCGGGGTCGGTGACCTCGTTGACCTCGACCGCATCGGTCGACGGCGCGTAGACCGTCACGGCGAACCGGTAGGCGGCGTCCTTCCAGTCCCGCGTGCCGCGGACCGTCCATGACCCGTCGTCCTGCGCGTTCATCTGCACGCGCTCGGGCTCGACGGAGGTGTCGGCGTCGGGCCAGAGCAGCAGCAGGAGCTCGGTCCGTCCGCGCCACGCCGCGTCCGGGTACTCGGGCACCAGCGTGCCGTCCCGGTCCAGGAAGGCGTAGCGGCGCACCGCCCCAGTGTGACCGCCCCGGCGCCTGCCACGGCTCAGGCAGTGAGCGTCCGGGAGAAGTAGTCGACGCAGTCCTGCTGGAAGAAGAAGTAGTTGACCCCGTGCCCGCCCTCGAAGACGAACTCGGAGTGCGGGATGCCGTTCTCCGCCAGCAGGTCCAGGAAGTACGCCGACCCGATGGGGATCCAGCGGAAGATATCGGTGGTGCCGTAGGCGACCTTGATCTCGACGAGCCGGTCGGGCAGCGCCAGGTAGTCCGCGATCTTGCCCCGCAGGTTGCCGTAGCCGGCCTCCCAGGCCGCGACCAGGTCGGGATCCTGCCCCTCCAGCGGCGAATGGGCGTCGATCGGCCGGTAGTACGGGTACTCGGCGTCGACGTCCGGCACGAACGCCGCACCGTACGCGGGCCAGTTGCCGTTCGACTGCAGGAACCCCGCCAACCCACCGTCCTCGTGCAGCAGGCCGGGCGAGTGCGCGTAGAGCGACGCGTAGACGTCAGGGTGGGCCAGCCCGACGTTGATGGTCCCCGACCCGCCCATCGAGAAGCCGGACAGCCCGCGCACCGACGCCTCGGGGACGGTCCGGTACGTGGTGTCGATGTAGCTGATCAGGTCCTGGGTCAGGAAGTCCTCGGCGTTCCCGCTGACCGGGGAGTTGGCGTAGAAGTTGCCACCGAGCGCGCTGATCCCGTCCACCTCGACGACGATGAACTCCAGCTTGCCGGGCGTCAGCATCTGAGCCCACAGCTCGTCGGTGTGCTGGCCGAACATGCCGATGCGCTCCTCGTATCCGGCCAGGAAGTACACGACGGGGTAGCGGGCGTCGGACGTGGCGTACGACGGCGGCAGGTAGACCGCGATCTCGCGCTCGGCCGGGTCACCGAGCATGTTGTTCGCCAACGACGGCGCCGGGACGGTCTCGGTGATCACCTCGCCGACCGCCGCGGTGGGTACCGCGGACGTCGGGGGCGCCTCGGGCGCCGCGCCGCTCGTCCCGCAGGCCGCGAGGGCAAGAGCGAGCGCCGCCACCACAGGAGATGCCTTCACGGCGCGATGCTCGCAGGTGACGGGCTGGCCGCGAGGGCCCGATCATCACGACCCGGAAAGGATCCGGTCACGGTTCGGCGACGACGACCGCTTCGAGCCGTCCCTCAACCGACGGCGAGCAGCCCGGCCAGACGCGTCTGCGCCTCGGCGGCCGCGGCGTCGTCGGCCAGCTCGATCTGGACCACCTTGTCGCGGCTCGTCGCACCCGCCACCAGGGTGACCGCCCGGCGGCGCACCCCGAACGCCTTGGCGACCGCGCCCAGCGCGGCCTCCGTCGCAGCACCGTCAACGGCCCGCGCACCGACCGCCACCACCAGACGCTCCCCGTACGCCCCGCCCACGCGGGTGCGCGACGCACCCGGACGGACCCGGATCGCGACGCGCATCGTCACGGCTTCCGTCGACGGAGACCGATCACCGGTGTCAGCACGGCGCCGACCGCCAGGAGCAGCACGGAGATCGCGAGGACCGACTGTGCGGGAGTCGTCTCGCCGGCGATCAGGGCGGCCTCGGCGATGCTCGACCCGACCGACCACTGCTGGACGACCATCGCGCCCAGCACCAGCGCGATCACGCCGACGGCCGCGCCGGCGACGACGCAGGCCCACGGCGACCCACGCCCGGCGCGCATCACCGCCACGGCACAGGCGACGGCCAGGCCGAGGCCCACCGTCACCCCGGTGAGCATGCCGGCGGGGGTGACGGCGACGGCCAGCTGGCCGCCGAGCTGGAGGGCGACCGCCTCACTGCCGGCCAGGAGCACCATCTGGACCAGGACGAACACCGATCCCGCCCAGCACAGCGCGGCCGTTGGCACCGCCCTCGACCGGCGGCGTGGGCCGTCCTCGGGCGGCCAGCCCATCAGGGGCTGCACGTCGCTCATCTGGTGCCCTCCGGTCGGATCAGGCCGAGCGCGCGCACGGCGTCGCGCTCCTCGACCAGCTCGGCGACCGACCGGTCGATGCGGCTGCGGGCGAAAGCATTGACCTCCAGGTCCGGCACGACCTGCCACGCACCGTCCCGGGACACGACCGGATAGGAGCAGACCAGACCTTCCGGCACGCCGTAGGAGCCGTCGGAGACGATCGCGGCCGATGCCCAGTCACCCTTCGGGGTGCCCCGCACCCAGGACCGCATGTGGTCGATCGCCGCGTTCGCGGCCGAGGCCGCCGACGACGCGCCCCGCGCCTCGATGATCACGGCACCCCGCTTGGCGACCGTCGGGATGAAGGTGTGCTCGAGCCAGTGCGCGTCGATCAGCTCCGGCACCGGCCGGCCCGCGATCAGGGCGTGGCACACGTCGGGGTACTGGGTGGCCGAGTGGTTGCCCCAGATCGCCACCCGCTCGATCTCGGACACGTCGGCGCCGGTCTTGTGGGCCAGCTGGGAGAGCGCCCGGTTGTGGTCGAGGCGGGTCATCGCGGTGAACCTGTCCGCCGGGATGTCCGGAGCGTGCGCCGCTGCGATCAGGGCGTTCGTGTTGGCCGGGTTCCCGACAACGAGGACGCGGACGTCGTCGGCCGCGCCGGCGTTGATGGCCGCGCCCTGGGGGCCGAAGATGCCGCCGTTGGCCTCGAGCAGGTCGCCGCGCTCCATGCCGGGGCCCCGCGGCCGTGCGCCGACCAGGAGGGCGACGCCGACGCCGTCGAACGCGGCCCGGGCGTCGTCGAAGATGTCCACCGAGTTCAGCAGCGGGAACGCGCAGTCGGCCAGCTCCATCGCGGTGCCCTCGGCGGCCTTGACCGCCTGCGGGACCTCGAGCAGGCGCAGACGCACCGGTGTGCGCTCGCCGAGCATGGCGCCCGAGGCGATCCGGAACAGCAGGGCGTAGCCGATCTGCCCGGCGGCGCCGGTGACCGTGACGACAACCGGGGCCTCGGCCCTGCTCGTCATGCGTGCTCCTTCGGGTGACGTCACGGCTGTCAGGCGAGGCGAGCGGCCAGGTTGTCGTCCAGTGCAGCAAGGAAGCCCTCGGTGGTCAGCCACTCGGCGTCCGGTCCGATCAGCAGGGCGAGGTCCTTGGTCATCGCGCCCCCCTCCACAGTCTTCACCACGACGTCCTCGAGGGTTTCGGCGAACTGCGTGACCTCAGGGGTGCCGTCGAGCTTGCCCCGGTGGGCCAGGCCGCGGGTCCAGGCGTAGATCGAGGCGATCGGGTTGGTGGACGTCGGGCTGCCAGCCTGGTGCTGGCGGTAGTGCCGGGCCACCGTGCCGTGCGCCGCCTCCGCTTCAATGGTGCGACCGTCCGAGGTCATCAGCACGCTGGTCATCAGCCCGAGCGAGCCGAAGCCCTGCGCGATCATGTCCGACTGCACATCGCCGTCGTAGTTCTTGCAGGCCCAGAGGTAACCGCCCTCCCACTTCATGCAGGCGGCCACCATGTCGTCGATCAGGCGGTGCTCGTAGGTGAGTCCGGCGGCGTCGAACTGGTCCTTGAACTCCGTGGCGAAGACGTCGGCGAAGATGTCCTTGAACGCGCCGTCGTACGCCTTGAGGATCGTGTTCTTGGTCGACAGGTAGACCGGGTAGCCGCGCTGCAGGCCATACGCGAGCGACGCCCGCGCGAAGTCACGGATCGAGGCGTTGAAGTTGTACATCCCCATCGCCACGCCGCCGCCCTCGGGGTAGGTGGCGACAAGGTGCTCGATCGGCGCGGACCCGTCATCCGGGGTGAAGGTGATGGTCAGGGTGCCGGCGCCCGGGACGGTGAAGTTGGTGGCGCGGTACTGGTCGCCGTGCGCGTGGCGGCCGATCACGATCGGCTTGGTCCAGCCCGGCACCAGCCGCGGGATGTTGGCGATGATGATTGGCTCGCGGAAGACGACCCCGCCAAGGATGTTGCGGATGGTCCCGTTGGGCGAGAGCCACATCTTCTTCAGCCCGAACTCCGCGACCCGCGCCTCGTCCGGCGTGATCGTCGCGCACTTCACGCCGACGCCGTGCTCCTTGGTGGCGTTCGCGGCGTCGATCGTGACCTGGTCGTCGGTGGCGTCCCGGTTCTCGATCGACAGGTCGTAGTACCGCAGGTCGATGTCGAGGTAGGGCTGGATCAGGTGGTCCTTGATGGACCTCCAGATGATCCGGGTCATCTCGTCGCCGTCCATCTCGACGACCGGCCCGACGACAGTGATCTTTGCCAATGCACGACTCCCTGGTGTTCTGGTGTGCGGCATCGCGACGAGGCGTCGGGGCGTGCGGCGAGGGCCGGACACGCCGGAGATGCTGCGCCCCAAAAGGTTACTCGACGTCGAGAGATCCGACCGCACCGTGGACACCCGTCGCGGCCTCGCACAGCGACGGGTGGCATGATGCGGCGAGGCGGCGCACGCGCGTCCACTCCGATCGACGACGGGAATGTCATGGCAAGCATCAACTCCAGCCTCCCTGCACGAACGGTCGACGACGGCATAGTCGACGACGGCATAGTTGTCGTGACCTCCGCCGAACCGGTTGTCCTCGACGTCCCGGCCGACCCCTCCCTGGCCGCACGGTTGGGCGCGGAGGCGTTCGGAACGTTCGGCCTGGTGTTCGTGATCCTGGGCGCCAGCCTCTACCTACCGCTGAGCAACGCGGGGACCCTTGGCGTCGCGCTCTTTGCCGGCCTGGTGCTGGCCGGCCTGATCGCTGCGCTCGGCCACGTCTCTGGCGGGCACTTCAACCCAGCAGTCAGCCTCGGCGCCGCCTTCTCAGGGCGCCTGTCCATGGTTGACCTGCTGCTGTACTTGCTGTCGCAGGTGTTCGGCGCAGTCCTGGCAGCCGCCATCCTGTTCGTGACGATCCCGGCGACGTTGCCGACGCTGCTCGGCGTGGCCGACGCGAAGGCGTTCTTCGCCCTGACCGCGAACGGCTGGGGTACGCACTCGCCGCTGTCGACGCTGTCCCAGGGCCAGGTCACCTTCGACCTCAAGTCCGCGCTGATCATCGAGGTCGTCGCAACGGCCGTCTTCGTCGCCGTGACCATCGGCGTGACGTCCCGGCGGGTCGCCGCCGCGGTCGGGCCGTTCGCCGTCGGCATCACCTTCGGCGCGATGATTCTGGTCACCGGCCCGGTGACCGGCGGCGGCGTCAACCCGGCGCGCTCCACCGCCGCCGCAGTGTTCTCCGGCGGCGCGGCGATCGGCCAGCTGTGGCTGTTCTGGCTCGCCCCACTGCTCGGCGCAACGATCGTCGGCCTGTTCGCCATGGCCTTCGCCCCAGTCGCCGAGCCGTTCGCCGGGGTCGTCGTTGTCGACGATGACGACCTGGACGACGAGGACCTGGACGACGAGGACGACGAGGTCGAGCGGGTCTGACCGCAGACTGCGGTTCGGGCCGTCGGCCCTACGGGGCCGACGGGGCGAGCCGGGACACGTCCTGATTCGGGCTGACGCCCGGTGACAACGACAGGACGGCGATCCCGGTCGCCAGGGCGAGGAGCACCGCGGCATCGACCCAGGCCGCCCGCACCGCAACACCCTCGGGGCGGCGGCCTCGGCCGATCACCCGCGCGATGGCGGCCGCGGCAAGGGTGACGACGAGGACTCCGGCGGCCTCTCGCGGGCCGACCACCATCGCGACGACCAGGGCCGCGGCGATGGCCGCGGTCACCAGCCACAACGCCGGCGCGCGGTGCCGCTCGGTGGTCACGGCGGTCAGGCTACCGTGAGGCGCGTGCCTCGCGACCCTTCCGACCGGGCCGGCGAGCACGCGTCTGTGCACCGACCGCCACGGTGCGTCGTCGTTGTGGGTGGCGGCCTTGCGGCGGCCGGGACTGTTGCGGCGCTGCGTGCCGAGGGTTGGCGCGGCCGGCTCACGGTGCTCGGCGCGGAGGGCGTCCCCCCGTACGACCGTCCCCCGCTGTCCAAGGAGCTGCTGAGCCGGCCGGGGCCCGTGTGGTTGAGTGCCGATCTCGGTCTGGACCTCGCGGCGGCCGACGACGTGCGGCTCGCCGAGCCGGCAACGGCCCTGACGACCGATGGCAACGGCTTCACCGTCCGGACTGCGACCGGCGAGGTGGTCGCCGACGCCGTCGTGCTGGCCACCGGCGCGCACGCCGTCGTCCCGGCTGACTGGGCGGGCGCGCGCACCCTGCACACAGCTACCGACGCCGACGCCCTCCGCCCGCTGCTCACCCCGGCCGCACGGCTGGTGGTGGTCGGCGCGGGGTGGATCGGGGCGGAGGTGGCCGGCGTGGCGGCCGCGGCAGGCGTTCAGGTCACCGTCGTGGAGGCAGCCGCCGCCCCGCTGGCGGCGGCGCTGGGACCGGCCGTCGGGGCGCTGACCGTGCCCTGGTACGCCGAGCGGGGGGTGCAGCTGATCACCGGCACTCCGGTTACCGACGTCGCCCCGGACGCGGTCCGGCTCGCCGGCGGGGAGGTGCTGCAGGCCGACGTCGTGCTGGTGGCCGTCGGGGTCCGGCCGTCGTCGGGCTGGCTGCGCGGCGTGCTCCCGCTGGCCGCAGACGGCTCCGTCCTGGTCGATGAGGCGTACCGCGCGGTGGGCGGCCCGGCCGGCCTGCTGGCCTTGGGAGACCTGGCCCGACGCCGGTCACCTCGGCACGGCTGGGTGCCCGGCGGACACTGGGACGGGGCCCTGCGCGGTCCCGCGATCGCGGTACGCGCGCTGCTCGGCCGGGACCCGTCGGACGCCCCGGACGACCCGGCGCCCTACGTCTTCTCCACCCAGCTGGGCCATCAGCTGACCCTGTTCGGCCGGCCCGCAGCGAGCGACGACGTCGTGCTGCGCGGCGACCCCGCCGGGGCGTTCGGCGCGTTGTGGTTCACCGCCGGGACCGACGAGCTGACCGCCGCGCTGAGCGTCGACCGCCCGCGCGACGTCGCGGCCGCCCGGCGACTGTTCGCCGGGCCCGCGCTGCCCCGCCTGAACCGGGCGGCCGCCGCCGACGCCTACCGTGCGCTCCGGGACGCCGTCCGCTGAGGCTCAGTGCGCGAAGTGCCGCGTCCCGGTCAGGTACATGGTCACGCCGGCTGCCTGCGCGGCCGCGACCACCTGGTCATCCCGGATCGAGCCACCCGGCTGCACGACGGCCCGCACACCGGCGTCGATCAGGATCTGCAGGCCGTCCGGGAACGGGAAGAACGCGTCCGACGCCGCAACGGCCCCCCGCGCGCGCTCGGCACCTCCCGCGTTCGCCCGGTCCACTGCCAGCCGGCAGGAGTCCACCCGGTTGACCTGGCCCATCCCGACGCCGACCGAGGCGCCGTCCCGGGCGAGCAGGATCGCGTTGGACTTCACCGCGCGCACCGCCCGCCAGGCGAACGCGAGGTCGGCCAGTGTCGCTTCGTCGGTCGCCGCACCGGTGGCCAGCGTCCAGGACGCCGGGTCGTCGCCGGGTGCGTCGATCCGGTCGCGCGCCTGCAGCAGCAGGCCACCGGAGATCGGGCGCATCTCCGCCCCGGCCCCCGGGACACCGTCGACCACCAGCAGCCGCAGGTTCTTCTTCGTCGTGAGGAGCTCCAGCGCGTCGTCGTCGAACCCGGGTGCGACGACCACCTCGGTGAACACCGGCGCGATCTGCTGGGCTGCCGCAAGCGTGACGACCCCGTTGGCCGCGATCACCCCGCCGTAGGCGGAGACCGGGTCGCACGCGTGGGCCTTGGCGTGCGCGTCGGCGATGTCGGAGCCCACCGCGATCCCGCACGGGTTGGCGTGCTTGATGATCGCGACCGCCGGGCCGGTGTGGTCGTGGGCAGCCCGCCACGCGGCGTCGGCGTCAACGTAGTTGTTGTAGCTCATCGCCTTGCCGTGCATCTGATGGGCCTGGGCGAGGCCGGGTGCGCCGTAGCCCTGCATGTAGAGCGCAGCCTGCTGGTGCGGGTTCTCCCCGTAGCGCAGCACGTCTGAGCGGGTCCAGGTCGCGCCGATCCAGGCCGGGAAGCCGCTGGAGACCCCGTCCACCTCGTCCGTCGGCGCGAGCACGTTGCCCATCCAGGAGGCCACGTGCACGTCGTAGGTCGCGGTGTGCACGAAGGCGGCGGCCGCGAGGGACCGGCGCTCGGCGAGGGTGAAGCCTCCCCGGCCGACGGCCGACACGACGTCGTCGTACCTGGCAGGGTCCACCACCACCGCGACGCTCGGGTGGTTCTTCGCGGCCGCCCGCACCATCGACGGCCCGCCGATGTCGATCTGCTCGACGCACTCGTCCGGACCGGCGCCCGAGGCCACCGTCGCGGCGAACGGGTACAGGTTCACCACCACCAGGTCGAACGCGGCGACACCGAGCTCCTCGAGCTGAGCCAGGTGCTCCGGCCGACGGGTGTCGGCGAGGATCCCGGCGTGCACCCGCGGGTGCAGGGTCTTGACCCGCCCGTCCAGGCACTCGGGGAAGCCGGTGAGCTGCTCGACCGGGGTCACCGGGATGCCGGACTCGGCGATCCGGGCGGCGGTGGAACCGGTCGAGACCAGCTCGACCCCGGCGGCGTGCAGGGCCGTGGCGAGCCCGACCAGTCCGGTCTTGTCGTAGACGCTGACCAGGGCGCGGCGGATCGGACGCCGGGTGCTCTCAGCGGTGGGGTCGGTTGCGGTCGGCAGCGGTGCGGGGTGAGAGTGCGACATGACGCCTCCAGGGTCGGCTCTGCGATCAGAACGATGACCCAGGCACCCAGGCGGGCGGTGCGTTGCAGGGGACTTCGGCCGCTCCCCGGTGGTCGGATCCACCCGCGCCAGTCACGGCCAGGACGAGTCTAGACGGTATGGAGTGCCCGGTCGCTGACCGGTTGCGGGCCGGGGCCTCACTCACACAGTCTCGTGGGTTACCGAGCGAAGTCCCTCGCTCGGTCTATCCGACATGTGTGGGAGGCCCCGGTGTTTGTCGAGCGTA
>JBBRCL010000069.1:0-13719 GCA_038204895.1 Actinomycetales bacterium | reverse complement strand
ACCATCATCGACAGGCTTCGGGCGTTCAAGGCCAGTCGCGTCGAATAGGGCATCAGAATCATCCATGCCAAATTATCGCAGTATTTCGACCCGAATGCACGGACCTCAGCGGCGGTTCAACTACTGACCCACGCTCCTAGGACACCTGCCCGCAGCGCATACGTCAGACCCTGATCGAGCGGGTCCCAGCCGTCCCCGACCTGGACCCCGAGGTCCACGGCCGGGCCGTCGTCTGTCTCGACCGGCTGGACGTCGGTCGCGGTCTCGATCATGAGCGTGTCGATCCCCCCGGTCACGAGGTCGGCAGCGGCGTAGGCCTCTGGGCCGAAGGTTGCCGCGCACTCGTCGAGGGTCATGTCGGAGCATCGCTGACCTCCGACGACTCTCCCGTCAGAGCTGATGGCGAGCGTCGCGTCGACGTCCGTGAGGAAGCCGCCTACGCCGTCGGCAGCCGCGCGGATCCACACCGTGTAGAGCAGGCGACCGTCGTCCGTCGGAGCGGCGTAGACGGGCACCTCGACGCTGTGAATCCGCGTGCCGTCGTCCTGGCGGAACCCACCCTCGGAGTACAGGACGACACGCGCGCCCGGGAGCCAGGGCGGCACAGCGCCGATGAAGAGGCCCGACTCGTCGCCGGCGAACCGCACCGTCGTGTCCCAGCGGACCTCCTGACCTGGCTCCGTGTGGTAGTCATAGCTCGCCTCGATGCTCCGCCAGAGGAACGGGATGCCAGTCGTGGTACCGGACTTCCCGACGTGGGTGAGCTGCATCCCGGCGTCCCAGGTGGGCCGCTCCGGATCGGGTGCGTTCGCCTCGGCGATCTGGGCGACCGTCGCCGGGGCGATGACGAGTGGCCGAGTGGCCGTGGCAGCGTCGGCAGTGAGGTCTGGGATGTTGATGCCGAGGTCGAGGACCGTCGTGCCGTCATCGAGGGTCAGCTCGGCCGGCAGGCTCACGGCGATCACGCCCGGGGCCAGCTCGACGGTCTGGGGCTCCGTGATGGGCTGCGGGCCCTGGTCCACCGCGGGTGGTGCGATGGTCGGTCCTGGCACCGGCACCCGCCACACCTGGGTGGTGCCGACCACGGCCACGACGGCGACGACGAGACCAGCGGAGGAGCGGAGTGCGATCCGCTGCCAGCGGTGCCGGCGTCCGGCTGCCAGCACGCCGACGGGATCGAGCGACATCGCGGGGACCGCGCGGTCGGCACGCTCGGTCAGATCTCGGACCAGCAGGTCGTCGGACATCGTGGGGCTCATCGCGGGCTCCTCTCGGTGGGAGCGGTCCGTTCGGGGGCGAGGGTCGCGCGCAGCTGGGCGAGCGCGCGGGAGGAGGTGGACTTCACGGTGCCGACGCTGATCCCCAGGTCGGCGGCCACGTCGGCCTCGGGCAGACCCACCAGATGCCGGAGCACGACGACGCGGCGTTGGCGTGGGGAGAGGGTCGCCAGGGCTCGGACCAGCTGGTCCCGGTCGGCCTGATGGTCGGCCGTGCTGCGGTGCGGCGCCGTACCCGGGTGCGCGACGTCGTCGGGCAGGTCCTCGGGAGCGACCAGCACCTCGCGACGACGGCGCCGCCAGGTGTCGATCCGCAGGTTCACCAGGACGCGGCGCGCGTAGGCCAGTGGGTCACCGGTCCCGGCTCGTGATCAGGCGCCATAGGTACGGACCAGGGCCTGCTGGGTCAGCTCCTCGGCCCGGTGGGTGTCACCGCAGAGCAGCCATGCGGTGCGCGGCAGGTCGGCCTGGTGGTCGGTGACGAAGGCGGTGAAGTCCTCGTCCCGGGAGCGCCGCGAGGTGCCGATGATGACGACCGCGTCCGTCGAGGAATCCGACGACGCCGTAGGGAGCGGCTCGTGCGCCCTGCTGGCCATGGTGGTCACACCCTAGAGAACGCAGCACCCCCGCCGGGGGTTGCGTCACCGCGGCGCCGTGGCGAACGGGTCGAGGTGCGATGGGGGAGGATGACCAGGTGACCGCAGCACCACGCATCGCGCAGCACGCGCCGACCCCCGGCCCCGTGCCGGTGGGCCGCGCCGTGCTGCCGTCGCTGCGGATCGGGCGGCTCGTGATCGACACCCCCGTCGTGCTGGCGCCGATGGCCGGGGTGACCAACCGGGCGTTCCGGCGCCTGTGCCGTGAGCACGGCGCCGGCCTGTACGTCGCGGAGATGGTCACGTCCCGGGCACTGGTGGAGCGCACCCCCGAGTCCCTGCGGATCATCGCCCACGACGACGACGAACGCCCGCGCTCGGTGCAGGTCTACGGCGTCGACCCGGCGACGGTCGGCGCGGCGGTCCGGATGCTGGCCGCCGAGGACCGCGCCGACCACGTCGACCTCAACTTCGGCTGCCCGGTGCCCAAGGTGACCCGCAAGGGCGGGGGAGCGGTGCTGCCCTGGAAGCGGGACCTGTTCGCCGCCATCGTGCGGGCCGCCGTCGACGCCGCGACACCGTACGGCGTGCCGGTCACCGTGAAGATGCGCAAGGGCATCGACGACGACCACCTGACCTACCTGGAGGCGGGGAAGGCGGCCGAGGACGCCGGGGTGGCCGCCATCGCCCTGCACGCCAGGACAGCCGCCGACTACTACTCGGGCACCGCCGACTGGGACGCGATCGCCCGGCTCAAGGAGGCCGTCACGTCCATCCCGGTGCTCGGCAACGGGGACATCTGGTCCGCGGAGGATGCGCTCGCGATGGTGGCGCAGACCGGCTGTGACGGCGTCGTCGTCGGCCGGGGCTGCCAGGGGCGGCCGTGGCTGTTCGCGGACCTGGCCGCTGCGTTCCATGGGTCCGACCTGCGGGTGCGGCCCGGCCTTGGCGAGGTCGCCGCAGTGATCCGCCGGCACGCGGAGCTGATGGTCGACGAGTACGACGACGAGCGCAGGCCGATGCGGGAGATGCGCAAGCACATGGCCTGGTACCTCAAGGGCTACGTGGTGGGCGGCGCGCTGCGGGCCCAGCTCGGGCTGGTGGAGACGCTCGCCCACCTCGACGAGCTGCTCGGCCGGCTGGACCTGGACCAGCCGTACCCGGGCGAGGCGGCAGAGGGGCAGCGGGGTCGCGCCGGGTCACCGAAGCGCCCGACGGTTCCGGAGGGCTGGCTGGACTCCCGCGAGCTGGACGACAGCTTCCGCGCGGCGCTGCACGAGGCCGAGCTGAGCGTCTCCGGCGGCTGAGCCGGCGCCGCAGGGAGCTACTGTCGGCCCATGCGCCGCCGTGCCGCCTCCGACGACGCCGTCGAGGTCGAGATGGTGGAGGTCGGCGACCTCACCGGTGTGGACGGCGCCGGCCCAGCCCTGGTCCCCGACGCCGACGCGCAGGACAGCGACCGGCACGCCAGGCGCCGCAGGGTGCTCCGCTGGGTGGGTGGGGGTGTCCTGGCCGCGCTCGCGACGGGTGCGGTGGTCGTCAATGTCCAGGCGGCACGCGAGGCCGCCGCGCGGCAGGCTGCGCTGGCGGACCTGCCGTGGGTGCTGCCGCACCTGGACGGTCCGCTCGAGGAGGTGTGGCGGGCGCCGGGCGGCTGGGTGGTCGCCGAGACAACCGAGGTGCTGGTCACCTACCCCAACACGGGCGAGGGGGCCTGCGCGCCGTCTACGCACGCACCGGTGAGACGGTGTGCGAGCGGCCGGGCTCGCAGCAGGACGCCAGCTGCTACGTGGTCGTCGACTACTCCGGCTGGGAGGACGACCCGATGGGCTTCGTGCCTCCGGAGCCCGACCTGCTGATGTGTCAGCCGATGGACGCCTACGGGCAGGACCCGTTGCCGGCGCCCGACTTCGCGGTCGAGATCGTGTTCCTCGACGTGGCGACCGGTGTGCAGGTGAGCTCCGTGACGCTGGACGGTGAGCTGCTGTACTCCGAGGGCGTGGACGGCAACACGGTGCTGTCCTTCGTGCGGTCGGATGCCGGTGTGACTGTCCTGCGGCTGGATCCGCACACCGGCGAGGTGCTTTGGACCTACCGGAGCGGTTCCGGCGTGCTGCCTCAGGGCGTCTTCGGCTCGTGGAACTACGGGACGGTCGACGGGGTGCTGCGGATCAACGGCGAGTTCGACCTCTCCATCGCGCTCGACGACGGCACCGTTGTCGCGTCGAGCCCGGGCGACACTGCCGACTCCACCGTGCCCGTGGCGCGCCTGGCAGACGGCGGCACCGTCGAGTGGGTGTATGAGCGCACCGGGCCTGCTGCGACGGTACGGGGCCTGGAGCCCGACGGCACCGCCCGCTTCGAGGTCAGCGGCAGTCCCTGGTGGTTCGGGCGGGCGGACGGGTCCGCAGCAGATCTCGTCCTGGTGCAGCAGCAGCAGCAGCAGGGCTCGGTTGCTGCAGATGCTCAGGGTTCCCAGGTCGTCGCGCTGGACGCCGCAACCGGGGAGACGCTGTGGTCGGTGCCTGACCTCAACGGCACGCCGATCGCCCTGATCGACGGTGTCGCGCTCACTTCCGGGGCCACCGCCGGCGCGATCGACATCCGCTCCGGACGCCAACTCTGGGAGCTCCCGGTCGACCAGAGCGTCTACGTCGACCCGCTCACCGATGGCGAGCTGGTGCTCGTCCCGGTGCGTGAGGCGCGGACCCTGCAGCTCGCGGCCGTGAGCGTCCGCACCGGCACCGAGGCCTGGCGGATGCCGTTGCCGGTCGGGACCTCTGAGGTGAGCTCGACGCTCGGCGGCCTGGTGCTCGCGACGACGGGGACCGAGCTCATCGCCTACCGCTGACCGGTTGACCCGTTGACGAGCGGGTTAGTGTCAGTCATGCGCCGCAAAGGTGCTGTGGACGGCTCCGTCGAGGTCGAGATCGTCGAGTCCGACGACGACGGCGACCACGGTCGCGCCTCCGGCGACAGCCCCCAGCAGCGCCCCGCGTGGGAGGGCGACCGAGCCCGCCGCCAGATGCTGCGTCGGGTGGGGGTCGGGTCAGTCGTGGCGCTGACCGCCGTGATCGGCGTCGCGCACGTCGTCGAGACCCGGCGTGACGCCGACCGCCGCGGAGCGCTCGGGGACGTCCCGGGCCTGTTGGGCTCGCTGGAGAACCCGCTGCGCGAGGTGTGGCGGGTGCCGGCCACATCGGTGGTCGCGTGGAACGACACGGTGGTCGTGGTCGCCGACCCGGCCCGTCCGAACGTCCAGCAGGGCATCGCACTGGCCTCCGGTGAGATCGTCTGGACCTGGCTCGGACCCGACGGCCATCACTGCATCCCTGTGCTGGACGGCGAGTGGCCGGCCGTCGAGCCGACGGAGCTGATCGCCTGCGCGGTCGCTCCCGGCGCGGCGGCGATGCCGGAGGCGAGTGGCTCGGACGTCGTCGTCCTGGATGTCGGCACGGGCGCCGAGGTCGGCTCGCTTGCCGTGCTGAGCGGGTTGGCGTTCGTCAACTCGGCTGACGGCGACCTGATCCTGATGTCGGTCGGTCCCGGTTCCACCGTCCAGGTGACCCGCTGGGATCCCCGGACGGGCCATCAGGGGTGGTCCTACACCAGCGAGCCTGGGCTCTGGGAGGCGATCGCGTCAGAGGGTGGCGGGGCGTATGCGATCGACAACGGAGTCATCACGTTCGGCGACTCCGCCCTTGCCATCTCCGAGTCCACCGGCGCGGAGGTCGACCTGGAGCAGTCCTGGTGGGCGGACACGCCCGTCGCGGGCGGCCTGCCCGACGGCGGCTCGTTCGAGACCGCCTACCGCGACGGCGTGCCCCTGCGCACCCGGGTCTTCGACGCCGACGGCTCCCGGCGGTTCGACGTCGAGGCGGTGCCCTGGCTCGCGATGATCTCCGACGGTTCGCTGACCGAGGTGCTCCCGGTGCGCCGGACGACCGGTCAGGAGGTCGTCGGCCTGGACGCGGCCACCGGGGCGGAGCTGTGGACCGTCGGGGCGATGGCCGGCCTGGAACCCGTGCTGCAGATCGACGGGGTCGCGGTGGCCTTGGGGACCTCGTCGGCGGTGGGGCTCGAGCTCGCCGACGGCCTCCGTCTCTGGCAGGTGCCGATCGAGCGGTCCGCCGGTGCCTGGCAGCCGGTGTCCGATGGCGGGCGGGTGCTGCTGCTGAGCCGAGAGCAAGGCCCGCTGGAGCTCGCGGCGCACGACGTCCGCACGGGGGCAAGGGTGTGGGGGGTCCCCGTGCCGGACGACGCCCGATACCTGCGCAGCGTCGGCGGCGCCGTGGTCCTGGTGCAGACCGCGACCGAGGTGGTTGCCTTCCGGTGAGCGCCCGCGCTGCGCCACCGCGCACCGGGTACCGTCGGCTGGTCCACCGCAAGGGTGCTTCCGCGGACGTCGTCCCCGTCGAGATGCTCGACGACGACAGTCCCTCGGGTGACGGCGACGCCTGGGTCGCGCCACCGAATCGGAGCGACGACCGGGTGCGGGGCCGCCGCGGGTTCACGGCGGTCGGGATCGCGATCCTGCTCGTGCTGGGCGTCATCGTCGTCGTCGTCAACGTGGCTGAGGGGCTACATGCCACGGCGCTGCGTGCGGCTCTTGCCGATGCCCCTGGCTTCCTCTCGCCGCTGGGCGATGGGCTGACCCGCCTCTGGTCCACTCCGGACGCACGCCCACTGGTCGCCGTCGGCGATCTGATTCTGCTCGAGCACGGCGGGCTCGAGGCGGTCGATGCGACCTCCGGCGAGGTCCGGTGGTCCTGGCCGATGCCGCGGGCCGGCCTGAACGACTGCCTCGCTGCGGACCTGGCCGATGCCCCTGACGTCTTCATGTGTGTCGGCCCTGCGATCGCCGCGGTGGGGCGCGGTCACGCATCGGTCCTCGCGAGGGTGCTGGACGCGAGCACCGGTGCCGAGCTTGTGCACCTCCGGCAGCCCGGCGTCCTGGTGGAGGCGAAGGTCCTCGACGACGACGCCGTCTCGGTCCTCTACCAGAGCGACGGGACCCTGGTCGTGATCCGCTGGGACCTCGCCTCCGGGGCCGAGGGGTGGCGATCCGACAGCCCGGCACCGGTCGGCAGCGGGGACGTCGCGGAGCTGCAGTTCCTGCACTGGGGCACGCGGGAGCTCGGTTTCGGTGCCGGCCAGTGGCTTGCGATCGACCTGGAGTCGGGGCTGGAGACCACCCAGGTCGTCGACCCGGGCGCTCTGCACTGGACGGAGTCGGTGCCCCTCGCCGGCGGGTCGGCGGCCACCTGGCGCGCTGGGCTGCACTGGGTCCCCTCGGGGGTCGGCCCCAGCGCAGAACCGTTCGCGGACGGGGTGGTGCTAGGCCCGGACGGCAGCCGGCGGTTCGATCTGCCGACGCCCGCCTGGCAGTCCGCCCTGGATGACGGATCCGCACCGGGGGTCCTGCTGCTGGTGACGAACGGGCCGATGCCCGAGCTCCAGGGCATCGACAGCCTCACCGGTGAGCCGTTGTGGACGGCGGGCTCACTCTTGGTCCAGGAACCGCTCGCCCGGATCGACGGCGTGGCACTGGTCCGGGACGGATCGGCGGTGATCGGGATCCGGATCACCGACGGCCGCGAGCTCTGGCGGATCGTGACCGAGCAGGTGCACGGGTACCAGGCGCTGACGGACGGCGACCTCGTCCTGCTCGTCCGGCGGGACGATGCGGGCAAGTTCATCGCCGCCCACCGGCTCGACGACGGGACGGAGGTCTGGCGCGAGGCGCTGCCCGCCGGCCTGGTGCTGACACCCCTCGCCGGCCGGCTCCTCGTCGTCGGGTCCGACGTCACTGCGATGGGCTGACTGGGGTTCCGCCCGGCGGTGTTTGCCGGATCGTGCTCTGGTCGGCCACCGTCATGATCGTCCCAGGATCTACGCTCAGATCATGCGCCGCAGCGGTGCTTCGGACGACGCCGTCGAGGTCGAGCTGGTCGAAGACGACGACGACGACGACGTCGTCTCCGCGCCTGCGGCCGGTGCCGGCATCCCGGTCATCCACGGAACCGAGGACGGCGCGGGCCGAGGCCGCCGGGCGCTGCACGGTGTTGGGCTCGTGATCGCGGTCGCACTGGGATGCGGTGTCGTGGCCCTCAACGTGTCCGACGTCCGTCAGGCCGCTGGGCTGCGTGCGGAGCTGGCCGATGCCCCGGGCCTGCTGAGCCCGCTGGGGGAGTCGCTGTCGGTCCTGTGGACAACACCTGAAGCGCGGCCGGTCGGCGCGGGGGGGGGGCTCATCCTGGTGACAACCGATGAGCTCCAGGCCTACGACGCGAACTCCGGCGACCTGGTGTGGACCCGGCCCGCTTCAGCGGGGATCGCCGAGCTCTGCATGGCAGGGGAGCTCCAGGAGGCTCCGGGCGTCGTGGTGTGCGCGGCCACCGAGACGGCCCGTGCGGCCGACCCGGACCGGACGGTGACGGTGACGGTGCGGGATCCCGCCACCGGCGAGGAGCGGGTGCGTCTGCAGCGTCCCGGCTCGCTGCTCGGCGGCCATCTGGTCGGCAATGACGTGGTCCTCGCGCTGGCACAGCCCGACGGTTCCCTGCTGGTCGAGCGGTTCGACCCCGCCTCCGGTGCCACGCGGTGGGCCTACCGGAGTCCGGCGCGGGTGCTCTTCGGTGGCGTGAGCAACCCCCAGTCGCTGCACTGGCGCACGGACGAGCTGGTGGTGGTCGCCCTGCAGTGGCTCGCGTTGGACCTGGAGACCGGCGATGAGACGGATCGCGTCCCGCAGACCGACGCGACCTTCCACTGGACGGAGTCGGTGGACCTGGCCAACGGCTCGACGGCGACCTGGCAGGCCGGTCTTGACTTCTACAGCGAGCCGTTCCAGGGCGGCGTGGTTCTGGGCGCCGACGGCAGCGAGCGGTTCGCCCTGCCGGCTCCGGCCTGGAACACGGAGATCGACGACCGCTCGGCACCCGGCATCCTGCTCGTCCTGACCCTTGGCGCGGAGGGTGAGCTCCGGGGCCTTGACGCGCGCCCGGGAGAGCTGCTGTGGCGCGCCGAGTCGATCAAGGTCCGCCAGGCGCTCGCGTGGGTGGGCGGGGTGGCGTTGGTCCGGGACGGGTCGTCGGTGGTTGCGGTCCGGATCGCCGACGGGCGCGAGCTCTGGCGGGTGGTCACCGAGCAGCCGCGCGACGTCGAGGCCCTCACGGACGGCGACGTCATCCTGCTGGTGGGCCGGGACGAGCGGGGCAGGTTCGTCGCCGGCCACAACGTACAGAACGGATTAGAGGCTTGGCGCGAGGACCTGCCGTACGGCAACCGGGTCACCTCTGCGGGAGGTCGCCTGCTCGTCGTCGGCCGGTTCGGCCTCACCGTGATGGGCTGACGCCCGAACCGCCGTTGCCTCCCAAGACCCGGAGCACTTCAGCTGCGGGTGCGCACCCAGACCGTCACGTCGGTCGGCACCGCGACACCGTGCTCGCCGGCCTGGCCGCATGGCAGGTCGGCCGAGGAGAGCAGCACCTCGAGGTCCCCGGACAGTTGCACCGTCTGCGCACCGAGGTTGGTCACGACGAGAACGTCTCGGTTGACGAAGGCGACCACCTCCTCCGGAGTCCCTGCGGACAGCCCGTCCACCCACGCCAGCGAGCCTGAACCGAGCCGGAACTCGCGCCGCAGGCGCAGCGCTGTCCGGTACATCTCGTACGTCGACCCCGGCAGGCAGACCTGCGTGTCGAGGGCATACCGGGCGAAGAGTTCCGGCTGGCTGAGCCAGCTCGTGCCGGTGGGGGAGAACCCGTAGGCCGGTGCTTCGGCCGACCACGGCACGGGCACGCGGCAGCCGTCCCGCCCGCGGTGGGTGTACTCGGAGCGCCACCAGGTCGGGTCCTGCCGCTCGTCGTCGGGCAGGGTGGTGTGTTCGGGGAGACCCAGCTCCTCGCCCTGGTACAGGTACGACGAGCCCGGCAGGGCGAGCATCAACAGGGTGGCGGCGCGTCCTCGGTGCAGCCCGAGGGCCTCGTCCGGCTGGGAGTCGCCGGTCCCGATGCCGTTGGGCTTGCCCCCCGGCAGCTTCAGCCCGAGGCGGGAGGGGTGGCGCACCACGTCGTGGTTGGACAGCACCCAGGTGGTGGTTGCCTCGACCGCGTCGTTGGCCGCCAGCGACTCGGTGATCACCGAACGCAGGGCGGACGGTGACCAGATGGTGGTGAGGAAGGAGAAGTTGAAGGCCTGCTGCATCTCGTCGGAGCGGACGTAGCGGGCAAGGCGGGTGAGCGACTCGACCCAGGCCTCGGCCACCAGCGCACGGTCGCCGTCGTACTCGGCGAGCACTCGGTGCCACTCCCGGTAGATCTCGTGCACGCCGTCCTGGTCCCACATCGGGCCGGTGTCGCCAGCACCGGTGGAGCCGTCCTCGGAGCCGAGGATGCCCTCGTGCGTGCCCTCGATCATCGCCGACGGCCCCGGCCAGTCCGGCAGGCCCTCCGCCTTGACCAGACCGTTCGAGACGTCCACCCGGAACCCGTCGACGCCCCGGTCGAGCCAGAATCGCAGGACGGACTCGAACTCGGCGCGTACCTCGGGATTGGTCCAGTCCAGGTCCGGTTGCGTCATGTCGAACAGGTGCAGGTACCACTGCCCGGCGGAGCCGTCCGACTCGGTGACCCGGGTCCACGCCGGCCCGCCGAACACCGACGTCCAGTCGTTGGGCGGCTGATCGCCGCGCGCGCCCTTGCCGTCCCGGAAGATGTACCGGGCGCGCTCCGGGCTGCTCGGCGCGGCCTCCAGCGCGGCCTGGAACCATGGGTGCGCCGACGAGGTGTGGTTGGGCACCAGGTCCATGATCAGCCGCAGGCCGAGGCGGTGCGTCTCGGCGATCAGCGCGTCGGCGTCCGCCAGGGTGCCGAAGACCGGGTCGATGTCCCGGTAGTCGGCGACGTCGTACCCGGCATCGTGCTGCGGGGACCGGTAGAACGGTGAGAGCCAGACGGCGTCGACGCCCAGGCGGGTCAGGTGGCCGAGCCGTGCCGTGACGCCGCGCAGGTCGCCGATGCCGTCGCCGTCGCCGTCGGCGAACGACCGTGGGTACACCTGGTAGATGACCGCGGTGCGCCACCACGGGACCTTCCCCGACGTCGCGCGGTGCGCGAGCGTCGTGGTGGTCGAGGGTGCGGCGACGGCCGCGAGGCTGGAGGTCACAGGATTCCCGTCATGACGTCGGTCGGTGCCCGGACAACCCAGACTACGAACCGTTGGCCGATCCTGCCGGGGTGGGCGCCGCGGCCGGCCCCGGAGCGACAGGTGCCGGCGCCGTCGAGCCGCGCACGATCAGCTCCGGGTGGAACAGCAGCTCGGTGCGGGACACCCGGGTCCCGGAGATCTCCGCCACCAGGGCGCTGACCGCAGCCTTGCCCATGCTCACCACGGGTTGGCGAACCGTGGTCAACGGCGGGTCGGTGAACGCGATCAGGGGCGAGTCGTCGAAGCCGACCACCGACACGTCGTCGGGGACGCGCAGGCCACGGCTCCGGGCCGCGCGGATCACGCCGAGGGCCATCAGGTCCGAGCCGCACACCGCAGCGGTGTGCCCGGAGTCGATCAGCTCGCCGCCGGCGACCTGGCCACCCTCGACGGTGAACAGGGTGGAGACCACGTGGTCGGTCACGTCCTCGCCGGGCGCGCGCTGGTCCAGCAGGGTGGCGAACGCGGCGATCTTGCGCCGGGCGGGCACGTACCGGTCCGGTCCGACGGCCAGCCCGATCCGGGAGTGGCCCAGGCTGATCAGGTGACGGACGGCGAGGGACATCGCCACGGCGTCGTCGGTGGAGACGGACGGCGCGTCGACGCCGGCGGCGTAGCCGTTGACGAACACGATCGGCACCCCCCGGCCGCGCAGCCGGTGGTAGCGCTCGGTCGAGGCCGTCGTGTCGGCGTGCCGACCGGACACGAAGATGATGCCGTCGACACCGTGCTCGATGAGCATCTCGACGTACTCGTCCTCGGTGGTGCCGCCAGGGGCCTGGGTGCAGAGCAGGGGGGTGTAGCCGCGGTCGGCGAGCGTGGTCTCGATCGCCTGGGCCAGCGCCGGGAACACCGGGTTGTCCAGCTCGGGGACGATCAACCCGACCAGGCCCTCCGAACGCGTCCGGAGCTTCTCCGGCCGGTCGTAGCCCAGCACGTCGAGGGCCGACAGGACAGCCTTGCGGGTCTCCGATGCGACTCCGGGCTTGCCGTTGAGGACTCGGGAGACGGTTGCCGTGCTGACGCCGGCCTGGTCGGCCAGATCCTTCAGACGGGTGCGCACGTGCCGCAGCGTAGACGACACCGGTGCCTCCTCGTGGGTACGTCGTTCGGCCGACCGCCCGAGAGCGATACCTGGAAGTTACCGCAACAAGTTGCAAGATCGGCAATTCCGGGGCTAACGTCGCAGCAACAGGGCCAACGGGGGTCGCTTCAGGCGCCCGTGGCCGTGACCACGAGTCGTTTGGAGACAACCCCGATGCGTCGGAGCATCCCTCTCGTCGCGGTAGCCCTCGGCGCCGCGCTCACCCTGACCGCCTGTGGCGGTACAGCAAATCCCGAGGACACCGCAGGCACCGGTGAGACCACGACCCCCGCGGCCGGCGGAACACTCACCATCTGGGTCGACGAGACCCGTCAGCCGGCCGTCGAGGCCGCTGCTGCCGCCTTCGAGGCGGAGACCGGCAGCACTGTCGAGCTGGTCCTGAAGAACTTCGAGGACATCCGGGCCGACTTCAACGCCCAGGTGCCCACCGGCGAAGGCCCGGACATCACCGTCGGAGCGCACGACTGGCTCGGCGAGCTGACCGCCAACGGCGTCGTTGCGCCGATCGAGCTCGGCGACAAGGCCGGCGACTTCGAGCCCGTCGCTGTCGAGGCCTTCACCTACGACGGCCAGGTCTACGGCCTGCCGTACGCGGTGGAGAACATCGGCCTGATCCGCAACACCGCGCTCGCGCCCACTGCCCCCACCACCTGGGACGAGGCCGTTGCCATGGGCCAGGCCGCCGGCACCACCTACCCGATCCTCCTGCAGGTCGGCGAGACGGGTGACCCGTACACCATGTACCCGCTGCAGACCTCCTTCGGTGCACCGGTCTTCGCGCAGAACGCTGACGGCTCCTACACCGCTGAGCTGACTCTCGGTGGCGAACCCGGCGGAGCCTTCGCCACCTGGCTTGCCGCCCAGGGTGCCGCCGGCACGATCGACACGGCCATCACCTACGACATCGCGGTCTCCGCGTTCGCCGCCGGTGAGTCGCCGTTCATCATCGGTGGCCCGTGGATGCTGGACAGCTTCCCCGGCCTGGAGCTGGCCGTCGACCCGATCCCGAGCGCCGGTGGGCAGCCCGCCCAGCCGTTCGTCGGGGTGCAGGGCTTCTACGTCAACGCCCAGAGCGACAACGCCCTGCTGGCCAACGACTTCCTGGTCAACAGCATGGCCACCGAGGACGCCCAGCTGGCGCTGTACGAGGCGGGCAACCGGCCGCCGGCCCTGATCGCTGCCGCCGACTCCGCGTCGTCCGACCCGGTCACCGCCGGATTCCGTGAGGTCGGCGCCAGCGCGGTGCCGATGCCCTCCATCCCCGAGATGGGCTCCGTCTGGGAGTTCTGGGGCGTGACCGAGGCGCAGATCCTCACCGGCGCCGACCCGATTCCCACCTGGGACAAGATGGTCACCGACATCCAGGGTGCGCTCGACGCAGCCTGAGCCGGACAGATGAGGCCGTGGGGGGGGGGGGGGGGGGCCCCCGCCGGGCGGCCCCCCGGGCCAGCCGGGGCGGCGGGGGCGCCCCGCCCCCCCCCCCCCCCCCCCCCCCCGCCGGGGCGGGCGCCCCCGGCCCGGGCGGCGGACG
>JBBRCL010000068.1:0-13993 GCA_038204895.1 Actinomycetales bacterium | reverse complement strand
ATCGGGCGTCCGCGACCCGAGCGTTGAGCCGGGAGCAACGGCTCGATCAGCTTCCACTGGGCATCGTCGAGAAGGGCTTCACGAGTCACCAGACCAGCCTGCGCGACGCACCCCCCAATCCTTTGGAGACACGCTCTAGGCCTGTCCCCCGCGGGACGCCGACCACAGGTCGATCCCCGCGTCGACCGCGTGCTGGTCGATGGCCGCCAGCTCGTCGGCGCCGAACTCCAGGTTGTCCAGGGCCGCGACGTTCTGCTCCAGCTGCGCGACGCTGCTCGCGCCGGCCACCAGCGACGTCACGCGCGGATCCCGCAGCGCCCAGGCAAGGGCCATCTGGGCGAGCGACTGCCCCCGGCCGCGCGCCAGGTCGTTCAGGGCCCGGACGTGCGCAAGGGCCGCTTCACTCAGCAGCGACGGGTCCAGCGACTTGTTCTGGCTCGCCCGCGAGCCCGCCGGGATCCCCTGCAGGTACTTGTCCGTGAGCATGCCCTGGGCCAGCGGCGAGAACGCGATGCAGCCGGCGCCGACGTCCGCCAGCACATCCAGCAGCGAGGTCTCGATCCAGCGGTTGAGCATCGAGTACGACGGCTGGTGGATCAGCAGCGGCGTCCCGAGATCAGCCAGGATCGCCGCCGCCCGCCGGGTGTCCGCGGGGCTGTAGGACGAGATCCCCGCGTACAGCGTCCGACCGGACCGCACCGCCGTGTCCAGCGCCCCCATGGTCTCCTCGAGCGGCGTCGTCGGGTCGAACCGGTGGGAGTAGAAGATGTCGACGTGGTCGAGGCCCATCCGCGCCAGTGACTGGTCGAGGCTGGCCAGGACGTACTTGCGGGAGCCGCCGCCCTGCCCGTACGGGCCCGGCCACATGTCGTAGCCGGCCTTCGTGGAGATCACCAGCTCGTCCCTGAACGGCCGCAGGTCCTCGCGGATCAGGCGACCGAAGTTGATCTCGGCGGCGCCGTAGGGCGGGCCGTAGTTGTTGGCCAGGTCGAAGTGCGTGATGCCAAGGTCGAACGCCCGCCGCGCGACGGTGCGCTGGGTCTCCTGCGGCTTGTCGTCGCCGAAGTTGTGCCACAGGCCGAGCGAGAGCACCGGGAGGTCCAGCCCGCTGCGGCCGGTCCGCCGGTAGGTCATCTGCTCGTAGCGGGACGGGTCGGGTAGGTAGCTCATGGGCTGCTCCTCAGGGTTCCGATACCGGGCCGGCGCACGCGTGGGGCACGACGCCGGACCCCGCCATTGTCTCAAGGTCCGCGACGTGGCCCAACCGCGTCGAACGGAGCTCCGGCGTCAGCGGGCCGAACGGAGCTCCGGCGTCAGCGGGCCGAACGGAGCTCAAGCGTCAGCGGGCACTGGAACGGGTCGCGAGCGGCCAGCCCCACCCGGTTGAGGTAGCGCACCACGATCCCGTAGGACGTCAGCAGCGACGTCTCGGTGTAGCCGATGCCGTGCGACGCGCAGAACTCGCGCACGATCGGCCGCGCCTTGCGCAGCTGCGGACGGGGCATGCTCGGGAACAGGTGGTGCTCGATCTGGTGGTTCAGCCCGCCGGTGAACCAGTCGACGAACCAGGTGCTGGTGACGTTGCGGCTCATCAGCACCTGACGGCGCAGGAAGTCGATCTTGGCATCGCGCGGCACGATCGGCATGCCCTTGTGGTTGGGGGCGAAGACCGCGCCCATGTACAGCCCGAACAGACCGAGCTGCACTCCGAGGAAGGCGACGGCGATCCCAACCGGCAGGGCCCAGAGCACCAGGGCCAGGTAGCCACCCAGGCGGATCGTGACGAAGGCGACCTCGACCGGACGGCGCTTGACCGGTCCCCGGCCGAAGATCGTCTTGATGCCCGACACGTGCAGGTTGAGACCCTCCAGAAGCAGGAGGGGAAAGAACAGCCAGCCCTGCCGCTGGGCGACCCAGCCGCGCACGCCGGTCCGTGGCCTCGCCAGGTCCTCGGTGTGGAAGACGATGAAGTCGGTCGCGATGTCCGGGTCGGCGCCCACCTGGTTCGGCCTGGCGTGGTGCCGGCTGTGCTTGTGGGTCCACCAGCCGTAGCTCATCCCCGCGTAGAGGTTGGCGAGCACCAGGCTGGCCCAGTCGTTCCACCGGCCGGAGGCGAAGATCTGCCGGTGCGCCGCGTCGTGACCCAGGAACATCACCTGGCCCAGCACCAGTGCGAGAAGCGCGGCGATGACCAGCTGCCACCAGGTGTCACCGAGCAGGACGACGGCCGCCACCAGGCCGGCCAGCAGTGCGGTCAGGACGGCGAAACGCGTCCAGTAGTAGCCGTACCGACGACGCATCAGCCCCGCGTCCTGGACCGTCCGGGACAGGTCGGTGAAGTCGCTCACCGCCCGCTCACGGGCAGGCCGCTGAGCGGATGAAGGATGAGGGGAGGTGACGGTGCTCATGAGGCACGTTCCGCTCTGGGTGATGGAGGGGCGACGCGACCACCGGGGCAGCACATCGAAGATACGCCAGCGTAACCCACGGCCTCCGGTGCCGCACGGGCCGGGTCAAAGAGGCAAGGTCCGGGAACGGCGGGGATGCCCGACGGCGGGCCGTCCGGCGCGGGCGGCAGCGCCACGGCCGAAGAGGCGGCAGCGCCACGGCCGAAAGGGCGGCCGGCGGGGCGAGCCGACTGTGGTCGCGCGCGGCGGCGCCACGTCGGGGCACGGGCTCCCCAGCACCCTCGACGTGGGACACCGAGGCACCCTGTCGTGTAGCCTGGAGGTACGTTGCAGCGGTTTGTATCTGTGCCTTGGTGCTTTGCCTTCAAGAGCAGACGAGAAATCACCGTAACGACCAGCGCCGATCCGCGGGCTGGTTGACTGCTCTGAAAGGAGCTACCCATGGCCACTGGAACCGTGAAGTGGTTCAACAGCGAAAAGGGCTTCGGCTTCATCGCACCCGACGACGGCGGACCTGATGTGTTCGCCCACTACTCGGCGATCGACGCGAGCGGCTACCGCTCTCTCGACGAGAACCAGAAGGTTGAGTTCGATGTGACCCAGGGCGCCAAGGGCCCCCAGGCCTCGAACATCCGGCCTCTCTGAACCGAACGGACCGGCCCGTCCCCGAACATCGGGGGCGGGCCGTTCTGCTGTCAACGGACCGCTCGGGACGGCGGTGCGGCCGCCCGAGCGCGAGCCTTCAGACGGCTGTGTAGCCGCCGTCCACCAGGTGGTGGATGCCGGGCCCGCCTCCGTCACGGAGCCCACCCACGGCTGGGTTCGGGCACGATGGGCAGATGATCGACGCACCGACCCACGACGAGCTCGGCCTCCTGGTCACGGCGATGGCTGACGGCCTGCATGCCGACCCCGGCTGGACGCACGTGGTTCCGGACGACCACGCGCGGCTCCTCGCCGGCCGCACGCTGATCGGGCACGCGGCTCGGGTGGCCTTCCGGGACGGCACCGTCCTGGTGGCGCGCGAGGACGGGGCCATCAGGGGCGGCATCATCTGGGCCGCTCCCGCGGAGTTCCCGCCGCGCTGGACCCGGCAGCTGCCGGCGGCGGCTCCGATGGTAGGTCTGACCGCACGGATCGGAGCGCGGACCATGCGCGAGCTGAGCCGGTTCGGCCAGGCCATCGACCAGGCACTGCCGGCGGAACCGGTCTGGTACGTGCAGGCGCTGAGCGTGACGCCGGGCGGCCAGGGGCGGGGTCTTGGCGGCGCCCTGCTCGGTCAGGTCCTCGCGAAGTCCGACGCCACCTCCGTGCCCTGCTACCTCGACACGGGCAAGCCGGCCAACGTCGCCTACTACCAGCGCTTCGGGTTCGCGCTGCTCGACGAGCGCGTGCTGTGGCCGGACGGGCCGACCATCTGGCGACTGCAGCGCCAGTCCCAGGGTGCGGCCGAGGTCTCCTGATTCCCGGTACCGTGCCCATGCGCGTACCGCCGGTGGACGGGGCGGCGCCGGTCATGACAGGGGCGAAAGGATCGCCTGAGGGGGCACCATGCAGACCCACACCCGGGCGCGGCCCAGGGCACGGCTACGGGCACGAGCCGCCGCGGCATGCGTAGCCGCCGTCGTGACGTCCGTCGGCGTGACCGCGTGCAGCCCGGGTCGCCCCGACCCCGACACCACCGCCCAGGCGCTGGCCGACGGGATCAGCAGCGGTGACCTCACCGACGTGCCCCTGTCCGGGTCGACCCCCGCGGCGGCCGGCGCCCAGCTCGCCGCCGCGACCGCCGGCCTTGACCCGCTCCGGCCGGCGATCGTCGTCGGGCAGATCACCGTCGACGACACGGGCAAAGCCGCGGCGGCGCCCCTTGCCTTCACCTGGGACGTCGACGACGGCGACCTGGACTGGACGTACGCGACCACGGCGCACCTCGACCTCGTCGAGGACGAGTGGGTCGCGCAATGGTCGCTCTCCGTGGTCTCACCGGACCTCGTTCCCGGGCTCGTCCTGGCCACCCGCCGGGTCGCCGCCGAACGCGCGAACGTGCTCGGCGCGGGCGGGGTGGCTCTGGTGGAGCCGCGACCGGTGCTGCGGCTCGGGGTGGACAGGACCCGGGTTGACGCAGCAGCACAGCCCGAGGCCGCACGGCAGGTGGCCGAGCTGCTCGGCCTTGACCCGGGTCCCTACGCCGAGCGCGTCGCCGCCGCCGGGGAGCGGGCCTTCGTCGAGGCCCTCGTGGTGCGGACCGAGAACCCTGGGGTCGACCTGGTCGCCTTCGCGGCCATCCCCGGCGCCCTGAGCGTCCAGGACGTGGTCCCGTTGAGCCCGAGCCGCCGGTTCGCCCGCCCGATCCTCGGAGCGGCGGGCCCGGCGACTGCGGAGATCATCGAGGCGTCCGACGGCGCCGTCGTCGCCGGTGACACCGCCGGGCTCTCCGGCCTGCAGCTGCAGTACGACGCGCAGCTCCGCGGCCGGCCCGGGCTGGCGATCGTCGTCCTCCGCGAGGACACCGGCGACGAGCGCGAGCTCTTCCACGTCGACCCGGTGCCCGGGGAACCGCTGGTGACAACCCTTGACCCACGGTTCCAGGACGCCGCAGAGTCCGTCCTGGAACCGGTCGGACCGGCCAGTGCGATCGTGGCGATGCGGAGCTCCGGCGAGGTCCTTGCGGCTGCCAGCGGCCCGGGCGGCGAGGGATACTCCACCGCGACTCTCGGCACCTACGCCCCGGGTTCGTCCTTCAAGGTCGTCGGGTCGCTCGCCCTGCTGCGGGCCGGCCTGACGCCGGACAGCCCGGTCGAGTGCCCGGCGTCCATCACCGTCGACGGTCGGGTGTTCAACAACTTCCCGGACTACCCGTCCGGCTCCCTCGGCACCATTGCGCTGCGCACCGCCGTCGCGCAGTCCTGCAACACCGCCTTCATCGGTTCCGGGGATCTGGTGTCGCAGCAGGCGCTGGTCGATGCGGCAGCGACGCTGGGCCTCGGCGTCGAGCAGCAGCTGGGGTTCCCGGCCTTCCTCGGGTCGGTCCCGGTCGACTCGACGGGTACCGACCACGCCGCGTCGATGATCGGCCAGGGGCGGATCCAGGTGTCCCCGCTGGCGATGGCCACCGTCGCGGCATCGGTTGCCGGCGGCCGGACCGTCGTGCCGTGGCTGGTCGGCTCGGCACCTCCCGAGGCGGCCGCCCCAGCCACGCCGCTGACCTCCGCCGAGGCCGACGCGCTGCGCGCCCTGATGCGCGGCGTCGTCACGGACGGCGGTGCGCGGTTCCTGCAGGACGTCCCCGGACCCGAGGTGCTGGCGAAGACCGGCACGGCCCAGACCGGCTCGGGCGCAGACCTGCACAACCACGTCTGGATGATCGCCGTGCAGGGCGACCTGGCCGTCGCGGTCTTCGTGGAGACCGGCGAGTACGGGTCGACCACCGCCGGGCCCCTGCTGGAGCAGTTCCTCACGGCTACCGCGGGGATGGTCTGAGGGGATGGTCTGACCGGCCGTCAGCCGGCGCGGACGTCAGCCGGCCCGGACCGGAACAACCGTCAGCGCCCGCGCAACCGGTCGATGTCCCGGCGCTCCCGCTTGGTGGGCCGACCCGCCCCTCGCTCACGCTGCGCGGCAAGGGCGACGTGCTCCCTTGGCGGTGGCGGCGGCGTCCGGTCGATCAGGCACTCGGCGGCCAGCGCCGCGCCGAGGCGACGCTCGGTGAT
Source organism: Actinomycetales bacterium (assembly GCA_038204895.1). Classification (GTDB taxonomy): domain Bacteria; phylum Actinomycetota; class Actinomycetes; order Actinomycetales; family Cellulomonadaceae; genus Actinotalea. The sequence continues at coordinate 7,875 of JBBRCL010000068.1, read as the reverse complement.
GGCCCGGACCTCGACGATGTGCTCGCGGTCCGTGCGCGCCCGCACCTCGTCGCCCGCCTTGACCATGGTGGCCGGCTTCGCCCGGTCGCCGTTCACCCGCACGTGGCCGGCCCGGCACGCAGCAGCCGCGAGCGAGCGGGTGCGGAACAGGCGCACCGCCCAGATCCAGCGGTCCACCCGCGTTGCGGTCGGTTCGGTCACCCGATCAGGGTAGGCGGGTCGATGCGCGGACCAGCTCACCGTCGAGCCGGCCGCGCGGACCGGCCCGCGATTGCGTCACCGGACGACCGCGAAGCCTCCGATCCAGCTGGTCTTCTCGGCGGCAGCGAGGGTCAGCTGCAGGAAACCCAGCGCCTCCAGCTCACGTGCCCGGCGCAGCGGGCCGGCGTCGATGGCCACCAGGCCCCCGCCGTCCACCACCTGCGCCAGGACCGACCTGGCCTCGGCGTCGTCGCCGGCGATCAGGACGGTGGTCGGGTGGTCGCCGATGCGGCCACCGACAAGGGTCCCGGCAAGGGTCGTGTTGAAGGCCTTGAGGACGCGCGCCCGCGGGAGCTTCTCCTGGATCTGCGCCGCGGCGGAACCATCGGCCGGCACGACGAGCGAGTCGAAGGTGGTGAAGTCGACGGGGTTCGTCGGGTCCACGACGATCTTGCCCTCCAACGCGCCGGCGTAGGTGTCGAGCACGTCCGTGAGGGCGGGGTAGGGCAGGGCCAGCACGACGACGTCACCGGTCGCCGTCTCGCCCAGCGCCCCCGAGGCCGCCCCGGTGGCCGCGGCGGCCTCGGCGGCCTTCTGCGGGTCGCGGGCCAGGATCTGCACGGAGCTGCCGCCCGCTGCGGCGATGCCGGCGACGGCCCTGGCGATGTTGCCGGCGCCGAGGATGGTGATGCTGGTCATGGGAACCTCCGGGAGTCCGTGGAACGGCTGACGATTACTTGAACTATCAACCGTTTGCGGCCATTCCCGGAGCGAGAGCGGGGTTCAGCCGCGGGCCGCCTTGACTGCCTCGACGAGGGCGGCCAGCTCGTCCTCGTGGTTGGCGATGAAGGCGGTCTCCCACTCGGTCTGCGCCTCGGCGTAGGCGTCGCCCAGATCGACGGTCTGCGTGCAGTCGAACGAGGCCAGCGCGGTCTGACGTTCCTGCGCGGCCAGGTCCGCCAGGCGAGGATCGTCCAGCCGGAACCGGAAGCCCGGGAACGCCGCTTCGAAGGCGACTTCGATCGAGGACATGGCGTCGTTGGGCGTGCGCAGGCCGGGGTACCCGGCCTCGACCATGCACGCCGACCATGCCTCAAGACCCGCGACGTACGCCGGGTGCTGCTCGATCGCCTCGTAGCGCTGCTCCATCTCCGCGTGCAGGGCATCGAACCCGTCGATGGCCCAGGGCGACGTCTGCCGCTGCTCCGCGACGGCGCGACCCCAGCACCCCCTGTCCTCGATCGCAGGCTCGGTTGCGCCGTCCGGCTGTTGGCCGCTCAGCGCGATGTCGTACTCGCCCTGGGCGGACGCCGAGAGCGACCGGTAGTACACGTCATTCGACTCCGTCGACGGCGGCTCGGGCTGGTACGGCGTCAGGTCGGTCGGGATGATCCCCCAGCCCGTCTCGGCCACCGACTCCCGGCTCCGGTCGTCGGTGACGGTCATCACGGAGGTGTCGGTGAACGGTTGCGGGGAGTACTCGAACTCCGCTGCGCTCATGCAGGCGGCGATCAGCTCCTGCTCGCGGTCCCATTGGGCCCGGCCGTACTCGGAGGTCCCGAGGGCCTCGGCGAAGTAGTCGCCGAGCGGCCCGTTCTCGGCCTCGTCCGGCGAGGACCCCCCAGAGCACGCCGCGGCCAGCACGACCACGACGGCGCCCACTGCCACAGTCCGCCACCCGATCATGGCGCGAGAGTGCCGCCGCAGCGGCCCCACGCACGTCATCCCAGGGTCGGACGCTGCAGGCACACCGCACCGTCACCGGTCGGAGTCAGCGCCGGCGCGCGCGGTAGTACCCGATCAGCGACCGGGTGGAGGCATCCTGCGCGGCGAGCGCGGCGTCGCCGCCGGCCACCGCCGGGGTGACCTCGGTGGCGAGCTTCTTGCCGAGCTCGACGCCCCACTGGTCGAACGAGTCGACGCCCCAGACGACGCCCTGCACGAACGTGATGTGCTCGTACAGCGCGATCAGCTGGCCGAGCACGGCCGGGGTCAGGGCCGGGGCCATGATCGACGTCGTCGGGCGGTTGCCGCTGAACACCCGGGCCGGCACCAGCGACTCCGCGGTGCCCTCGGCGCGGACCTCGTCCGCCGTCTTGCCGAAGGCCAGCGCCTTGGTCTGGGCGAAGAAGTTGGCCAGCAACAGCTCATGCACGTCGACATCGCCGTCGCGCAGCGCGTGCACCGGGTTCGCCATCGCGATGAAGTCAGCCGGGACCAGCCGCGTCCCCTGGTGGATCAGCTGGTAGAACGCGTGCTGGCCGTTGGTGCCGGGCTCGCCCCAGAACACCTCGCCGGTCTGCGTGGTCACCGGCGAGCCGTCCCAGCGCACGCTCTTGCCGTTGGACTCCATGGTGAGCTGCTGCAGGTACGCCGGGAACCGGTGCAGGTGCTGCACGTACGGCAGGACGGCGTGGGTGTGCGCGCCGAGGAAGTTGACGTACCAGATGTTCAGCAGGCCCATCAGCACGGGCACGTTCTGCGCGAAAGGAGCGGTACGGAAGTGCTCGTCGACCGCGTGGAAACCGGCCAGGAACTGCCGGAACCGGTCCGGTCCGATGGCGATGGCCAGCGAGGTGCCGATCGCGGAGTCCACCGAGTACCGACCACCCACCCAGTCCCAGAACCCGAACGCGTTCTCGGGATCGATGCCGAAGGCGGCGACCTTCGCGCGGGCTGTCGAGACCGCGACGAAGTGGCGGGACACCGCGTCGCGGCGGGCCTCTTCCGTGTCGTCGATCGCGCCGGCGGCCAGCAGACTGTCCCAGAGCCACGCCCGCGCCAGCCGCGCGTTGACCAGGGTCTCCAGCGTGCCGAAGGTCTTGGACGCGACGATGAACAGGGTGGTCGCCGGGTCGAGGTCCGCGATGGTCTCCGCGACGTCGGTCGGGTCGATGTTGGACACGAACCGGACAGCCAGTCCGTCGGCGACGTAGGGCTTGAGCGCCTCGTAGGCCATCACCGGGCCGAGGTCCGAGCCGCCGATGCCGATGTTGACCACCGTTGCCACCGGCTTGCCGGTGACGCCCGTCCACTGCCCGGACCGCACCCGGTCGGCGAACGCGAACACCTTGTCCAGCTCGGCCTGCACGTCGGCGTCGATGTCCCGACGGCCGAGCATCAGGGGCGGGGTGGCACCCGGAGGGCGACGAAGCGCGGTGTGCAGCACCGCGCGATCCTCGGTGACGTTGATCCGCTCACCGGTGAACATCGCCTCGATCCGGCCGGCGAGGCCCACCTGCTCGGCCAGAGCGACCAGCAGGGCGACCGTCTCGTCGGTGACCAGGTTCTTGGAGAGGTCGACGTGCAGGTCGGCGACGGCATGGGTGAGCCGGGCCACCCGGTCGGGATCGGCGGCGAACCAGCCGCGAAGGTCGGGCGTGCGGGATGCCTGGTGTGCCGTGAGCTCGGTCCAGGCGCTGGTGGTCGTCGGGTCGATCGGGATCATGGTTCCACCGTACTGGCGGCCCGCCGCGGGCGTGGCCGGGTCACGGTCCGGGCGTGGCTGGGTCACGGTGGGGTCGTGGTGCGGCGTCGGGTTGGTAGCAGTCCCGGCCCGGACGGTCGATCCACCCTGAGGCGCGCGACTCCGGTGGAAGCATCGCGGCATGCGTAGGCCTCTCGCCCTGATCGGCATCGCAGCTGTCCTCGCACTGGCCGGCGGGTGCACCGCGCCGGCACCCACCCCTGACCCTGAGCGGGCGACCCTGCCGTACTGGGACGCCACCTTGCCCGTGCCGGACCGGGTGGCAGACCTGCTGGCCCGGATGGACCTTGCCGACAAGGTCGGGCAGATGACGCAGGCGGAGCGCTCGGTGGTCTCCGCGCGCGACGTCACGAACCTCCGCCTGGGCAGCGTGCTCAGCGGTGGCGGCTCCACGCCGCCGGACAACACACCCGCCGGCTGGGCGGACATGGTGGACGGGCTGCAGCAGGGAGCAGCCGCGACGCCGCTGGGCATCCCGCTGCTGTACGGGGTGGACGCCGTGCACGGCAACCAGAGCCTGTACGGGGCGACGATCTACCCGCACGACATCGGCCTGGGCGCGGCCGGCGACCCCGACCTGGTGCAGCGGATCGCCAGGGCGACGGCCGTCGAGATGGCCGCGACCGGCGTGAACTGGACCTTCGCGCCGTGCGTCGCGGTGGTCCAGGACACCCGCTGGGGGCGGTCGTACGAGTCCTTCGGGTCCGACCCCGCCCTGGTGTCGGCGATGACGACAGCCATCACCGGGTACCAGGAGGAGGGCATCCTCGCCACGGCCAAGCACTACCTGGCCGACGGTGGCACCGTGGGAGGCGTCGACCAGGGCGACGCCCAGATCAGCGAGGAGGAGCTCCGCGCGATCCACCTGCCGCCGTACGCCGCCGCCGTCGAGCGCGGCGTCGGCTCGGTGATGCTCTCGTTCAGCAGATGGAACGGGCAGAAGATGCACGGCAACCGCTGCCTGATCACGGACCTGCTCAAGGGCGAGCTGGGGTTCGAAGGCTTCGTTGTCGGCGACTGGGCCGGGATCGACCAGCTCGACGGGGCCCAGGGGTTCACCCAGGCCGAGGTGGTGCAGGCGATCAACGCCGGCCTCGACATGGCGATGGTGCCCAACGACCCCCAGCTGTTCATCGAGATGCTCACCGGTGCCGTCGAGGCCGATCTGGTGCCGATGGACCGGATCGACGACGCGGTCAGCCGGATCCTGACGGTCAAGATCCAGATGGGCCTGTTCGAGGCGGGCCCGACGGACCGCTCACTGGCCGCTCAGGTGGGCAGCGACGAGCACCGCGCCCTGGCACGGGAGGCCGTCGCGGCGTCGCTGGTCGTCCTGGCCAACGACGGCGTCCTGCCGCTCGCCGCTGACGCCCGGGTGCTCGTGGCCGGCAGCAACGCCGACGACATCGGCAACCAGTCCGGCGGCTGGACGCTCACCTGGCAGGGTCAGAGCGGCGACGTGCTGCCCGGGACGACGATCCTCGAGGGCCTGCAGGAGGCGCGGCTCGGCGAGGTCACCTACTCCCCCGACGGCTCGGGTGCCCAGGGCAACGACGTCGCGATCGCCGTCGTCGGCGAGACGCCGTATGCGGAGTTCACCGGCGACCGGCCCGACGTCGTGCTCCTGGAGCGCCGCAGCGCCGTCGTGGGGTGAGCGCCGCAGCGCCGTCGTGGGGTGACCCGCGCAGCCTGGCCCGCGCCCTCAGGTGCGAGCGGTGTAGTGCTCCTTGATCAGGGCCTCGGCCGGCTTGCCGAACACGCAGTAGGCGGTGTTCGTCGCCACCGTGTCCTCCGGGTACAGCCGCGCCGGCCAGTCCCAGAAGGTGAACCCGCGCACCCACGGACGTGACGCCGTCGCCTCGAACGCCTCGCGGTAGTACGTGCTCTGGTCGGCCTGGCTGGAAGCGCCGACGTGGGTCCAGTCGTTGGGGCACGCGGCAGAGCCTGCCCGGCTGGGGCAGCCGCCCTCGAGGAAGACGAACGGCTTGCCGTGCGCAGTGACCACCTTCTCGATCCGGTCGAGCTGCGCCGGCCAGCTGCCTTCCGGGTAGTAGCCGGAGGACGAGATCACGTCGACGGCGTCCCACCAGGTCAGCCGGTCCTCCTGGTACTTGTCGCAGTTGTACGTGACGGCGCCGGAGTAGGCCGCGCGGACCTCGGCGATCAGGGCGCGCCACTCGGACTCACGCCGGTCGGACTGCACCATCTCGCAGCCGATGCAGAACAGCTCGCAGCCGGTCTCCTGCGCGACCCGGGCGTAGTGCACCAGGTACTCGGTGTACGAGGCGAACCACTCACCCCAGGTCGGCTCGCCGGGCACGTCGACGTCGAAGAAGTTGATGTGCGCCCGCCAGGTGCCGTCCGCGCAGTTGACCATCGGCTTGAGGCAGACCTGCAGACCGAGCCCGTGCGCGTGTTCGATGCCGGCCCGCACCTCGGCCTCGTCGACCGTCGGCGCGTCGCGCCAGTGGATCTCGGTGGACTGGGCGTTGTCCTGCAGGGCGGCGAACGCCAGCGTCGTCCAGGTGACCCCGAGCCGGTCCTTCATCAGCTGCATCGACCGCTCGGCCTCGGGGGTGGTCCACGTCCCGCGACGTCCCGGCCAGCCCCAGGTCATCCCAGCGACGAAGTCCATCGGGCAAGGCTAACCGGCCCCCTGCGGTACCGCGTCAGTGAGGGACAACGGACGCGCACTCGTCGCTGATCAGGCAGTGGCGGCGATTCCGCGACGCAGGCGAATCGGAGCCCAGTCGGCCCCGCCGGTCCGGCGATCCTCGACGATCCGGAAGACGGGATAGTGCTCGGCCACGGCCCGGATCTCCTCCGCGGATGGATCCGCGCTCACGCCGAAGTAGTAGCGGGCCTCGTTGGCCACGGCTTTGGACCCGGCCTGACGTCCGGCTCGCAGGAGGTAAGCCCGAATGACCGGCACGCGCTCCTGCAGGGGCACCTCGATCAGCGTCGCGGCGTAGCGCGTCTTGCGGCCGACCACCACGCGGCCGGCGGCAGCACGCACGTTGCGGACCCACTCGGACTCACCGGCGAGGGCCACCAGGAAGTACTCGCCGGCGTGCTCGACCCGCAGGAGCGTGGTGCGGCGGATCACGCCGGACCGGCGACCTGGGACGTCCAGGTTGACGACATTCTTCGGAACGATCGCCCACGAGGTGAGGAGATGTCCCAGCCACTGCAGGCGCAGGTACGTCGGCGATGGCCGACGGTAGCGGGTCCGGTCGCTGTAGTCGACCGACCTGAGGAATCCCTCCGCCCCCCGGCCGCCCGTCGGGCCGGCGGTCACCGGGCCGGAGTGCGTGCGCCGGTGGCGCCGCAGTGCTCGCAGCGCGCGACCGAGCCACCGGACGATCGGGTCGATCACGCGCCGGATGGACCACCCGGCGGGAACGTCGCGCTGCGGGGTGGTCTCCGCCCTGGCCATGGGATCCTCCCTGTCGGCGCAGACTGTCGCGGACGCTCTGGTCTGCAACGGAGCGCCTCCGGACGTAGCGCCGAGGCTGTGATGCCGCTCAGCGAAACTCCCCGGAGCTGCTCATCGAGACTCCCCACCGGTGGCGTTGTCAGGATAGGACTTGGCGGGGGCCGGTGGTCGAGCATCGCGGCCGCGACCGGAATGTCGCCTAGCGGGACCTTCCTGGCTATGGCGCCCGTGAGTCGTGACTGTGCAGGTCAGCGATGGTTTGCGGGGTGGTGGTCTGTATTACCCACTCTCAGCGTCGGGGTGCGTAGGTGTCGAGGTGGACGAGCTCGAAGAGACGCTTCTGGGTGGCGTCGGTGTCGGTGAGGATCCGTTGTGCGCGGGGCCGGCCCTTGTTGCCTGTGGGGTAGAGCAGGACGGTCTCTTCGATCCCGCCCAAGGCGCCCAGGAGCTCGCGGACGGACAGGTCCAGGCCGGCCTGGTGGGCTTCGCGGCGCATGAGGTGGGCTACGGCGAGGGCGAGGACGCAGTAGAAGACGTGGACGCGGATCTTGGCGTCGGTCCAGTGGAACATCGGGGAGAACCCCACGACGTGGGGGTCTTTGAGGGTAACTGGTCGTAACTGGTCAGGTTGTCTGACGGCTTCCGTGTGAGATTGCATTGGATGCATTAAGAGTCGGGTAGTTGTTTGGTGTATCGCCGGTGAGATGACTGGACGTATCTCGTAGTATTTCTTTCGTTGCTTCACGGCGTG
>JBBRCL010000067.1:0-14037 GCA_038204895.1 Actinomycetales bacterium | reverse complement strand
AGGTCGTCCTTTGCACGCGAGGTCGTCCCATGCACAGGACGACCTCGCGTGCAAAGGACGACCTCGGCAAGGGCGTGGGCGACGGGGTGGGCAAGGGGGTGGGCGAGGGCGTGGGCGAGGGGGTGGGCGAGGGCGTGGGCGACGGGGTGGGCAAGGGGGTAGGCCCGGGACGGTGGGGTGGGGAGGGGAGGGGCGGGCCCGGGGCACGCAGGTGCCCGACGATGCCGCTCGGGGGCGGGAACAGAGTCGGCGACCTGGGAGTTGAGTCAGATGGGCTCAAGTTTGGCGGGTACGAGTTGCATTGACCTCCCGTCCCGTCGCAGACTTGAGCGCAGCAGACTCAATACCAGCCACGAGCGGCGCCCCGGCGCCGAAGACACACCGGCAGCGGCTCCCGGGTCGCCGAGAAGACGAAGGAAGAGGCACTCATGGCACGAGCAGTCGGCATCGACCTCGGCACCACCAACTCCGTGGTCGCGGTCCTCGAAGGTGGCGAGCCCACCGTCATCGTCAACGCGGAGGGCGCGCGCACCACGCCGTCCGTCGTCGCGTTCTCCAAGGGCGGCGAGGTGCTCGTCGGCGAGATCGCCAAGCGGCAGGCCGTCACCAACGTCGACCGGACCATCAGTTCCGTCAAGCGCCACATGGGCACCGACTGGAAGGTCGAGATCGACGACAAGTCCTACAGCGCCCAGGAGATCTCCGCCCGGGTGCTCGGCAAGCTCAAGCGCGACGCCGAGCAGTACCTGGGCGAGCCGGTCACCGACGCTGTCGTCACCGTCCCCGCGTACTTCAACGACGCCCAGCGCCAGGCCACAAAGGATGCCGGCCAGATCGCCGGCCTGAACGTGCTCCGGATCATCAACGAGCCCACCGCGGCCGCGCTCGCGTACGGCCTGGAGAAGGGCAAGGAGGACGAGCTGATCCTGGTCTTCGACCTGGGCGGCGGCACCTTCGACGTGTCCCTGCTGGAGGTCGGCAAGGACGAGGATGCGTTCTCCACGATCCAGGTCCGCGCCACCTCCGGCGACAACCACCTGGGCGGCGACGACTGGGACGCCCGGATCGTCGAGCACCTGATCAAGGAGGTCAAGAACTCCTCCGGCGTCGACCTGTCCAAGGACAAGATCGCCCTGCAGCGCCTCCGCGAGGCCTCCGAGCAGGCCAAGAAGGAGCTCTCCAGCTCGGCCAGCACGACCATCTCCATGCAGTACCTGTCGATGAGTGAGAACGGCCCGATCCACCTGGACACCAAGCTCACCCGGGCCCAGTTCGAGCAGATGACCGTCGACCTCCTCGAGCGCACCAAGGCGCCGTTCCGGACCGTCATCCGGGATGCCGGCGTCACGGTGGGCGAGATCCACCACGTGATCCTGGTCGGCGGGTCGACCCGGATGCCCGCGGTGGCCGACGTCGTGCGCGAGCTGACCGGGGGCAAGGAGCCCAACAAGGGTGTCAACCCCGACGAGGTCGTCGCCGTCGGCGCCGCGCTCCAGGCGGGCGTGATGAAGGGTGAGCGCAAGGACGTGCTGCTCATCGACGTCACCCCACTGAGCCTCGGCATCGAGACCAAGGGCGGGGTGATGACCCGCCTGATCGAGCGGAACACGGCGATCCCCACCAAGCGCAGCGAGATCTTCTCCACCGCCGACGACAACCAGCCGTCAGTGCTCATCCAGGTGTTCCAGGGCGAGCGTGAGTTCGCCCGGGACAACAAGCCGCTGGGCACCTTCGAGCTGACCGGCATCGCGCCGGCCCCCCGCGGCCTGCCGCAGATCGAGGTCACCTTCGACATCGACGCCAACGGCATCGTGCACGTGTCCGCGAAGGACCGTGGCACGGGCAAGGAGCAGTCGATGACGATCACCGGTGGGTCCGCGCTGCCGAAGGACGACATCGACCGGATGATCAAGGAGGCCGAGGCGCACGCCGCTGAGGACAAGAAACGGCGCGAGGAGGCCGAGACCCGCAACCACGCGGAGTCCCTGGTCTACTCCACCGAGAAGGTGCTCGCAGACAACGGCGACAAGGTCCCGGACGACGTGAAGACGCAGGTCACCGCTGCGGTCACCGAGTTGAAGACCGCGCTGGAAGGCACTGACATCGAGGCGGTCAAGTCCAAGCAGGCCGCCCTGAACGCGGTGGCCCAGAAGATCGGCGAGGCCATCTACGCCTCCGACGCCGCGGCGTCGACCGGTGCGGCCGGCCCCGGCCCCGGCCCCGAGCAGGCGGGCCCGAGCGAGACCGCCTCGGACGAGGACGTGGTCGACGCCGAGATCGTTGACGAGGACGAGAAGTGACCGATCAGCCGCGGCATGCCGCGAACCCGGCCGACGAGAACGCCGAGGTGCGGTTCACCGACAAGCGGCGGATCGACCCGGAGACCGGTGAGGTCCGTCATCCGGCGGCTGACCACGTCGGCGAGCCGTCCGGTGACCCGCTCACCGGCGCGCCCGGCGACCTTGGGGACACCGGAAACGCAGCACCGCCGGTCGGCGAGACCGTCGAGCTCGACGCTGCCCAGGCCATGGCGGCGGAGCGGCTCGAGGACCTGCAGCGGGTGCAGGCCGAGTACGTCAACTACCGGCGCCGGGTGGACCGGGACCGGGCGCTGGCGCACGAGCTGGCGGTGGCCGGCGTGGTCGAGGCGCTGCTGCCGGTGCTCGACGAGGTCGAGCTGGCCCGGCAGCACGGTGAGCTGGCGGACGGTCCGTTCGCCTCGATCGCCGAGAAGCTCGAGCAGACCCTGGCACGCTTCGGGTGGGAGCGGTACGGCGTCGCAGACGAGCCGTTCGACCCGACGGTGCACGAGGCTCTGATGCACACGGAGTCGCCCGAGGTAACCGAGCCGACGGTGACCCAGGTGCTCCAGCCCGGGCACCGGGTCGGTGATCGGATCATCCGGGCCGCCCGGGTGGCGGTCGCTGCACCAGAGGACTGAGCGGGGCCGGAGGGCTGAGCGGGGAAGGGACACGATGGCGGGCCAGGACTGGTTCGAGAAGGACTTCTACGCCGTCCTCGGCGTGCCGAAGAACGCCGACGGTCCGGCCATCAAGAAGGCCTACCGGAAGCTCGCGCGCACCCTGCACCCGGACCAGAACCCCGGTGACGCCGCCGCCGAGGAGCGGTTCAAGGAGGTCGGCGAGGCCTACGCGGTGCTCTCCGACGCCGAGCAGCGCCAGCAGTACGACGCCGTCCGGGCGATGGCCGGCGGTGGCGCCCGGTTCTCGGCCGGGCCTGGCGGCGGCGGCGGCGCGGCAGGCTTCGAGGACCTGTTCGGCGGCCTGTTCGGGCACGACGCCGGCGGGACGGGCCCGCGTGTGCGGTACACGACGCAGGGCGGGGCGGGGTTCGACGACCTGCTCGGCGGCCTGTTCGGCGGTGGCGGCGGAGGGTTCCGCGGGACCCGGGGTCCGCAGCGCGGGCACGACGTCGAGGCGACCACCACCCTGCCGTTCCGGCAGGCCATGGAGGGTTCGACCGTGTCGCTGATGGTCGAGGGCCGCACCGTCAACGCCCGCATTCCCCCCGGGGTGCGCGACGGCCAGCGGATCCGGCTGCGTGGCAAGGGACGTCCGGGTGAGCAGGGCGGGCCGGCCGGTGACCTGGTGATCGCCGTGCACGTCGAGCCGCACCCGGTGTTCGGCCTGGACGGCCGTGACCTGCGCGCGACCGTCCCGGTGACCTTCGCGGAAGCGGCGCTGGGCGCCGAGATCGAGGTGCCGACTCTTGACGGCCGGAGCGTGCGGGTGAAGGTGCCCGCCGGGACGCCGTCGGGCCGGACCCTGCGGGTCCGGGGCCACGGTGTGCACGCGCCCCAGGGCACCGGTGACCTGCTGGTGACCGTTCAGGTCGTGGTGCCCCAGCGGCTCTCGGACACCGCGCGTGCTGCGGTGCAGGCCTTCGACGCCGCGACAGCCGACGGCGACGTGCGGGCCGACCTGCGAACCCGGGCCGCACAGTGACCGCCGCAGCCGACCGGGACAGGGGGTGAGTCGTGGTCTCCCCGGACACCCCGCTGTACGTGATCTCGGTTGCCGCCGAGGCGGCCGGGATGCACCCGCAGACCCTGCGCCAGTACGACCGCCTGGGCCTGGTGTCGCCGGGCAGGGCGACCGGCCGTGGCCGGCGGTACTCGCTCCGGGACATTGCCACCCTGCGCGAGGTTCAGCGCCTCTCCCAGGAGGAGGGGATCAACCTGGCCGGGATCAAGCGGATCCTCGCGCTGGAGGAGCAGGTCGAGCGGCTGCGCCGGCAGATCGAGGCGCTCCGCGGGCTGGCCGACCCCGGCCACCGCGTCTTCGCGGCCGGGCCGCAGGGTGAGGTGGTCGCGGTGCCCCGTGGGCACCGGCCGGCGCGGGTCAGTGCCAGCGGTGCACTGGTGGTCTGGCGCCCACCTCGCCCGTAGTCGGGTGGCGCCCGACGACGCAGCGCCGAGCGCTCCGGCGAACGCCTCCCGGCGACGGCGCTGACGCTCTAGGGTCGGATCGACGTCGACGGAGCAGGAGCGGGAGCGCACCATGACCGAACCAGCTGAGCGGTTCGAGGTCGGGGTCGGCCGCAAGGCCGACCGGGTCCCGCACGCGCGGTTCACCGACGAGAAGCCACCCAAGCGTCCGCCACTCGCCGCTCGCCGGTTCGGCTACCTCGTCGCGATCGCGGTGAATGCCGTCTTGCTGTGGCTCATCCACGTGAACCCAGGCTGGTCGGCCGCGCCCTTCCTGACCGACGCCGCCGAACCGCTCGTCCCGCTCGTCACCTTCTCGCTGGTGGTGAGCATCGTGGTCAACCTGGTGTGGGTGGTCCGCGACCCGCTGTGGCTCCGGGCGCTGGGCGACATGATCACCGCCGCGATCTCGGTGGTGGTGCTCAGCCGGGTGCTCGCGCTCTTCCCGTTCTCGTTCGACGACGGTTCCATGTTGCGCACGGTGTTCCGGGTGGTGCTCGTGGTCGCCCTGGTCGGCACGGCGATCGCGGTGGTCGTCCACCTCGTGGCCATGATCCGCCACCTTGCGGAGCCGGCGCCGGAGGCCTGACAGCCGAGGTCTCCGTTCGCGCGTTCCGAGCACCGAGCCGTGGCCCCGTCACGCACCGAAGGCGCGGCCGGTGGCTGGCCGCGCCTTCGTGGTGGTGGGGGATGCTGAGTTGTGGCCGGCCCCTATCGCCGGAGGTGGTTGAGGAGGTCGACGGCTGTGTCGTGCGTCTCCGGCAGCGGCTCGATCCAGATCCGCGGGGGCTGACGAACGAGGTCGGTGATGTGCAGGGCCTCGGCGTGCTCGTTGACCTGGTCGCGCATCTGTCGCACGGTCTCACCGAGGTCGAAGTCACGGGTCATCAGGACGGCGAACGCGCCGCCACCGAGGGCAGCCATCGGGTGGCCCGGCGCCAGTGCGGCGGTCAGGGCGCGGCCCATCGCTGCTGAGCGGGCCATCCGGCGCCACGGAGGAAGGTCACCGGTGGCCACGTCGACGATCACCAGGCAGTGCGTGACGAAGGCGTGGTGCGCGTGCTTGCGTGCACCGCCGTAGGTCTCACCGAGTCGGACGGCGAGGTACTCCAGCGTGGGCAGGCCCGACTCGGGGTCGACGCAGGTGGCCTGGATCGGGGCCGACTCCAGGGCGCTGGCCCAGCCCTCGCACAGGGAGCGGACGACGTCAAGGCTCGGGTCGCGGCCGCCCAGCCGGAAGAGCACGCCGACGTCGTCGAGGGTCTCGGCGACACCGACTCCGGCCGCTCCGCGTACCTGTCCCAGGCGGTAGGCCGCAGCAGTTGCCGGCATGCCGGCAGCGAGCGCCTCGGTGAGCGCGTCGATGGCGGGGTGGTACCAGTCGCCCGGGCGCAGCCACACCGACTCGATGCTCTCGGTGCGCCACTGCTCGCGGAGCGTGGTGGCCCACGCCTCTCGCATCTGATCTGTAGCGGTCACGCCTGGTGAGAGCGATCATGACGGCGGTCATGACGCGGCTTCTTGGCCCGGATTTGTCCCGATCCTGCGTCCACGTCACCCGTTTGCACCGCATACTCACCCGTTTTGGGCGGTGCGGACCACTCATCAGGCGTGAGACCCTTTCCGATGGACTGGTATGCGCAGGTGCATCGCGCCTGCGCGGAGAACGCCGACAGGAAGGAGGGCGGGTGAGCATCAGCAGCAGCTGGGCCTTGGCCAGCGATGCCGAGCTCATCACGGCCGTCCGCAGTGGCGAGTCGGCCGCCTTCGGTGTGCTCTACGAACGGCACGCCAGCGCAGCCCGAGCCGTGGCCCGCCAGTACTCCAACGCACAGGCCGACGCCGAGGACGCCGTCGCCGATGCGTTCCAGCGCGTCTTCAGCACCATCCAGGGCGGCGCAGGCCCGGACGTGGCCTTCCGCGCCTACCTCTTCACCGTCGTGCGGCGCGTGGCCATGACCCGCATCGAGGGCACCCGTCGTGTCCAGACCACCGACGACATGGAGACCTTCGAGGCCGCCATCGGGCCCGTCGAGTCCACCGAGGAGCCGACGCTCGCGGGCTTCGAGCGCAGCGTGGTGTCGCGGGCGTACAAGTCGCTCCCGGAACGCTGGCAGGCGGTGCTCTGGTACACCGAGGTCGAGAACCTCACCGCGGCCGAGATCGCGCCCGTGCTCGGGCTGACCGCCAACGGTGTGGCCGCGCTCGCCTACCGGGCCCGTGAGGGCCTGCGGCAGGCCTACCTCCAGCAGCACCTGGCCACGCCGTCGAGCGAGGCCTGCACGATCGTCAACGCCAAGCTGGGCGCCTACGTCCGCGGCGGCCTGGCCAAGCGGGAGACCGCGCTGGTCGAGTCCCACCTGGACGAGTGCGGCCACTGCCGCGCCCTGGTGCTCGAGCTCGGCGACGTCAACCACGGCATGCGCGCGATCATCGCGCCGCTGGTGCTGGGCGCCATCGCCATCGGCGTGCTGCACGGCGTCGGCTTCGGTGGTGCGGTCGGAGCGGCTGCGGCGAGTGCCGGTGTCGCAGCCGGCTCGGCCGGTGTGGCGGTCGGTTCGGGTGGCGGCGTGAGCGTCGGCTCGGGTGGGGGCGGGACGACCGTCGGCGCCGGGGCTGGTGGCACGACCGCCGGCGTCGGTGCCGGTGTGGGTTCCGGGTCGCTGGTTGGTGCCGGTGCGGGGCTCGGTGCGGTTGCCTCTGGGATCGCTGCCGTCGGCGGCGTCGCCGTTCTCGCGGCGAGCTTCGCCGATGCGCAGTCCGCAGAAGCGACCACCTCAGGGGGATCTACTGCCGCGTCCGGCGGGACCGCCCTTGGCGGCTCGGCCGTGGCGTCCAGCACGGGCCTGGCTGCCCTGGTCGGCAGCCTTCCGGTGACAGCTGTCGGCCTCGCCGCCGCGGGAATCCTGGTTGCCGGTGCGGTGGGCGTTGCCGGGATGCTCGGCCTGTTCGCGCCCGACGCCAGCTCCCCGGTGATCTCCGCGTCCGAGCCCGAGCTGCCAGGCGATGCCGTCACGGAGCCGACCACGGCGCCGACGGACGAGGTGCCTGGCGGCACCGAGGCCGACCCGACCGACCCGACAACCATCCCGCCGGAGATCGCCGGCCCGGCCGACCCGATCGTCGTGCCCGCCGTGCTGCCGCCGACGGCTGAGGCGACGGTCCCGCCGACGGCTGAGCCGACGGTCCCGCCGACGGCTGAGCCGACGGTCCCGCCGGAGAACCCGGTTGTGCCGCCGCCGCCGCCAGTTGGCCCGACCCCGGCGAACCTCGTGGTCGCCCCGCTGGCGATCGGCGGCACCGCATTCGTCGCGGGCGTCCAGAAGATCCTGCCCGTCGCCGTGACGAACGACGGTGGGACTGCGGCCCGCTCCGTGGTCACCGAGTTCACTTTCCCGGCCGGCACCGACGCGGTCGTGGTCCCGCTCGCCACCCCGAGCGGCGGGGGCCGGACCGCCGTCGTGCCGTCGACCGACTGGACCTGCGCCGAGGCCACCGCGGACGCGGTCTGGACCTGCACCCTCGCTGACCTCCCGGCGGGCTCGGCGAGCACCCTGTACGCCGGCGTGACGATCACCGACGCCGCCGTCGATGGTTGGCGCCTGCTCGACTTCACGATCGAGACGTCGGCGGCCGGCGTGACGACCCCGTCGACGACGACCGTCTCGACCCGCGTCGAGTCCCCGCCGACCGCCATCACCGTCGGCGCCGTGGACGACGCGACACTGACCGGCGAGAACGGGTCCTTCGTCACGACCGACGTGACCGTCCCGGTGACGAACGCCGGCACGCACGCGCCGGCGTCGGTCGACGTGACCGCCCTCCCGGCGAACGTGGGCGTGACCTGGAATGCCGGCTGGACCTGCACCAGGGCCGCGACCCTCGTCTGCCAGTACCCCGACCTCAAGCGCAACGATCCAGAGCACCTCGTCCTGACCCTCGCCGACACGGCCGCCCTGGTCGACGTCGACGCGACCACCTCGGTGGCCGTGACGGTGGCCGATGGCGCGACGTCCTTCCTGCTGACCCGGCACTCCGCGCCGGCGAGGCTCGACCTGTCGGTCCCGACGACCACGACCCTGGAGACGGGTGTGTCGCGGGCGGTCACCTTCGGCGTTGTGAACACGGGGCGTACGACGGCGAAGGCTCTCGTCGCTCGGGTCAACCTCCCGGGCGGGGTGTTCTGGGCCACTGAACTTGAGGTGCTCACCGGCTGGGAGTGCACAACCGTTGCGTCGGGATCCAAGGTCGTCGGGGGGTCCAACGTCATCCTGGAGTGCACGCTCGCCGAGCTCGCCGCGGGCGGGCGGAGCGACCTTCAGATCCCGGTCCGCACGAACGGTAAATCGAGCGGGGACATCACCGTCACGGTCAAGGCCGACGGCGTCGCGGAACGCGAACCCGTTCGCTCGACGATCCAGGTCGTCACGTCGAACCTGGAGTTCAGCTCGCCCGTGACCGCCGACCTGATCCGGGGGGCCTCCGGCCCGATCGCCTTCGCGGTGCGCAACACCGGAGCGGCGCCGGCGACGAACGTGACGGCCACCGTCCGGGTCCCGACGGGGATCTTGTTCGACGACCTGGAAGCGATTCCCGCTGAGGGCACCGAGTGGCAGTGCGCGCGGACGACCGACCCGCTGGTGATGACCTGCACCGCGGCTCAGATCGCAGCCGGGGAGACGGCCGCGGTGGTCGTCTACGCGAGCGCTGGCGCCTCGGTTGCCGAGGGAATCGTCGTCGTCGACGTCGTCGACGGCGTCGGCCCGAGTGCGCCGGTCCTCACGTCGTCGGTCCGGGTCAACATCCCGGACGCGGGCCTCGCGCCGCGCGGCCGCTGGACCGGCGGCTACGGCGTGACCGAGGTCGGTGCGCCGCTGCTCGGCTGCACGACCTGCCGCATGGACCAGGCGGACGGCTCGGTGCAGAACAACGGCCAGACCATGGTCGAGCTGACCGACTCGTCCTCGCAGCTCACGATTCCGGACGACGCCGAGATCGCCTTCGCCGGTCTCTACTGGTCCGCCAACAAGCACCAGCTCGACACCACCTGGACCGGGCTGCTCACCCAGATCCAGCTCCGCGCGCCCGACGGTGAGTACGTCGAGCTGGACGGCGAGGTCATCGCACAGGTGACCGACAACGCCAATCGCGAGTACTACCAGTCGTTCGCCGACGTCACCGACCTCGTCAAGGCCGGTAGGTCGGGGTTGTGGTCGGCAGAGGGCGCTGCGGTGTCCACGACGCGCAACGACCCGGACCCGAGCTACTACGCCGGCTGGTCCCTCGTCGTCGTCTACGCGGTCCCCGATGCGACGCAGAGCGTCACGGTCTACGACGGCGGCGCCTGGGTCGCGGCCAACGCCTCGGTCTCGTTCGCGTTCGGGGCCGACGGGCAGCGGGGCCGCGTCGGCGTCGTCGCCTGGGACGGCGACCGCGGCAACACCGGTGACCGGCTCAGCCGGACCGGCAGTGGCCTCGAGCCGGTCGACCTGGTACCGATCCGCCATGACTCGACGGATGGGTTGACCAACGACGCCTTCACCTCGACGGCGATGGGGTCGCCGTTCAAGAACAGCCTCGGTACGGATGCCAAGGCGTTCCGGCCGGTAGAGCTGGCTGACGGCATCAACCGCTTGACCGCATCCACGGCGGGCGACCAGTACCTCATCGGCGTGGTGACGGTACAGAGCTGACCGCGCTGATCCGCGCAGCATCCGGACGGGCGACCATCTGAGCGAAGGATCCCCACGGGTCTCAGGAACGCCGAGCCACCGCTGCCGGCGCCAACCGGGCCAGTGGCCTGCGACGACCCGACACGGTGAGGCACTGACCCGAGGTACCTCGGACATGCGAAGGGCCCGCGCCCCCCGGCACGGGCCCTTTCACATGGAGGTTGCACTGCCGGGCCGTGAACCTGGTTCAGGTGGCCCGGCAGTGCAGGTCCTCAGTCAGCATCCCCCGAGCCGACGAGGACAACCTCGGGGGTGGGGTCACAGCGATAACCCACACCCCTGACGGTGACGATGCGAGGACAGCCCCCCAGCTTTTCCCGCAACCGTCGGACATGAACGTCGATGGTGCGCGTGTCGTTGCGCCACGCGCGCTTGTGCCACACGGACCTGAGCAGCTCGTCTCGGGTCACGGCCCGGTGCGGCGAGCGCAGCAGGTACTCCAGCAGCGCGAACTCCTTGTACGTGAAGGCGACGGACCGGCCGTCGATGGTGACCTCGCGCGCCGCCGGGTCGACGATGACCTCGTGTCGCGGCGAGGCGAGACGCGGGCGGGCGCCCAGGAACGGGCCCGGCTCCGCGGCGGCGAGCTGTTCGCGCACGCGGGCGACGAGCTGTCCGTGCGGCCCGTGTCCACCGAGGGCGAGGGCGGAGTGTGTCGTGGCGCCTGGTGCGAGCTCGGCCACGACGTTGGCCACTGCGCGGGCCAGGTCCACCAGCAGAGCCCGGCCTGCGGGGCCGACGCCGGGGTCAAACCCCACGTAGACCGCCAGCCCTGGCTCTGGGCGCGACTGCACACCGGCCGGCGCCGGGGCGCCTGTCATAGCCAGTGCGACTGCAGTCATAGAACGAGTGTGACTGGGCCGGGATGTGTCACCAAGCCCCTCCCGTGCCTATCTCACATGTTGGACACTAATCACCCGGTCGGACCCTACCCAGGGGTGAGGAACGCGCGCGTACCCGGAAGAACCGGGCATCGCCGTGCCGAGGGCCAGGTCAGAGGCCCGTTCCAGGTCAGAGCAGAGCGGCGAAAGCCGCGTCAGACGAGCCCGTACAGCCGGTCTCCCGCGTCGCCCAGGCCCGGCACGATGTACGCCTTGTCGTTCAGGCGCTCGTCGACCGCCGCGACCACCACTGTCACATCCGCCCGGTCGCCGACGTGCCGCTCGACCATCTCGATGCCCTCGGGGGCGGCGATCAGGCAGATGCAGGTCACGTCATGCGCCCCGCGCTCGAAGAGGTAGTCGATGGTGGCGGCGAGCGTGCCGCCGGTGGCGAGCATCGGGTCAAGGACGAAGCACTGCCGGCCGGACAGGTCGTCGGGCAGGCGGTTGGCGTAGGTGATCGCCTGCAGGGTCTCCTCGTCGCGACGCAGGCCGAGGAACCCGACCTCCGCCGTCGGGAGCAGGCGCATCATGCCGGCGAGCATCCCGAGGCCCGCACGCAGGATCGGCACCACGATCGGCTTCGGGTCGGCCATGTGCGTCCCGATGGTGGACGCGATCGGTGTGACCACCTCGCGCTGCTCGGTCCGGACCTCCCGGGTGGCCTCGTACGCGAGCAGCGTGACGAGCTCGTCCACCAGCAGGCGGAACGTCGCCTGGGGGGTCTTCTCGTCACGGAGCACCGTGAGCTTGTGGGAGATGAGCGGGTGGTCGGCGACGTGCAGACGCATGGGTGCACCGTACCTGCTGGGAGGGCCCCTCCACTGGGCTACTGTGACCGCTCAAGGAGGCGGGATGCAGCACGCTGCCATGCACGACGACGCCGCGGCCATGCGGGAGGCGCTCGCCGAGGCGCGGCTCGCCCTGGTCACCGGCGACGTACCGGTGGGCGCGGTCGTCGTCGGGCCGGGGGGTGAGGTCGTCGGGCGCGGACGCAATGCGCGCGAGGCGACCGGCGACCCCACCGCGCACGCCGAGATCCTCGCCCTGCGCGACGCCGCAGCCCGGCTCGGTCGGTGGCGCCTGGACGACTGCACACTCGTGGTGACGCTGGAGCCGTGCACGATGTGCGCGGGCGCCGTCGTGCTCGCGCGGGTGCCGCGGCTGGTGCTGGGCGCGTGGGACCCGAAGGCCGGCGCCGCCGGTTCCGTGCACGACCTGGTCCGCGACCGGCGGCTGAACCATCGGGTCGAGGTGGTGTCCGGCGTGCTCGAGGACGCGTGCGCGGCGCTGCTGCGGGACTTCTTCGACGAGCGGCGCTGAGCTCAGCCGCCGTCGGCCGCCGCCTTCAGCGCAGCGATGTCGATTGACCATGCCGAGCATCGCCTGCACGGCGCGGCCCGCGCGGCCGGGGTCCGGTTCGGACAGGAGCTCGAGCAGCACCGTCGGGACGATCTGCCAGGACAGGCCCCACCGGTCCTTGAGCCAGCCGCACTGGACCTCCCGGCCGCCGCCCTCCAGCAGGCGGTCCCAGAGGCGGTCGATCTCGTCCTGGGTGTCCGCCGGCACGAACAGCGAGATGGCTTCGGTGAACGGGTGGTCGGGGCCACCGTTGAACGCCTCGAGGCGCAGCCCGTCGATCACGAGGCTGACCGACATGACGGTGCCCGGGTCGCCGATGCCGCCGCCGCCGTTGCGGTTGACCCGCAGGATCTCGGAGTGCGGGAACACGGACACGTAGAACTCGGCGGCCTGCTCGGCCTGGTCGTCGGACCACAGGAACGGGGTGATGGTCTGCACGTCGGTCTCCTTGCTGGTCGTGGGCTGCCGGGGTTCTCAGTGAGATAGACCCGCCTCACCCGACGAACTCACCGGGGCAAATCGCCCCGAACCCTGTTTGGTGTCGGATCGGCCGCCTACCGTCAGGATCGTGACGACGACCGTATCGGAGGAGACCTTCCTGGCCCTGGTGCAGCCGCTGCGGCGCGAGCTGATCGCGTACTGCTACCGGATGGTCGGTTCCGTGCACGACGCCGAGGACCTGGTGCAGGAGACCTACCTGCGCGCGTGGCGGGCCTTCCACGGGTTCGAGAACCGGTCGTCGGTGCGGACCTGGATGTACCGGATCGCCACGAACGCCTGCCTGACGGCGCTTGAGGGCGCCGCCCGCCGGCCGCTGCCGATCGGACTCGGCGCACCCCCGGCTGATCCGGCCGCCGAGCTGCGCCCCCGCCCCGAGGTGCCCTGGCTCGAGCCGCTGCCCGACGACGTCCTGTGGTCCGATGCCCCGCCCGACCCGGAGTCCGTTGCCCTGGACCGGGAGAGCGTCCGGCTTGCCCTCATCGCCGCCCTGCAGGACCTGACCGGCCAGCAGCGCGCCGTCCTGCTGCTCCGGGACGTCCTCGCCTGGCGGGCCGAGGAGGTCGCGGACGCGCTGGACCTGTCCGTCGGTGCCGTCACCAGCACCCTGCAGCGAGCGCGCGCGCACCTGGCCAACCTGGACCCCGAGCAACCGCCGAGGTTGCCGGACGACGACCCGCGCCTCGTTGTGCTGCTGGACGAGTACGTGGCCGCGTTCGAGGCGTACGACGTCGCGCGGATCGTCGCGCTGCTCACCGCCGACGCGACCTGGGACATGCCGCCGTACCAGGACTGGTATCGCGGGTCGGCCGACATCGGGCGCCTGATCAGCCTGCAGTGCCCGGCGACCGGACCGGGTTCGATGCGGCTGCTGCGGACCTCGGCGAACGGTGCGCCGGCCGTTGCGGTGTACCTGCGGGAGCGAGACGGCGGGCACCGGGCCTTCCAGATCCAGCACCTGAGGGTCACGGCGTCGGGGGCCTGTTGCCTCATGTCAATACCTCCGCGGGGGCTATGACGTTGCCTCATCTGGTTTCCTCCGCCAGCCGGGTTGGTTCCAGGTGCTGTTGACGGGGGGTCTGGACCGTGGTGCCTTCTTGGCCTGGGCGAGGGTCTC
>JBBRCL010000066.1:0-14123 GCA_038204895.1 Actinomycetales bacterium | reverse complement strand
GCCGCCTACCACGCCCACCCCGAGCGGTTCGGCCACCGACCGCACCCGCCGGTAATGCCAACCCAGTCCTGGATCAACCAGCCCCAGATCGAACCCCAGATGAACTGAGAGCAACTGTCTCAGTTGACTTGACAGATTCCGCGGGGACCATCCACAGGTTTCGATCATTGCTCCCTCTGACCTGCACGGACGCCTCTGACCTGCACGAACGCCTCTGACCTGCACTGTAACTGGTTTGTAACTCATTTGTAACCGAGGAAACATGCCCTGACCTGCACAAACACTCTAAAGTTACAAGTTACAAGAGTTACAGAGTGTTTTCTCGTATGGGATGCACACTCTCCCGAGGGCCGGGAGTGGGTTGAGTGTGTCCATCCTATAGGGGCCTCAAAACCTCTGTAACTCTTGTAACTCTGTAACTGGAGGGGTCCCGTCGCAGGTCAGAGCACGTTTCTGCGGTTACAAACCGGTTACAAAAGTTACAGTGCAGGTCAGAGGCGTTCGTGCAGGTCAGAGGCGTGCTGGGCTGTCACCGCGTCCGGCGGCGTCGATGCAATCCGTCGGTCCGTCGGACAGCTACCCTGCGACCAGACCGGCGCCTGGGGTGGTCCGAAGTGATTGCCGGGAAGACGACGATGCTGAACGCCCTCGCCGGCTCGATCCCACCCCGCGAACGCGTCATCACCTGCGAGGAAGTCTTCGAGCTGCGGATCGAGCACCGGGACCTCGTTGCCCTGCAGTGCCGCCAGCCGAGCCTCGAAGGCACCGGTGAGATCAACCTCCGCCGCCTGGTCAAGGAGGCCCTGCGGATGCGGCCCCGGCGGATCATCATCGGTGAGGTCCGTGAGGCGGAGAGCCTTGACATGCTCATCGCGCTGAACGCCGGCGTGCCGGGGTCTGTCAAGGCACAATGTACCCATGAGCCGATCCGCAGTGATCTACACCCGCATCTCGCAGGACCGCGAGGGCGCCGGCCTCGGGGTCGAGCGGCAGCGCCAGGACTGCCAGGCGCTCGCCGACAAGCTCGGCTGGACCGTGGTCGAGACCTACGTCGACGACGATGCCTCCGCCTACTCGGGCAAGCCGCGACCGCGCTACCGGGCGATGCTCGAGGCGCTGAGAGCGGGCACCGCGTCCGCCGTCATCATCTGGCACACGGACAGGCTGCACCGCTCCCCGCGTGAGCTCGAGGAGTACGTCGACCTGTGCGAGCGGCGCGGCATCACGACGCAGACCGTCAAGGCCGGGGAGCTCGACCTTGCCACGCCGTCGGGCCGGGCAGTGGCCCGCACGCTCGGCGCGTGGGCGCGGTTCGAGGTTGAGCACAAGTCCGAGCGGACCAAGCGCGCGCAACTACAGGCAGCGCAGGCCGGGAAGTGGCTCGGTGGACAACGGCCCTTCGGCTGGCGGTTCGTCTCTGACGGCGCGCCGATCATCGACCCGCTCGAGGGCGACGCGATCCGCACCGCGTGCGACCTTCTGCTCGCAGGCGCGTCCCTCGGCTCGGTCGTCGCGCGCCTGAGCGCGGCTGGGGTGACGACCGCGACCGGTGGGCCGTGGAACTACACGAGCGTCCGCCAGGTGCTCTCCCGCGCGCGCAACGCCGGCCTGTCGACGTGGCATGGTGAGGTGGTGGGAACCTCGACGTTCCCTCCCATCGTCTCCGAGGACACCTGGCGGACCGTCATGGCGCTGCTCGCCGACCCGTCCCGGCGACGGTCGACGTCGAACCGCGCCCGGTGGCTGGTGGCCGGGATCGCCGTGTGCGAGTGCGGGCAGACCGTCCGCACCGCCACCGCCTCGGACCGCAGCGGGCGCAAGCGCACCACCTACAGGTGCCGGGCCTCGGGGCCGGGGCACGTCGCCCGCAACGCCCTCGACGTCGACGACCTCGTGAGCCGGACGGTTGTCGCCCGGCTGTCCCGACCCGATGCCCTGGCCCTGCTCGACGCGCCCGACGAGCCCGGAGGCGACGACCTGCACGCCGAGGCGCTGTCGCTGCGTGGTCGCGTGACGGAGGCCGGGGAGTCGTTCGCCGACGGCCTGATCTCCCGTGCCCAGCTCGAGCAGATCACGGCGCGGGTCAAGGGTCGGCTCTCCGAGGTCGAGGCCAAGATGAGCGCGACGGCCCGCGGCTCGGTGCTCGGTCCCCTGCTGTCGGGGGGTGACGTCGAGGCCCGGTGGCAGGCGTTGCCGATAGACCAGCGGCGCGCGGTCGTCCGGGAGCTGCTGGTCGTGACGCTGCTCCGCACCGACCGGACGGCCTCGCGGCGGTTCGACCCTGAGACCGTGCGCATCGAGTGGAGGAGCTAGGCATGCGACGCGACGAGGCAGCAGTCATCGAGGTCTATTGTGACGACCCGGCACACGCGCGCGGAAAGGTGGCCGAGGTAGGCCGACTCCTGGTGATCGGCGTCGGCCCGTCAGCGACTTGGACGTTCATCGGGACCAAGTGGTCAGCTCGGGGTGAAGGCGCGTTCCCCGTCCGGTTCAACGAGCTCCGCCCGTCCGCCGCGTTCCGGTGCCCGCTCTGCCCGCGCCGACCGGCATTCTCAGGCGCAACCCTCCAGAAGGCGTGTGACCTCCTTGCCGCGGAAGGGGAGACACGCGCGTCGCTCACGCTGCTCGACCGTCTCGCTGCTACCATAGGCAGCGAGTAGGGGCGTACCTGCCCTAGTTCGGAGCGGCGACGCAATCGCCGCACTTGGGCCACTTCCGGTGGCGTGATTTTTCACGCCCGGAGGCAAGATGCCCACCATCGCCAAGGCCGTCGCGATTTCGCGCGCTCGAGTTGGCGCTCTCTCTCGTGACCGTTCACCCGACGACCCCATCCTGATCGCCGCACGCCGTGACCTGCGAGCCGCTCGGCTCGAGGACTACATCACCCGCACGGTCGACGCCGCCCCGCCCCTGACCCCTGAGCAGCGGGACCGCCTGGCCGTCCTCCTGCGGGGTGCGCCGTGAACCCCACCAGACACGCCGCCGCCCCCGGCTTGGAGGCCAGGGGCGGGAACGCAGAGCGGCCGGGCGGGCGACTCAACACCATCCTACCCGCCCCACCGACATGGGACGAATTCGCCGCGCTCGTCGACGGCACGTTCGTCGTCGTCGTCAAGGTCACCGGAGGCCACTACCGCCGTCGGTGCTTCCTGACGGTCAAGGCCGCCGAGATCGCTGCTCGCCGGGCTCAGGACCGCGGCGAGAACGCCGTCGTCATCCTGTCCGAGCTGCGCCCGCTGTACCGCGTGACGGGTGGCGGTCCCAATGGTTGAGGCCTTCGGCATGTCCCTGTTCGCCCAGCATGCCCGGATGCTCGCGGCGTCCGGGATCACCCCCGAGCATGCCCGCGCTCGCGGGTACGTGACCGTCGACACGAAGGTGCGCCTCGAACGGATCGGGATCACCCCCGCCGGTCGCGCCGTGCCCGGCCTGCTCGTGCCGTCGCTGCGCGCGGACGGGTCGACGTGGGGCTACCAGTACCGCCCCGACGCGCCCCGCCAGCGCAACGGCCGCGCGGTCAAGTACGAGACGCCCAGCGGGCAGCGCAACGGCCTGGACGTGCCCCCCGGGGTCGGCGTGCTGCTCGGAGACCCCTCGGTCCCGCTGTGGATCACCGAGGGAGTGAAGAAGGGCGACGCGGGCGCGCTGGCTGGTCTGTGCATCGTGGCCCTGCCTGGCGTGTGGAGCTGGCTCGGGTCGAACCCGAAGGGTGGCAAGGTCGCCCTGCCGGAGTGGCGCGACGTCGCGCTCAACGGTCGCCGGGTGATCCTGGCGTTCGACTCCGACGTCGTGCGCAAGTCGTCGGTCCGCAAGGCCCTCGACGCGCTCGCGCGCTACCTCGGCACCAAGGGCGCGCACGTGGAGTATCTGCACCTGCCGGACGACGAACCCGGCAAGACGGGCCTCGACGACTACCTGGCCGACGGGCACACCGCCGCCGACCTGCTCGCCCTCGTCCGGCCCGAACCGCCTGCCGTGGTGGTCGACGCACCGGTTCTACCGTCTACCGGTTCTACCGGTTCAGCCGGTTCTACCGGTTCGATAGAGACCCCCCTGGAGACCGGTCAAGTCCTTGGTGACGTCCGGCGGTGGCTCGCCAGATTCGTGCGAACGATGCACGACGCCGACCTCGACCTGCTCACCCTCTGGGCCGCGCACACACACCTAGTCAACGAGACCTACTCGACGCCAAGGCTCGTGCTCGACTCGCCCATGCATGGCGCGGGTAAGACGACCGTTCTCGAACACTTGCAGCGGCTCACCCACGACTCCGTCGTGATGGCGTCGGTGTCCTCCCCGGCCATGCTCGCCCGCCTGCTCGACAACCGGTTGAGGACCATCCTCATCGACGAAGCGGACCGCACCCTCAACCCTGACCGTGATGGCGTCGCCGAGTTGTACGCGATCCTCAACAGCGGCTACAAGCGTGGCGCGACCCGCCCCGTCCTGGTCCCCACGAAGGACGGGTGGGAGGTCAAGGAGATGCCGACCTTCGCGCCCGTGTGCATGGCGGGCAACAACCCGAACCTTCCCGAAGACACACGCTCGAGAACGATCCGAGTTCTGCTGCTCCCCGACCTCGAGGGCAGGGTCGAAGAGTCCCTCTGGGAGGACATCGACGACGACGCCTCCGAGCTCGGGGCGCGCCTGGCCCGGTGGGCTGAGCAGGTCCGGGAGCAGGTCCGCACCCAACGCCCACCGCTCCCCGAAGGGGTCGTCGGTAGGGCGCGTGAACGCTGGTCCCCGCTCAAGCGGGTCGCGGCCGCCGCGGGCGGTCGCTGGCCCGCGGTGGTCGACGCGCTCTCTCTTGCCGACCTCGCACGGATACAGCAGGACCGCGAGGACGGCATGGTTCGGGACCGGCCCGCGGTGCTGCTGCTGCGCGATATCCACTTGGTCTGGATCGAGGGCGAGACGTTCGTCCCGACCGAGCGGCTACTGCCCGCCCTCATCGCCCAGAACCCGAACACCTGGGGGCAGTTCTCCGCCTACGGGAAAGCCCTGACGGCTCAACGATTGGGACGGATGCTCGTCACGTCCTACAACCTGCACTCAGACCGCCTCGGTGGCGTCGGCCCTCGCGGATACCTGCGGGCGACCCTTGAACCGGTCTTCCGCGGGATGGGGTACCCCCCCTCTATCGAACCGGTAAGACCGGCTGAACCGGTAGAACCGGTAGACGATCCGACCCGGTGCGGGACGTGCGGTAACCGGCTCCACAAGGGCCGATGCGTGCGTTGCCTGACGACAGCAGCGTCGTCGTGATCGCCGACCGGTGGACCGACGACGACGGCCACGCCTGGCCCCTCACGGGCCGGTGGTGCGACGCCTGCGGACTGCCCCTCGACGCGATCCTCGCCGACGTCGGCGTGCACGCGGGGTGCGAGGTGACGTCGTGAACACTGAGCAGTTGGTCCGCGCCATGAGCAAGCGCGAGCGCGTCGGCTACCTCAAGGCACACGGCTGGCAACGTCTGGGCTACCACGGCGCTCAGTCGTGGATCAGCCCGGCCGGGCCGTCCTGGGCGTTCTACACCCTGGCCGCTGCGATCCGCAACGCCCTCGACTACGAGGTGACCCCGTGACCGCCCACCACTGCCAGCGCCAGCACCGCGCCTACACCGCATTCGCCCACTGCGCGTTCCCTCGCGCGGCGTGGATCTCGGGCGATGGGCCGTTCGCGGTGGTCGTGAAGTGCGGCGCCGGGAGCGTGCGCCTGTTCCCCGACGCCGACGCGGCCCGACGCACCCTCGCGGCCATCGGCGCTCCCGGCTCGTGCAGCGGGCGATGCACAGGCGACCACCAGCTCGTGCAGCTCGACCTCGGGGAAGTGCCCTCGTGACGGGCCGACGGGCCAGGCCGCCCGCGGTGGCCGACGTCGGGCGTGACGCTCAACGCGCCGACCTGCTGGCCCAGCTGGTCGCCTGGGCTGGTCGCGGGCAGGTGGCCCCCTGCGCCACATGGCCGGACGCAGGCTGGACCGACGACGACAGGGCCCAGGAGGCCGCTGCGGGCCTCTGCGGCGGCTGCCCTGCCCTGACGGCCTGCCGGGCATACGGGGCCGCATGGCCGGACGAGACGGGCGTCTACGGCGCCCGGACCGACCTCGACCGGCGCCCCCGCGTCGGACGACCCAAGCTCAAGGAGACAGCCGCATGACCACCACCCGCGCGCCCGAGGTCGACGAGCACGGCGTCGAGCACCGCCCCGGCTGCCCCCGCCCCGGGTGGAGCGTCGAGCAGTCGCGCACAATCCGCGGCGTGAGTATCTGCCGGTGCTACGGGTGCGGGGCGATCCTGTTCCGCCGGGAGGGCGACCGATGACGACACCAGCCCCACCCAGCACCCACCGCCCAGGGACCCACGTCCGCTCGTTCGTCGCGTTCGTGGTCACCGCCGACACCGCCCCGCAGGTCCGCGTCCGCTACCGCGACGTCCCCGCCGGCTGGCGCTGGTCCTGTGACATGTGCGGGCAGCACCGCGACCCGATCTGCCCCCACGCCCAGGCCGCGCACTACCTGACAACACCGGAGCGGCGCGACCTCAACACCGAGACGAGCGCGGTCGACGAGCGCGACGCCAGCGACACGAGCACCGGACCGCGCCTGCCGCCGTACTCACTGGGCCACGCGTCGCACCTCGAACCGCACAGCCACGCCGCGACCCAGCACGAAACAGAACGGCACGGCGCAACCGAACGACGCAGGCGCGCGACGACCCCGCCCTCGACGAGGCCGCGGGCTCTCGACCCCCCTGGGGACAGGCCCTTCGACGCCTCCGACGCAGGACCGCCGGGGAGAGGTGAAGAACCCGTGACCAGCAGATGGACTCAACGAAAGCAGGTGTGACATGCCAGGACCGGCACCGAATCCGGCCAAGTTGCACAGCCGTCACCGCAGCCCAGGGGCACGTTCGGGCCTGATCGAGCTGCCCGCGGCGGGCTGCTCCCTGCCGGTCCCGGCGCTGCCGAAACCGCGCGATTGGAGCCCAGAAGAGCGCAAACTGTGGCGAAATCTGTGGCATTCTCCGCAGGCGAACGAGTGGGATGACTCCTACGTCCCAGCGGTGGCGGCCTACGTGTGCCACGCCACCGCGGTCTACTCGGGCACGGCCTCGGCGTGGCAGGCCCAGGAGATGCGCCACCTGGGCGGGCAGCTCGGGCTGACCCCGTCGGGGATGTTGGCTCTTGGTTGGGTGGTGCGCCATGAGCAGTAGGCGCCAGGCCCGCGCCGGGCAGACGCCGGCCACCGCGCGCCAGGGCGGTGTGCCGGTCGAGCTGACGTCCCGGTTGCACCCGTGCTGGGAGAACCCCGCGGCGGTCGCCCGGCTGGCAGCAGCTCACGGCCTGGTCCTCACGGTGTACAATCACGGCACCCTCAAGGATGCCCCGTGGTGGGCCAGGTTCGACGCGTTCCGCCGCGCCTGGATCGAGGCGCACGGCCTCATGTCCAACCGTTACCCCGGCTGCATCGACTGGCGCCGCGCTGACGAGGCCGGCCTCGACATGTCCTCCTCGAGCCGGTACCGGTTGCGAGGCACCACCGACCCGCACACCCCAAAGGAGATGACGACATGGCCCAGCTGAACCCGGCCGACCTGGCCCACATGAGCCCCGGCGAGATCGACACCGCCCGCGCCGAAGGACGCCTGAACGTCCTGCTCGGAATGAACCCGGCCGACGCCGCCCTGCTCGACAAGACCCGGACCACCGACCCTCTGACCGCCGGGGACGTGGATCGCCTCTACAGCCTCCGCAAGTTCGACCTCATCGCCCAGGCCAACGAGGCCGGGCGACTCGCCGACCTGCTCGACCCCACGAAGGAGAAGTGAACATGCTCGACGACCAGGAAATCACGATCCTGACCAGCGCCTGCGACACCTACGCCATCCCGACCCCGCAGGCCGTCATCGACGCGACCGCACTCGTCACGGCGGCCGACGAGCTGCTCGCGGCGATCCGCGCCGAGCAGCCGCCGACGCTGGCCGGTCTGACCGTGAACACCCTCGCGGCGACGGTCGACGCGTACCTCGCCCGCGAGACCCACGCCACCCGGGCGACCATCGCTGAGAACATCGCCCGCGAGGCGAACACCCTGCGCGCCACCGCATGGATGGGAGCAGGGTCCAACCTCAGCGGGGCGTTCCGCAAGCCGTTCGACGAAGCAGCCGCGACGTTCACCGCCCAGCTCGCGCTGGTCGGCGGGCACATCAGCGCCGACCTGCGGGCCGTCGCGGCCGTCAGCCCCGAGCACCGCGCCTTGATCGACGCCGCCGACGACCTCGAACGACTCGGCGCGGTCCGCGACATCCTCGCAGGCATGCACCGCGCCGACGTCGGCCACGACAAGGTCGAGCGGCTTGGCCGGGTGCTGCACCTGCCGTCCATGCGCGCCGTGGCGCGGAGCATCCCCGTCCAGACCGAAGGGCACCGCCCCTACGAAGCCGAGTGGTGGGCCGGGGTCGCCAGCGTCCCCGGCGTCGTCATCAAGTGGCACACCCCCACCGAGCAGCAGACCTACTCCGCGCTCGCCAAGGTTGCCGACTGAGACCACGTACCGCGGCCTCGGCTCGCCGGACTGGTTGCGGCGGAGCCGGGGCCCGGACGTACTCGCGACCACCTGCGAGCTGACCCGCACGGGCCCGGTTCCGGGTGACCTGTGGAGCGACGTCACGAGCGGCCCACCCCGCGCGCGCGAGGGCGTGGCGCTTAAGCCCTCTGTGAGTCCTCTGTGAGCCCTCTGGAGGCCCTGGGGCGTCTCCCGGGCTCCCGGTTACCCTGATCCGCCCCCACCGCCGCCACACGGGCTCCCAGCGGGCCATGATCGCCGCCGAGTTGGCCGTGCTGCCGCTGGGGACGAACCAGTTTTCGGAGGGTACTCCAGATGGAGTACCCTCCCGGGCCGACGTGAAGGACCTCATGCAGGTCTCCGAGGGCTCCATGCACCGGGCCAAGGTCATCACCCGCGACGGGACACCCGACCGCCTGGCCCTCGCGGATTGCCAGACCAACGCCACGCTCGGCGCGGAACGCTGCTACAGCTCAAACGAGACCGTCCGCGGCGCCAGGAGCCCAGCGAGGGCCAAGAGGACCAGCGCGTCGACCTGCGCCGGGCTCACCTCGCCCGAGACCACGTGCTGCTCGACGTACACGCTCGCGTCTTCGCCGCGGCACACCGTGACCACCTGCACAACTGCGAGGTGGTGCCGGTACCCGCTGGGCCCCGTCCACACAGCGCGGGCGACGGTCACGGCGGCGGAGTCGGGCCGGTACCTCCCCGCCCAAGATGCCGGACGCAGGCGGGCGTCGCGGGTGATCGTCACGTCAGGCGCGGCCGCCAGCGACTCCGCGAGGCTCGTCTCCCCTGCGGCGCGGGTGATCGCTTCGAGCGTGTCAGCGGACGGCAGCTCGTACTCGGCGAGCATCGGGCGCGCGGTCACGGCTCAGGCCCGTCGTCGCGCCGCCAGGCCCGCCGATCCTCGGCTGTGAGCCAGGAATCCGACCACGGCGGCTGCTCAGCCAACGAGTCAGACCACGGTGCGGCCTCGACCTGCCCGGCCAGGTCACCCGCCGCGACCGCCTCGGCGGCATCCCGGCCCGTCAGCGGCTCCGGGAGCCACGACTGCGGGGCGTCGTCGGTGGTGGTCGCCTCCGCCGCGTGCCGCATCGAGGCCATGAAGGCGTCGAAGTTGCGGAGCGCGCGGGCGGGCTGAGCGTCCCGGTAGGCGTCGTACTCCGCCGCGTGCCGGTCGCACACGAAGCGCCGGTCGGTCCGCTCGTAGTCGATGATCTCGACCTCGACGGGGCGGCTCGCGGTGCGGGTGCGCGAGCCCTCGGTGGTGCCACAGACCGCGCACGTGCGGGTGCTCATGGCTCAGGCCTCCCCGACGGTGCGCATGGCTTCGTACCGCTTCTCAGCCATGCGCTCGACCGACTCGGCTGCCCGGCGAAGGAGGTCGGCGGTCGCGGGGTCTCCAGCGGCCTCGGCGCGGTCGGCGTCGGCGCGGTGGTCGGCTGCGGCCCGGGTGAACCGATCCCGGATGGCTTGCGCGCGGTCCGGGGTGATCGGGTGAGTGCTCATGGGATGGGTCCTTCAGCTCTGGCGCGGCTGGCCCGTGCGGTGTGTCTCGACGTTACTTGCGGTACCGGGCATGTGCACGGTGCACGCCAACAGCGCCCGGGAGGCGCTCACCAAGATCTGCACCCTTCCCCTGCTCGCGGGCGAGAACGTCACGGCGGGCTTCGTTGTGCCGACCGTCGCATCCGCGATCGATCTGGTGGTCCACCTCGATGTCGACGACCGTGGCCGTCGTCGCACCCTGGAGATCGTCGCCGTGCCGGGTCGGGTGGAGAACGGCGTCGTCGAGGCGACCGACGTCTTCCGGGCGCGGGACGGCGCCCTGCTGCGTGCCGAGGGCTTCCCACCCCATGGGGAGCGCTACACCCGGATCGGTGTCGATGTCGCGGAGCTGCTCCGATCCGTCGAGCGGGCCTGACCATGGGCGTCGTGACCGGCCTGCTGCTGGGCGCCGGCCTGTGCCTGGTGCTCTGGGCCGTGACCTCCCCTCCGCCACCGCGACGGGTCCGGAGCCACTGGTCGGCGGACCTGGCCGACCTGCTCGTTCAGGCAGGCGCACCCGGCGTGTCGGCAGCCGGGCTGATCGGCACCTGCGTCGGGACCGGGACGATGACGTTCCTGCTGGCCCTCGGCCTGACTCGCTCGCCGGCGATCGCACTCAGCTTCGCCCTGATGGCGACCTACGGGCCACTGGCCCTGGTCCGGGCACGCGCCCGACGCCGTCGGGCCGCCCTGCGAGGGCTGTGGCCGGAGGTGGTGGACCACTTGTCCTCCGGCATCCGCGCCGGACTCTCCCTTGCCGAGGCCGTCGGCCAGATCGGCGACCGAGGGCCTGCCGACCTCAGGCCCGCCTTCCAGGCCTTCGCCGAGGACTACCGGGCGACCGGTCGGTTCGGGGAGTGCCTCGACCGGTTGAAGGCTCGGTTGGCCGACCCGGTGGCCGACCGCATCATCGAGGCGCTGCGCCTGACCCGGGAAGTGGGCGGCACCGACCTCGGACGGCTGCTGCGCACCCTCTCCGGCTTCCTGCGGGCCGACGCCCGGACCCGCGGCGAGCTGGAGGCGCGCCAGAGCTGGACCATCAACGCGGCAAGGCTGGCGGTCGCGGCGCCGTGGATCGTGCTGGCTCTGCTCTCCACCCGGCCCGAGGCGGCCAGCGCGTACAACACCCCTGCCGGGGCGGCTGTCCTGGCCGTCGGCGGCGGCTGCACGCTGGTCGCCTACCAGCTGATGGTGCGGATCGGGCGGCTCCCTGAGGACGTCCGGGTGCTGCGATGACCGGCCCCGGGGTTGGCCTCGTTGGGGCAGCGGTCGGTGGCCTCGGCTCGACCGGCCTGTGGCTCATCGCACGGCATGTGGCTACCCGGCGCCCCGTGCTGGACGACCGGCTCGCACCGTACCTGCGCCTCTCCGCGCCCTCGGCCGTCGCCCAGCCCACCCGCTCGCCGTTCCCGATGCTCGAGCGCCTGCTCGCTCCGGTGATGCACGACGCCGTCCGCCTGGTGGAACGAGTCGGGTCTCCGGCCGCGGACATCCAGCGACGGCTGGTGCGGGCCGGCCGCCAGGACTCCCTCGAGCAGTTCCGGGTGGAGCAGGTAGTCGCCGCTGTGCTCGGCACGGCAGCCGGCCTCGCCCTCGCACTCGCTCTCGTGGCGGGACGCGGACTGCACCCGGTGGCGGGCGTCGTCGTCGTCGTGACCGGCCTGCTGACCGCGTTGGTGACCCATGACCAGCTGCTCAGCCGTCAGGTGCGGCGTCGCGAGGATCGGCTGCTGGCTGAGCTGCCGACCGTTGCGGAGCTGTTGGCCCTCGCCGTCGGGGCCGGCGAAGGAGCCCTTGGTGCCCTGGAACGGGTCGCACGGTCGGTACGCGGGGAGCTCGCCGGGGAGATGGGGCGGGCGTTGGCCGACACCCGGGCCGGCACCGCGCTGACCACCGCGCTGGAGCGGATGGCCGACCGGACCGGACTGGTCAGCCTCGCCCGGTTCGCCGAGGCGATCGCCGTCGCGGTGGACCGGGGCACCCCGCTGGCCGACGTCCTGCACGCCCAGGCGGCCGACGTCCGCGAGGCGAGCCGCCGCGCCCTGATGGAGACCGGCGGGCGCAAGGAGATCACCATGATGATCCCGGTGGTCTTCCTGGTCCTGCCGGTCACCGTGGTGTTCGCCGTGTTCCCCGGCCTCAGCGCCCTGCGGATCGACCTGTGACCCCCATGCGGCTGACGCCGCCCGCACGATCAGGAGGACCAGTGCTGCCCTTCCTCACCGGCCGCCGGCCGACCGAACCGGAGCGGGGTGACGTCCCAGGTTGGGTGCTGGTCACCCTCATGACGGCGGGCCTCGTCCTCGCTCTCTGGGCCATCGCCGGTCCAGCCCTCGCAGACGTGTTCACGTCGGCGATCGAACGTGTCACCTCCTTCGGCGGCTGAGCGCCGACACGGTCGCGTCGGCGACCGACGGGGCTCGGCGACACCCCATGACAGCGGGTCCGCCGTCGTGGACTTCGTGCTGGTCGGCGCCCTGACAACCGTGCTCTTCGCGGCCGTCCTGCAGCTGACGCTCGCCCTGCATGTGCGGGCCACCCTGGTGGACTGCGCCGCCGAGGGCGCCCGGTACGGCGCGCTGGCGGACCGCACCCCTGCCGCCGGCGCGGAGCGCGCCCGCGAGCTGATCGAGATGTCTCTGTCCCCCCGGTTCGCCGAGGACGTCCAAGCCGAGGCGGTCGAGATCGACGGGCTGGCCGTGGTGCGGGTTCAGGTCACCGCTCCGCTGCCGGTGATCGGGCTGATCGGGCCGGGCGGGACGCTGGTGGTCGACGGGCACGCCCTGCGGGAGGTGCCATGACACCGGCTGCTCGCACCCCGGCTCGGTGGGCTGCCCTCCGGGCCCGGGTCGCGGGTCTCGCGGGGGCCGCCCGGACCAGCGGCGACCGCGGAACGGCCGTCGTGGAGTTCCTCGGCATCTCGCTGGTGCTCCTGGTACCGGTGGTCTACCTCGTCCTGGTGCTCGGGCGGATCCAGGCAGCGACGTTTGCGGTGGACGGCGCGGCGCGCGAGGGGGCCCGAGCCGCCGCCACCGCCCCCGACGACGCAGCGGCCGGCCAGCGCGCCGTGACCGCTGTCGGCCTCGCGCTACGTGACCAGGGGCTGCCGCACGATCCCGCCGATGCGCT
This sequence comes from Actinomycetales bacterium, assembly GCA_038204895.1. GTDB lineage: Bacteria > Actinomycetota > Actinomycetes > Actinomycetales > Cellulomonadaceae > Actinotalea. The sequence goes on along the minus strand of JBBRCL010000066.1, from coordinate 878 downwards.
CACGATCACCTGCGATGGCGTGTGCCTGACAGCCGGGTCGGTCGTGACGGTGCAGGTCGCGGTCGAGGTCGCACTACCGGGAGTCCCGGGCTGGCTGCAGGATGCGGTGCCGCTGAGCATCCCAGTGACGTCGACGGCCACCGCCGTCGTCGACTCCTACGTCGGACGCGGCTGATGCGCCGGCGCCCGAGCGGCGACGACGGCCAGATCATGCTGCTGTCCATCGGCTACGTGGTCCTCGCCCTCCTCCTGGTTGGTGTCGTGGTGTCCGCAACGGCGGTGCACCTGCAGCGCAAGCAGCTGCTGATCCTGGCCGACCTGGCGGCCCTCGAGGCGGCCGATGCCCTGGACACCAGCGCCTACTACACCGGCGCGCCGACCTCGGAGCCGAGTGCCGATGCCCCACTCGTCAGACTGACGCCTTCCGGCGTCGCGGACTCGGTGGACGGATACCTGGATGGCGCCCCGACAGCCGATCGGTTCACCGACCTGGCGGTCGTCGAGGCGACGACAACCGACGGCCGCACCGCTCGGGTGACCCTGCGCGCGGTGGCCCAGGTGCCGCTGCTCAACATCGTGACGGCGGCGTGGTCGGACGGGATCGAGCTGCAGGTCACCGCCCGGGCCCGGGCCGGCTGACCGCGCGTGTACGGGCCACCCGCAGCGCCCCGGACAGCAGTGTGGGCGGGAGTCCAGAACTCCTGACGTAGTGAGTTGATCTATGAAGGTTCGGGCTGGTCTTTGACGGTGTAGGCCAGTGTGAGGTTGGTGCCGGGGTAGCGGGTGGCGGTGGCGGTGAGTTCGGCGGCGAGGGCGGCGAGGGCTCGGCTGCGTCGGGGTGCTGAGGCGGGGTCGAGGCGGACGTGCACGGTGGTGCC
>JBBRCL010000065.1:0-14389 GCA_038204895.1 Actinomycetales bacterium | reverse complement strand
TCGAGACCCTCGCCCAGGCCAAGAAGGCACCACGGTCCAGACCCCCCGTCAACAGCACCTGGAACCAACCCGGCTGGCGGAGGAAACCAGATGAGGCAACGTCATAGCCCCCGCGGAGGTATTGACATGAGGCAACAGGCCCTCGACCAACCCTCGGCTGCCGACGATGGTGAGCGATCTCACACTGGTGGTTCGCCGCCGGCCGGAAGCCCCGAATCCGGCGCTGCCGAGGGCGATGACCATGGAACTCATCCATCATCTGGACCGAGCCAGCGCAATCCGCGCTGAACTGGTATCCGCCGGGTCAGGTTGGCCACGACACGCCGTTCTGTCTAGAGTGCGGCATTTGGGTTGGCCTGTCACGATGGTGTGATAAGTAAGCGGGTGGCACTGCCTCAATCCCCCCGGCTCGTGCCGCCGACATTGAAGGGAGGACCACATGAACCCCAGACCGAGCGAGTCCGAGACTCTGCTGACGCCGTCGGAGGTCGCCACGCTGTTCCGCGTCGACCCCAAGACCGTCACCCGCTGGGCCAAGGCTGGCAAGATCTCGTCGATCAAGACCCTCGGTGGCCACCGCCGCTACCACGAGGCCGAGGTGCGCCGACTGCTCCGTGGCGTGCCAGAGCAGCGCGACGCCGACCTCTAGACCCACCGGCGGTGGCCGGTCCACCGCCATGTCCGATCCCCGCCAGACCGGGGCGCGCCCCCGGCCGCACAATGGCGGCATGACGACGACCACGACGGCGCCCGCCGGGATCGACCCAGACGCCGCGTACCGGGCCGTCGAGTCGCGGGACCCGCGGTTCGACGGCCGGCTGTTCGTCGGCGTCCTCAGCACCGGCATCTACTGCCGACCCTCGTGCCCGTCGCGAACCCCTCACCAGCGGAACTGTCTCTTCTTCGGGACCGCGGCTGGATGCGTCGCCGCCGGCTTCCGGGCCTGCCGTCGCTGCCGCCCGGACGCCCTGCCCGGCTCCCGCGACTGGGACGTCGACGCGGACCTGGCCGGCCGTGCGCTGCGGATGGTCGGCGACGGCGTGGTCGACGAGCACGGCGTCGCGGGGCTGGCCGGACGCCTGGCGGTCAGCCCTCGCCACCTGCACCGGGTGCTCGTCGCGCAGCTCGGTGCCTCCCCGGCTCAGCTCGCACAGACCCGGCGGGCTCAGATGGCGCGGATGCTGATCGAGCAGACGGCCTGGCCGACGGCAGACGTCGCCTTCGCCGCCGGGTTCTGCAGCGTGCGTCAGTTCAACGCGGTGATGCGCGCGCACGTCGGGGCGCCGCCGTCGTCCCTGCGCACCGGCCGGGCTCCGGCGGCGGAACCCGCGGACCGGTCGGCCCTGACCGTGCAGCTGCGGCACCGCGCGCCGCTGGCCGGCGAGGCGTGGATCAGCCACGTCGCGGCCCGTGCAGTGCCGGGGCTGGAGGCCGTCGATGGTCCGGCGGTGCGCCGGGTCGTGCGCGCCCGCGGTGGCCCCGTCCTGGCCGAGGTGCACGTGGCCGACGGCGCCGGCGGTGCCGACGGCGCGGTCACCGCGCACCTGACCCTGACGTCCCTCGACGACCTGAGCCGAGTGGTCGGCCGGTTGCGGCACTGGCTGGACCTGGACGCCGACCCGGCGCGGGTGGACGGCGTGCTGGGCGCCGACCCGCTGCTGGCCCCCCTGGTCGCCCGGCGACCCGGCTTGCGGGTACCGGGCACCGTCGACGCCGCCGAGCTGGCCCTGCGGGCCGTGCTCGGCCAGCAGATCAGCGTGGCCGCCGCCCGCACGATCACGGCCCGACTCGTCGCGGCCCTCGGCGAGCCGACGCCCTGGGGCCTGCGGCAGTTCCCCACGCCCGGCCAGGTCCGGGAGGCGGGAGTCGACGTCCTGCGCGGCATCGGGCTGACCGGAGCCCGCGCCGCGACGGTCGTCGGTGTTGCGACTCTCCTGGACTCCGGGCTGGCGCTCGGTCCGGGGGCGGACCGGGACCTGGCCCGTGCCGAGCTGGCGGGAGTACGCGGCGTCGGGCCATGGACGGTCGAGTACATCGCCCTGCGCGGGCTCGCGGACCCCGACGCCTTCCCGGCCGACGATCTGGTGCTGCGGCGCGCGCTGGGCGGGGTCTCGCCGCGCGAGGCGGTGCGCCGGGCCGAGGCCTGGCGCCCGTGGCGCGGCTACGCCGCTCAGCACCTGTGGACGGCGGCCGGCTCGGCCGCCCCGAACCCGGCCGCCCCGAACCCGGAGGAGACATGACCGCTGCTGCCCCGTCCGCCCTGATCGTTGCCACCCTGCCCACCCCGGGCGGCCCGCTGACCGTCGCGGTGGCGCCGGACGGCGTCGTGCACCGCGCGCTGTTCGGCCCGACCGAGGCGATGCTCGAGACGGTCCCGGACGCGGTGGTGGTCGCCCCGGAGGACCTGCCGGGCGGGGTGGCGGACGCCGTCGCCCGGTACGCGGCAGGCGAGGTCGGAGCGCTCGATGCCATCGGTGTGCAGCAGCCGGGCGGGTCGTTCCTGCAGTCCGTGTGGGCGGTCATGCGTGACATCCCCGCCGGCAGCACCGTGTCGTATACCGAGCTCGCCGAGCGGGCCGGCCACCCGACAGCGGTGCGGGCCGCGGCGTCGGCCTGCGCGCGCAACATGGTGGCACCGTTCGTGCCGTGCCACCGGGTGGTGCGTTCGGACGGCTCGCTCGGCGGCTACGCGTACGGGCTGGACGTCAAGCGGGCGCTGCTCGAGCACGAACGGGCGCACGCCAGCTGAGGAGCTGTCAGAGCTTGCGGACGATCGTGGCGACCAGGGCCGCGGCGGCTGCCGCGCCGACGCTCAGGACGATCCAGCCGGTGCGCGTCGGCTCCGGCTGGTCGGCTCCCCGGATCTCGCCGGTCACCTTGCGCTTCACCTCGGCGATCGCGATCTTGGCCTCTTCCAGCACGTGCTGGGCCTGGGTGCGCGGGTCGAGCCGATCCGACAGTTGGTCGACGGTGGCCTGCAGCTCGGCGCGCGTCCGGGCGATGTCCGCCTCGATCTGAGCCTGCGTCTGGTCGCTCACGACTGTCCTTCCTTGGAGCCGAGGCCCTGCTTGAGGGCTTCCAGGTCGGCCTTGATGCTGGCCTGCGCCCGCCCGGGGACCGGCGGCGTGCCCTTGTCGAGCGACTTCTTGCCGAGCACGACGAGCAGGGCGGCGAGGCCGAGCAGCAGCACGGCGACGATGAGTGCCGCGAGCCAGGCCGGCATGGCTTCCGCCAAGCCAAGGATCACCGTCGTGATGAGCACCGCCGTGCCGAAGAACGCGAGCGTGCCGGCGGCGGCGAAGAGCCCGATGCCGATCCCGGCGTTCTTCGCCTTCTCGGCCATCTCCGTCTTGGCGAGCTGGATCTCGGCGCGGATCAGCGTGGAGAGCTTCTCCGAGAGGGTCGCCATCAGCTCACCGATGCTGGGACGGGCCTCGTTGCGCCTGGGGTTGTCCGTGCTGGTCACCTCACCACGTCCTTCATCGCTGCCGCCCCTGGTGGGACGCCGATCTGCGTCCGGCGGGTCCGGCCCATCCATTCTGTGCCACAGCCAACCCGCGTGCAGCCGGTTCGGCAATCCGAGGCCGGGTGAGACCGGCGCCGCGAGCCCTTCGCCGACGACGACGCCCCGCCTCAGTGAGACGGGGCGCGGCGGTGGGACGGTCGGACAGGTGGCCACTGGCAGGGTCGAACTGCCGACCTTTCGATTTTCAGTCGAACGCTCTACCAACTGAGCTAAGTGGCCGGTGCCGACTCCCGGATGCTCCGGGTGGCCGACGAGCGACCCCGACGGGACTTGAACCCGCGACCTCCGCCGTGACAGGGCGGCGCGCTAACCAGCTGCGCTACGGGGCCTTGAACCTGCTGTTCTGCTGTGCTTCTGATCGAGTGCGTACCCCCAACGGGATTCGAACCCGTGCTACCGCCGTGAAAGGGCGGGGTCCTAGGCCGCTAGACGATGGGGGCCCGATTGACGCCCGGACGTCGAAGCGCCGAAGACCTCCGAAAGCATACGGGCTGGGCAGGGGATCTCCAAAGCCGATCGACTGCCCGCCGTCATGGTGCCACGGACCCCCCCGGGCTGGGCCCAGAATGGGTCGGGTGGTGACCATGTCGCGGGCCCGGTTCGATGATGCCGTCCGCGACGCCCTCGACCTGGTGCCGACCGAGCTCGCCGACCAGATGGACAACGTCGTCGTGCTGGTCGAGGACGACCCGCCGCCGGACGAGCCGCCGGACCTGCTCGGCATCTACGAGGGGGTCGCGCTCACCGAGCGTGACGGTTGGTGGGCGGCCGGATCGCTGCCGGACCGGATCACCATCTTCCGCAACCCCACCCTGGCGGTCTGCGACACCGAGGACGAGGTCGTGGAAGAGGTGGCGGTCACGGTCGTGCACGAGATCGCCCACCACTTCGGGATCGACGACGAACGCCTGCACGAACTCGGCTGGGACTGACGCGAGGAGCGCCGCATGAGGATCGGGATCATCCTGCTGCCCCAGGACCCGTGGCCGGTGGCCAGGCGGCGCTGGCAGCAGGCCGAGGCGTACGGGTTCGACCACGCGTGGACCTATGACCACCTGGCGTGGCGATCGTTGGCGGACGAGCCCTGGCTGGCCACCGTGCCGTTGCTGGCGGCCGCTGCGGCCGTGACGGAGCGGATCCCGCTCGGCACCTGGGTGGCCAGCCCCAACTTCCGCCATCCGGTGCCGTTCGCCAAGGACGTGATGGGCCTCGACGACGTCAGCGGCGGCCGTCTGCTGCTGGGACTGGGCTCCGGAGGCACGGGGTTCGACGCCGAGGTGCTCGGGCCGCCGCCGACGCCGGCTGTGCGCGGGGCACGGTTCGCGGAGTTCGTCGAGCTGCTCGACGAGCTGCTCACCCAGCGGGTCACCGAGTTCACCGGGGACCACTACGAGGCGCACGGCGCACGGATGATCCCGGGATGCGTGCAGCGGCCTCGGGTGCCGTTCGTCGTCGCGGCCAACGGACCGAGGGCGATGCGGGTGGCGGTCCGGCACGGACAGGGCTGGGCCACCTATGGGTCGTCCGTCGACACCGTCGAAGCGGTCGACACGGTCCAGGCGTGGGAGCAGTGGTGGACCCGCCTGGCCGGCGTGGTGGGCAGGTTCGAGGAAGCTGCCCGGGCGGCCGGCCGGGACCCGGCCGCGATCGACAGGTACCTCAACGTCGATGCAGCGCCGGTGTTCTCGCTGGAGTCGATCGAGACCTTCACCGAGGCGGTGCAGCGGGCGGCTGCGCTCGGCTTCACCGACGTCGTCGCGCACTGGCCGCGGGCGGAGGGGGTGTACGCCGGCCGCGAGGCCGTGCTCGACGAGGTCGCGAGCCGGCTGGGCTCGCTGCGAGGCTAACCCAGCAGCCGGCGGGCCTGCCACGCGCTGTCGACCATGTCGGCCAGCGTGTGGCGCATCTGCCAGCCGAGGTCCCGGGTGGCGCGCGCGCCGGAGGCAACGATCCGAGCCGGATCACCCGGGCGGCGCGGGCCCACCTCGGGGGTGAACGCGATGCCGGTGACCTCGCTGACCGTCGTCATGATCTGTCGGACCGACACCCCCTCGCCGCTGCCGAGGTTGTAGACCCGCTCGAGCGGTCGGTTGTCGGCCAGGGCGCGCGCGGCGGCGACGTGGGTCTGTGCCAGGTCGGTGACGTGGATGTAGTCCCGGACGCATGTGCCGTCGGGAGTGGAGTAGTCCTCGCCGTTGATCCGCGGGGTCCGGCCCTCGGCGAGCGCGTCCAGCACCAGGGGGAACAGGTTGTGCGGGCTCGCGTCGTACAGGTCGGCGCGGCCCGAACCCACCACGTTGAAGTACCGCAGCGAGGTGTGCCGCAGCGGGGTGCCGGACTGGGCTGTCGCGCGCGCCTGGTCGGCCAGCAACCACTCGCCGATCAGTTTGCTCTCGCCGTACGGAGACTCCGGGGAGGTGGGGGTGTCCTCGGTCACGAGGTCGGTGTCCGGTGTGCCGTACACGGCAGCACTGGAGGAGAACACGAGCGAGCCCACCCCGGCCTGCTCCATCGCGGACAACAGGCTGAGCGTGCCGACGACGTTCTGCATGTAGGTGTGCAGGGGACGCTGCACGCTCACCCCGGCGTACTTGAAGGCCGCAAGATGCACGACGCCGTCCGCCGCGTGCTCCCGAAGCGTCGCCGCCACTGTCGGGGTGTCCAGGATCGAGACCTGGACAAAGGGCACGTCCGGCGGGACGAACTCGGCGCGACCGCTGGAGAGGTCGTCGATCACGACCACATCGGTGCCGCTGTCCCGGAACGCCTGGACGACGTGCGCGCCGATGTAGCCGGCGCCGCCGGTCACCACCCAGGTCATGCCCTGACGCTATCAACAAAGCCGCTCACGAATCAACAGAACCGAACATGGGTGCCCGGTGGTCGCTCGTCGTTCGGGGCGCACGAGCGTCGAGACGACCATGGCCGGGGAGCGTCGAGACGACCATGGCCGGGGCGCGTCGAGACGACCATGGCCGGGGCGCCGCGGGACTACGCGCCCTAGCCTGGGGTGATGCTCCCCCACGCCGCAGATGCTGGTGGGTCAGGCACGTCCGGCGTGGCGATCGTGCTCGCCGTCGCAGGTGCCCTGATCTTCGCGCTCGTCCTCGCAGAGATGGTCGCCGCCGTCCTGCGCGCCGTCGGCCGCCGTCGCTGGTTGCCGGCCTTCCTGGCCCGCCGCACCCGGATGCCGGTGCGCGCCCTGCTCGCCGTCGTCGGCGTCTGGGTGGGTGTCGACCTGGTCAGCGACGGCCTTGTCCGCTGGTTCGAGCAGGCCGCGACTCTTGCGGCGGTCGCGGCGGCCGCGTGGCTGCTGGCGGTCGTGCTGCCCGCTTGTACGGACGCCGTGCTGTCCCGGCACCGGATGGATGCCCCCGGCCGTCGGCATGCGCGAGGCAGCCGGGCGCTGGCCGGCACGCTCCGCCGGGTGGTCGTCGGGCTCGTGGTGCTGGCCGTCGTCACTGCGGCGCTCCTGGTGCTCGACGGCACCTGGGTGGCCGGTCTGGTGTCCGCCGGTGCCCTGGTGCTGGTGCTGGTGGTGCTGGGCGCCGCCGTCGTGCCGTCGCTGCGCGACGTCGCCGCGGGCGCTCAGCTTGCGCTGACCGACGCCGTCCGGCTGGACGACGTGATCGCCGTCGACGGCGAGTGGGGTCGGGTCGAGGAGATCACCGCCACCTCGGTGCTGCTGCAGGCCTGGGACGACCGGCGCGTCGTCGTGCCCAGCCGGCGGCTCACCAGGGCGGCCTTCGAGAACTGGACCCGCCGCACCGCCGATCTGGTGGGCACCGTCGACCTGGACATCGAGCCGGGCATCCCGGTCGTCCAGGTCCGCGCCGAGCTGGTCCGGCTGGTGGAGGGCAACGACCTGTGGGACCGGCGCGTCGCGGTGCTGCAGGTGGCCGACGCCACCGGCGGCCGGGTGCGGGTCCGCGCCGTGGTCAGCGCCGTGGACGCACCGCGACTGATGGACCTGCGGTGCGACGTCCGGGAGGCGTTGGTGGAGTGGCTGCGGGTACAGGTGCCCAGCCGCGGCCCCGGGTCGGAGCTGCCCATCCGTCCACGGCACACCGTCGAGCTCCTGGCGGGGACGCCAGGGGCGGAGGCGCCCGACCGAACCGTGCGGGTGGACCCGCGACGCGACGCGCGGCTCTTCATGGGCAGCGTCTTCGCGGTGGAGCGGTCGCAGGCCTTCACCGGTCCGGGCGCGGACGCGCTCGCCGAACGGGACGCCGCCGCCGAGCCGGACCAGTGACCGGCTCCCCGGCGGACTGCTCCTCGCCGGGCGGACCTACCGGGGGAGGGTCACCCCGGTGATCTCGGCCAGTCGTGCGAGCAGGCCCTCCTGCAGCGCGACGTCGGACGCCTGCGGGTTCGCCGCGAGAACCCGGAACCGCTTGAGGTAGACGCCGGTCACCCGGGCCGCGTCGTCATCGCTGGTGGCCAGCCACACCTGGGTGGCGGCGCCGTCCTCGACCTGGTCGGTGGCGTTCGGCCCGCCCAGCCTGGTCTTGATCCAGCCGGGGTCGACGGTGGTCGAGAGCACGTCGGGCCAGAGCCGGGCGACCGCGAAGGCCAGGGCCACGTCGCAGAGCTTGGAGTCGCAGTACGCCTGCATGCCGTCCCACGGCCAGTCCATCTCGTCCGGTTCGACGTGGCCCTGGTTCTGCAGCCCGGAGGTCACGTACACCAGCCGGCCGGGGCGAGGCATCAGTGCGGTGAGCAGGTACGGCGCCACCGTGTTGATCTGGAAGATGCGCTCGATGCCGTCGACGGTCAGCATCCGCTCGGTCGCTCCGCCGCCGACGCCCGCGTTGTGGATCACCGCGTCGAACGGTCCGGCGGCGGTGGCCGCGGCCGCCAGCTCGCGGGTCCGTGCGAGCGATGCGAGGTCGCCGACGACGACGTCCGCGAGGCCGGGCAGCACGTCGCGGACGTGCGCGGCCCGGTCGGCGCTGCGGGCGTGCGCGACCACCTCGTGGCCGGCGGCGAGCAGCTGACGGGCCGACTCGCGCCCGATCCCTCCGGTGGATCCGGTGACGAAGACGCGTGACATGGCGGGCTCCTGACGACGGGTGGTGGTCAGTCTCGCACCGATGCGACGCGGTCGGTCGGCGCTCCACGCTCCGCGGGACCTGCCGTGCGGGGCGTCCCGGTCCGTGGACGGTACGAGCCCCTGAGCTTGCGTAGCCGACCCGGGTTTGTGACGGTTGAAGCGTTCGCGACGCCCTCGTGGCGTCGAGACGGCAACGAAAGGACGTACCCATGCTGACCCTTACCGACAACGCTCGCCACGCCGTGCAGGACATCGCCGTGCGTGCCGGACTGCCGGAGGAGGGTGGTCTGCGGATCGCCGAGTCCGAGGCCAAGGAGGGCGGCTTCGAGCTCTCCCTTGTGCCTGCCCCGGTCGAGGGCGACGAGGTCATCGACACCGGAGGGGCCCGGGTGTTCGTGGAGCCGGCGACCTCGACGGTGCTGGCCGACCAGAAGCTCGACGCCGCGCCGTCCCCGGAGGGCACCGGGTTCCTGCTCACGCCCCAGGTGGACGCGGAGGACGACGACCCCCTGGGCTGACCGCCGCCGACCAGGGACTACTGCTAGACGCTGGCCCGGAACAGGAACGCAGCCATCGCCTGCGGCTCGATCGACAGGCCGGGGCGATCACACGAGAGGCCAACGACACGTCGACGGTGATGGCCGGGGCCCAGTGCGGGCGCGCGGGGGCGGGGCGGTCTCAGGCACGAACACCTCGCGTCTCAGACACGAGTCCCCCGCAGGGACGAGATGAGCGCGCAGTTGGCCGCGAAGGGGAGTGCACCGGGGCGACCGACCAGGAACCCCTGAACGGCGTCGGCGCCGAGCGCGGTCCAGATGGTCAGGTCGCCGACCTCCTCGATGCCTTCGACGACGAGCTGGGCGCCGGTGCGCTGGGCGAACTCGATGAACGCACCCGCGAGGGCCCGACGCACTGGGCTGGAGCCGACGTTCTGGGTGAGGGAGATGTCGAGCTTGATGGTCTCCGGGGCCAGCTGCACGATGTGCCGCAGACTGGAGATGCCGGCGCCGGCGTCGTCCACCGCGATCCGCACCCCGAGGGCCCGGAGGTCGTGGACGGTGTTCTGCAGCAGGTGGTAGTCCGCCACGATGGCGTGCTCGGTGATCTCCACCACGAGCTGCCGCTCGGTGGCGCGGACCAGGTCGAGCAGACGCGGGTCACCGATTGTGGTCGGCGAGGCGTTGACGGAGAGCAAGACGTCGCGCGGCAGGTCGTCCGCGCCCTTGACCGCCTCCTCGATGGCGGCGATCTCGAGGTCGGTGCCGTGCCCCGAACGCGCCGCGGCGGCGAACCACCGGTCGGGGGTGCGGTACGGCTCGACGTCGAACCGGGTGAGCGCCTCGACGCCCAGCAGATTGCCGTCGACCAGGGAGTACACCGGCTGGAACACCGGGTGGAAGTTCCGGGTCTTCAGCATGTCCTCGATCAGCGGGACGAGGGACTCGTCGACCTCGGTTGTCGAGGACGCGCTGAGGATGATGGCGTCGCGGACCTCGGTGGACAGCTGGTTCTCGCTGACCCGCCCGCGTACCGCGATCAAGAAGTAGGCGGCGGCCCCGATGAGCAGGAACATCGCGCTGCGGAAGAGCCAGCTGCCGGCCTGCTGCGCCTCGCCGGACGCGACGTTGAGCGGCATCAGCGGTCCGCAGAGCACCGCGGCGACCAACGCCGTGGCGGTAGATCCCCACAGCCCGAACGGCAGGACCGCCAGGATGATCGGGATGTAGAACAGGTGCGGGAACGCGGGCTCGGTGCCGCCACTCCTGTAGACGATCACCCAGACGAGCGCGAGCATCGTTGCCAGGATCAGAGCCCAGGCCCACGCGGGCATGCGTTCCCCGGCGTGCGCCGCACGGTCGAGCAACGACAAGGAGAAGGTGCCCCGGTCGCGGGTGGGTCGTGCAGGTCGCCGTGCCACGCGGTCCCCCCAGGCTCGTTGTGGTCGCCGGGGTCCCGGCGCTGTCGGTCGGTGGCGTCGCTGCCGCCCGTGCGCCCGGGGGGACGGAGCACGCGGGAGCCTCGACGGCCCGCCACTGGTGTTGTCGGCACCCAGTGCGGTGAACCTGAGCCCGCAGGGGAGCTTTGGGATGATCTGACCGTCGGCGACCGGGTGATCTCGTCCCCGTCGGTGGACCGGTAATGACCTCGGCCGGTGTGGGCGTGCGGGGCTAGCCTGTCGCAGTCCGCCTGGGGCGCCGTCGTCGTGCCCGTCTGTGAGGAGCAACCCAGTGATCCGGGTCGAACATCTCACCAAGGAGTTCACCCGCCCGAAGCGACAGACCGGCCGCCTCGGGGGTCTGCGCACGCTCGTGACGCAGGACGTCGAGCGCGCCACCGCCGTCGACGACGTCTCGTTCCGGGTGCGGCCGGCGCGTTTCCTGGTCGACAACGTGCTGCTCACGTTCGGCTCCTACCCGTTGTCGGTGTTCGGGGCCATCGCGCAGCGGGTGTTCACCTGGGTGGTGCCCGTTGCGTTCACCGCGTGGGGGCCGGCGGCCGTGATCCTGGACCGGACCGAGGGGCTGGGGGTCTCGCCCGCGATGGCGTGGCTCGCCCCGGCCGTCGGGGCGCTCTTCTTCGGGCTGGGGTACCTGGTGTGGCGGCGTCAGCTGCGGTCGTACGCGAGCACCGGGAGCTGAGGTCCCGAGACAGCGTCGCAGCCGCGGGGCAGACTCGACGCACGGATGTGCACGGCGACGGGAGGAGACGGCGATGAGCCCTTCGAAGATCACGAGCCCCCTGGGTGAGAGCGAGATGGCGGCGACGGGTGCCGCGTTGAACCGGGCGCTGGTGGACCTGGTCGACCTCAGCCTGGTCGCCAAGCAGTCGCACTGGAACCTGGTGGGCAAGGGGTTCCGCAGCATCCACCTGCAGCTGGACGAGGTCGTGGACGCGGTCCGCATCTTCGCCGACGACGTCGCCGAGCGTGCGGTCACCATCGGGGTGGCGCCGGACGGGCGCGCCGGGACCGTCGCTCGCGACTCGGTGATCGCCGAGCACCCGGCGGGCTGGGTGCAGGACACCGACGTGGTCGACTACTTCGTCACCGCGCTCGTCGCGGTGATCGGCCGGCTGCGTGAGGGCATCACCGAGACCGCCGACGCCGACGTGGTGAGCCAGGACCTGCTGATCGGCATCACCGCGGCGCTGGAGAAGCACCTGTGGATGTTCCAGGCCGAGCGCTGAGCCGACGGCGCGCCGCCGAGCCGCGAGGGCACGCCGCTCCCCGTCACTGATCGTTGTGGGGAGGATCCGTCACGCCTGGAGCGTCGCCCCAACAAGCGGGTGCTCACGCTGACGGAGGCCGGTCGTGACGAGCTGCGCGGCTTCCGCGGCGACCAGAGTGAGCAGGAGTTCCCGGCGGACGGTGAGCGCGTCGGCCCGTACCTCACCTGCGTGCGCGGCCGGGAGCTCGAGCGGGAGAACCTCGCCTGGTGCACCTGGGCGGCACGCGTGGTGCACGCACGGCAGGTGGGCGAGCCGGTCTCCGCGCACGCCTCCGCCTAGACCGCCCGGGTTCGGGTGGAGAAGTCTGGCAGCCTCCAGGTTCAGGGCTCTCGCCGGCGCGCCTCGGCGGCAGCCCGTTCCAGCCCCCCGCGCTCGAGGCCGGCGAGGCGACTAGAGCGTGTCTCTAAAGGTGCTTCAGCCAGATGGTGATCGCGCGTAGGACGGCTGCGCCGCGGTAGACGATGGCGAGTTTGTCGTAGCGGGTGGCCAGGGCTCGCCACTGCTTGACGGTGTTGAAGGACCGCTCGACGACGTTTCGCCCCTTGTAGAGCTCGGAGTCGAAGGCTGGTGGTCGTCCGCCGCGTGACCCGCGGCGTTGGCGGTTGCGGATCTGGTCGGAGGGTTCGGGGATCACGGTCTTGACCCCGCGTGAACGCAGCAGCGTGCGGTGCGCTCGTGCGGAGTAGGCCTTGTCGCCCAGGACGGCGTCCGGTGTGGTCCGGGGTCGCCCGGGCCCGGCGCGGTCGACGCGCAGGTGGTCCAGCAGCACCGGGAACATCGGGGAGTCGCCTGCCTGCCCGGGGCCGACCAGGACGACCAGCGGCCGGCCACGGCCGTCCACGAGGTGGTGGATCTTGGAGGACAACCCGCCACGCGAACGGCCGATGCCGTGATCGACCGGCTCGTCATAGAGCCCGAGCGCGACCTCAGGAGCGTCCTGACCTGCCCGAATCGCAGAATCCTTGTGATTCGACCCAGCCCCCTGTGGGGCCGGCGAGGAGCCCGGCGACCGCACGAGCCGACGCATCGACTCCTGCGGGGCCGAGCGGGGTCGGGGTGTCGCCGGTCGCCTCCGATGCGATCTTCGGGTCGGTCTTGGGCTCCCGGGGCAGGTTGGTCGCGTGCTGGTGCGCACGGTTGATCGTCGAGTCCACGCTGACCGTCCAGTCGATCTCCTGCGCGGCGTCGGCCTGGGCCAGCAGCGTGTCCAGGATCGTGTCCCAGGTCCCGTCGCCGCTGAACCGGCGGTGCCGCTTCCACACGGTCTGCCACGGCCCGAACGAGGCCGGAAGATCCCGCCAGGCGATGCCGCAGCGATACCGGTAGATGATCCCCTCCACGACCTGCCGGTGATCACTCATCGGGCGTCCGCGACCCGAGCGTTGAGCCGGGAGCAACGGCTCGATCAGCTTCCACTGGGCATCGTCGAGAAGGGCTTCACGAGTCACCAGACCAGCCTGCGCGACGCACCCCCCAATCCTTTGGAGACACGCTCTAGTCCTCTCCCAGACCAGTCGTCCGTGGTTGCGAACCCGGACGCTCATCGTGGCGCCCAGGTGCTCCAGCGCGCCCGGGGCGGCCCTGCGTTCCTCCACCAAGGGCACCGGCAGGACGAGCGTGTCGGCCATTTGCGCATGGCCCTCCAGTTCCACCTGCCAGAAGCGACTGCGGCCGATGAGCACCCAGCTGTCGTCGGTGATCATCGCGCGCACCGGGGAGGTTCCCGGGTTCCCGAGGCGCAGCAGAGTCCCATCGGGCAGTCGGACCACCAGGGCCGTGACCTTGGTGCGGAAAGGGCCGGCCGACGCCTCGCCGCCTGCGAACGCAACGCAACCGTCCTGCTCCGCGAAGCCTTGCGCCTGACCCCACCACCACATCGTGGGGAACCCGTCGGATCCCCAGTTCTTCTCGGCATACACCTGGGCGTCGCTGAGCCGCCACGTCTCACGGCCGATCGTGGCTGTGCCGGCGGCCCGTCCGCCCAACAGCCACGGGTGCCAGTACTGGTTCAGTCCCGGGATCAGCTGGAACCAACTCGATCCGCCGAACGGGCGCGTCCGTGGCCACCACTTCAGGTCGGAGAGAGTGACGTCCAGGCGGGCGTCCGGCGCCAAGTCGACCACGATGCGCCGATCGTCTCCGAAGAACAGCGACCCCGCCCGGGCGCCAGGACCGTCCGGCCTGGCCTGCGCGTCCATCAGAACGCCCTGCCGCCAGAACCGTCCGGGATGAGCGCCCAAACCGACCAGAGCCCACGGCCCGCGGCTGGATCGCTGCACCCCGATCAGCGCAGTCACGACGCGCTGCGCGACCGTATCCGTGAAACGCCAGAAGTACCCCTCCATCGCGACCCCGTGACGGGAGGTGAGAGAGCCGAAGGGCAGGTCAGCCCCGTTGGAGCGATACGGCACCGCGACGTGCATCCCCGGATGCTACGCGCAGGTAACTGGTCAGGTTGTGGCGGGTAGCCAGGGGTTTCCGCTGGTCAGGCGGGTGAGGGCGTCGAGGGTGGTGAGGCCGTGCTTGGTGGCGGTGGCGGTGTAGGAGCGGATGGCGGCGAATTCTTTCGCGCCGGTTAGGGT
>JBBRCL010000064.1:0-14723 GCA_038204895.1 Actinomycetales bacterium | reverse complement strand
CGACACGCCGTGAAGCAACGAAAGAAATACTACGAGATACGTCCAGTCATCTCACCGGCGATACACCAAACAACTACCCGACTCTTAATGCATCCAATGCAATCTCACACGGAAGCCGTCAGACAACCTGACCAGTTACGTTGGGACATGGTGCGGTCAGGTGTGAGCGCCGCCCGACTCGCCGACGGTGATGAACCCGTCGAGCTGATCGACGGACCGCGCCTTGGTGAAGTAGCGGGGCGCGTTCGCGAGCACGCCCTCGCCGGTGTAGTAGGCGCTGTCCGGTCGGATCGGCAGCTCCACCGTCCGGCCTTCGATCGCGGCCTGGTAGATAGCGGTGACCACCTCGATGGTCCGGCGGCCGTCGGCACCTCCGATCGCGGGCTCGCGACCCGTCTCAAGAGCCGACAGCACGTCGTCGAGCTGGCCCGTGTGGCCCGTGTGCGCGAGTGGTCGCCGTTCGGCGCGCCGCGCCTCCAGCTGCGCGACGAGTTCGCCGTTGCCCTCGGGTGTGGGGAAGCCGTTCGGCTGGGCGGTCTCGGCGTGGACGGCCCACGGCTGAGCCACCGAAGCATGCTGCCCCTCGACCAGGATCTGTTGGCGCTGTCCGTGGTGCACCACCGAACTCGTCAGCTGCGCGAGCGCGCGCTCGTAACGCAGGAGCGCGATCGACAGGTCCTCCACCTCGGCGTTGTCATGCCACGCGTTGGTCATCATCGCCGCCACGGCCTGCGGCTCCCCCATCATCCACAGCAACAGGTCGATGTGGTGGATCGCGTGGTTGAGGGTGGGTCCGCCGCCCTCCGACTCCCACGTCCCCCGCCAGGACAGGTCGTAGTACGGCAGGCCGCGCCACCACGCGGAGTCGATGCTGAGGTGGGCGACCGGACCGAGCAGCCCGGAGTCGACGACGTCCTTGAGGATGGCCACATCGTCGCGGAAGCGGTTCTGCGCCACGACGGACAAGAGTGCTCGGCTCTCGCGCGCGGCGGTGATCATCGCGTCGCACTCGGTCAGCGACGGGGCCATCGGCTTCTCGACGACGACGCTCTTGCCCGCGCGCAGCAGGTCGATCGTGACGGGCGCGTGGCTGGACGGCGGCGTGCAGACGCTGACGAGATCTATGTCGTCCCGTCCCAGCAGCTTCTCATGCGAGTCGACGACATCGACGTCCTCAAGACCCAGATCAAGCTTCTTCGCCTCTGCCCTGGCCGGCACGACGTCGCACAGCGCGACGACGCGACAGCGGTTCGGGAACGCTAGGTAGCCCCGCATGTGCGACGGCGATATGTTGCCGGCGCCAACCACCGCCACGTTGATCATCTAGTTTCCTTTCGCAAGAGTTTCCATGACCTCGGAGATGACCTCATCCATGGTCCACGCTCCCCGGTTCGCTCCGTCGGATGTCGCCGCTCACTCTTCCCAGCTCCGCAGGCCCCGCAGTGCGGCCCTGGCCGCCTCGTCGGCAGACTCGTAGGCGGTCCGCACCCGGCGCAGCTCGGCAGCCGCACCGGTGGTCTCGGATGCCCCCGAACGCAGAAGCTGCTCGACGTGGGCGCGCACCGCCTCGTACGAGGCAGCCACCGAGCTGCCCGCGAACGAGAAGGTCTTCTCCGACAGGGCAAGTCGGTCCGCAGCGTTCGCTGCCCCGGTCAGTTCCTGTGCGACACCGTCCCAGCGGTTCGCATCGGCAGTCAGAGCCTCAAGGGCTGTGGTCAACGACACGGTCTCTCCTCGGTTGTCGATTCGGCCAATTCCTCAGCGGCGGTGCTCGCGCACGAAGGCAGCCAGCGCGCCGGCGTCCTGCGTCGACCGGGTAACCCGCTCGAGCGACGTCCCGGTGACGCGCGAGGCAACGTCAGTCGAAGCAACCTTCCGCATGCCGTCGTGGATCGCCTCGGTGATCTCCCGGCTGACGTTGAAAGCGTGCACGGACTCAAGCCATCGCTCGTCGAAGGTCAGCGACACGAGCCCACCGACGCCCGAGACCACCGCCATGACGTGCCCGTTGGAGCTGGTCCCGGTGTGCTCCGCGTCCAATTGCGCCTCGACACCGGCGAAGACCTCGTGCATGCCCTGGCGAAGGTCCTGGACCATCTCGCGGAGTGCAGCGATTGTTGCCTCGCTGCTGGGCTGTTCACTGTGGTCGCCCAGCTCCATCAGCTACCCTGCGAGCGTGGTGTGAAGTCCGGGTGACGGCCGCAACTCCGGCGTCGGCTCAGTCGAGGTGTCAGCCACGGCGCCGCCCCAGCCTCGGACGCGCTCAGCGCCGGCAGCCGCGTACGCCTCCAGCACGCCAGCGCCGAGCCCTTCGCTCCCGAGCTCCGTGCGCCACGCGTCGGTGACCGTGACGGAACGCACGACGCCAACTTCGTCCAGACGCACCGTGACGCTCCGCGAGCGGTCCATCGCACTCACCGGTCCGAGGTGGTTCGATGCACGCTCGTACTGCTGCGACTGACGATCCATGTCGTCGCGCAGGTCAGCGATCACGTCCCGGGTGTCGTCGTCCATTGCCCCCTCCGTGCACGCAGGTTCCCCTCGGGCGGTCGGCACAGCGTCCCCCCGGAGCGTTCGGAGGCTATCACCGCGGATCACCTGGGGGTGTCGGATCCCTGGAGCGTCCACATCCGCTCCGGTCAGGCCCCGCGCGCCACCCGGCGGTCGGCTGTTGCGGCGAGCAGGTAGAAGGCCTGGGCCTCCGCCGAGCGCCCCGCGCGGTCGAAGTGCGGTGACCCGGCGACCGGGCGGACGAAGCCGTCCGGCCCGACGCCGCGTGCGGCCGCAGCCCGCAGGTCACGTCCGACCGCCGCCCACGACGGGTCGAGCCACCCGTCGGCCACGCCGGTCAGGGTCGCGTAGCCGAGCATCTGGGCGGCATTGGCCTCGACGAACGTCTCCGGGTCGTCCAGGACGTCATGGAACAGCCCGTCGTCGCGACGGTGCGCCAGGCACACCTCGATGACCTCCCACGCCTGGGCCGCCAGCTCGTCGCGGTACGGCTCGGCCGCCTCCTCGCGCCACGCGCGCGCCAGGCCCGCGGCCACCCAGCCGTTCCCGGTGCCCCAGTGCGCGGGCCACACCAGCGACGCCGTTGGTTCGTCCCACCGTGCCGCGTACAGCCCGCCGGGAGTCTGCAGGCGTTGCCGGTGCCCGGCCAGCTGGGTCATCACCGCCTCCGGGCGGCCGAGCCGGAACAGGGCCGGGACCAGCATGTACACCGAGTCGGTCCACATCTGGCGGCCACCGGTGATGTGGCAGAGGGTCCCGTCGGTGGCGCGCGGGCAGCCCGACTCGAACCAGGCCAACTGTCGGTCCAGCCCGGCGCGCAGGGCCGGGTCGCCGGTGAGCCGCCAGGCGACGTCCACCACCTCCACCAGGGCTCCGCAGTTGACCAGGCCGCCCCCGTCGACCTCGCCGAGGCGACCGTCGGAGTCCTGGCGCACGACCGCGTCCTCCGCGATCACCCGGACCAGGTCGTCGCGGCCGAGGTCAAGGGCAGCGTGCCCGGTGACGCCCTGCTCCCAGGAGAGCCGCTGCATGGCCAGCAGGGCGCTCAGAACCGCGTGCTCGACGTCGACCGGCTGGTCGGGCGGGATGCTCATGCCCTCATTCTGGCCAAGCCGGGCGGACGACGTCGCGCAGGACGGCGCCGAGGTGCTCCAACCCCGACCACGGCGTCTCGACCCAGAGCGCTGCGTACCCCGCGGTGGGCAGCCCGGTGCGGACCTGGGCCAGGTGAGCGGGCTCGCCACTGCCGGCCAGGTACACCGCGGTCGCGGACATCGCCGGCTCGTGGCCCACCACCAGAAGGGTGCGGACCCGGCCTTCGGTGCCCCGGATCAGCTCGACGACCTCGTCGGCACAGGCGCCGTAGAGCTCGTCCGACACGATGACGTCGGGCTCCGGTTCCTCACCCAGCGCCTCGGCCACCTTCTCCCACGTCTCCCGGGCCCGTACCGCAGAGGAGACGAGCACGGTGTCCGGCACCAGTCCGGCCTGGCGCAGCCCCGCGCCCACTGCCATGCCCTGGCGCCAGCCACGCGGCTGGAGGCGCCGCAGCTCGTCGGAGACCCGTCCGGCCGCCTCGGCCTTCGCATGACGCAAGAGCACCAGTCGTCGCCCGTTCGGCATCTCAGCGCCCCATCGCGTGAAAGCCGCCGTCGACGTGCACGATCTCGCCGGTGGTGGCAGGGAACCAGTCGGACAGCAGCGCGGCAACGCCGCGCGCGGCGGGCTCGGGGTCGTACGCGTCCCAGCCCAGTGGCGCACGCTGCCGCCAGCCGTTCTCCAGCGCCTCGAACCCTGGGACCGATTTGGCGGCCGTGGTGCGGATCGGCCCTGCGGAGACCAGGTTGACCCGGATCCCGCGCGGACCGAGGTCGCGGGCCAGGTACCTCGCGGTGGACTCGAACGCCGCCTTGGCCACGCCCATCCAGTCGTACACCGGCCAGGCGTAGCGCGCGTCGAAGGTGAGCCCCACCAGCGCGGACCCACTGACCATCAGCGGCAGCGCGGCCACGGCGAGGGCCTTGAGCGAGAACGCCGACACCTGCACGGCTGTCGCGACGTCCTCCCACGGCCCGGCGAGGAAGTTGCCGCCCATCACCGACTGCGGGGCGAACCCGATCGAGTGCACCACACCGTCCAGTCGATCGGTGTGCTCACGCACGCGGTCCGCCAGCGCATCCAGGTTCTCGCTCGACGTGACATCCAGCTCGACCACCGGTGCCGGGCTCGGCAGCCGCCCGGCGACCGTCTCGGTCAGGCGCATCTGCCGGCCGAACGAGGTGAGGACCACCTCGGCACCCTCCGCCTGCGCCAGACGCGCAACGTGGAAGGCGATCGAGGTGTCCGTGAGGACACCGGTGATCAGGAGCTTCTTGCCGTCGAGCAGCGCCATGACGCTTCCCTTCGTCGTCGTCCGGTCCGATCCCCGCCCGGAGAGCGGCCGGGCCTCAGTGCCCCATACCCAGCCCACCGTCCACCGGGATCACAGCCCCGCTGATGTACCCGGCCTCCGCAGAGGCCAGGAACTGCACCACACCTGCCACCTCGTCCGGCTGGGCGAACCTCCCCAACGGGATCGCCGCACGGTAGGCCTCTTGGCGGTCCGGAGGCAATGTAGCGGTCATTGCCGTGTCAATGAAGCCCGGGGCGACGACGTTGGCGGTGATCCCCCGGCCGCCCAGCTCGCGGGTCAGCGAGCGAGCCATCCCGATCAGCCCGGCCTTTGACGCGGAGTAGTTGACCTGGCCGGCGCCCCCGTACAGCGCGACCACCGACGACACCAGGATGATCCGGCCACGACGCATCCGGATCATGCCCTTCGCCGCCCGGCGCACGCAGCGGAACGCCCCACCAAGGTTGATGTCCAGGACCTGGTCGAAGTCCTCGTCGGTCATCCGCAGGATCAGCTGGTCGCGGGTGATCCCCGCGTTGGCCACCAGGATCTCCACCGGCCCCTGCACGGCCTCGACCTCCGCGAAGGCGGCGTCGACAGCTGCCGAGTCGGTCACGTCGCCGACCACGTTCAGGACGCCGACCGGCGGCTGACCGCCTCGGTCCAGCGAAGCCACCTTGTCTCCGGCCGCGAGGAACCTCTCAGCGATGGCCTGCCCGATGCCCCGGCTCGCGCCGGTCACCAGGACGCTACGGGGTGTGGTGTCCGCCACGGCTGTCTCCTTGTCTCGGATCGCACGATCCGGAGCCGACGGTAGCCGAATCGACCGGTCGTGCGCCGCTGCTGCCCACGGCGTCGTGCCGGGACCGGCCCGCTGGGGTGGGTCGAGCACGCCTGCCTAGACTCGTTCGGTGAGCCAACGGCGCAGGAGGGCGGCACAGGAGGAGCCGGTCAGGATCACCACCGCCGCCCCCTCCCTCTCCGACGACGTCGCCCGGCGCACCCGGCGCTACCTGGTCCAGATGGGCATCCGGGTGGTCTGCTTCATCGGCGCGGTCGCGGTGGACCATTGGATCCGCTGGGTGCTGCTGGCCGGGGCCGTCGTCCTGCCGTACGTCGCGGTCGTGCTGGCCAACGCCGGGCGGGAGCGCCGGACGGACCCCGGCACGTTCCTGGCGCCACCCGCCCTGCCACCCGGTCCAGTCCCGCCGACGAGAGGACGATGAGCAGGTGAGCGACCTGGTCTGCAGCGCCCGCGGGTGCACCGCGCACGCCGCCTGGGGCGTGCGCTGGAACAACCCCAAGCTGCACACGCCGGACCGACGCAAGGTCTGGCTGGCCTGCGAGGATCACCGCGAGCCTCTGCAGCAGTTCCTCGCCCGCCGGGGCTTCCACCGGGACACCGTGCCGGTGGCCGACCTGTCGACCGACCCGTGAGCGACCTGCGACGCACCGTCGGTGTGCTCGCCCTGGCCGTGCTGGTCGCGACCGGCTGCGTACAGGCCGGCATCTGGCAGTGGGGCCGGCACCAGGACCGCAGCCGGACCGCCTCGCTGCTGGAGACCAACTACGACGCCGCGCCGGTCCCGCTGGCCGACCTGATGGCCGACGGGCTCGCACCTGACGAGGTGTGGCACCCCGTGGTGGCCGCCGGGCACTACCTGCCCGGCGCGGGCGTGCTGCTGCGCGGCCGCCCGGTGGCCGGTCAACCGGCGGTGCACGCCCTCGAGCTGCTCGCCGTCGACACCGGACCGCTGACGGGTTCCCTGCTGGTGGTCAACCGCGGCTGGGTCGTGGTCACCGCCGATCAGGGCCTGCCCGACGTCGCGGACCCGCCGTGGGGAGCCGTGCAGGTGGTGGTCCGGCTGCGTCCGTCCGAGCCGCCGTCGAACCGATCGACCCCGGCCGGTCAGGTGCGATCGATCGCCGTCGAGGACGTCCGCCGGGTGGCCGGGCCGGCGACGCAGGTGTTGGCCGAGGCGGAGCCGACGGTGCTGCCGGCCTACGGCGTCCTGGTCAGCGAGGACGGGCGGCCAGCCGAGGCGCTCGAACCCCAACCTCGCCCGGAGGTCACCCTCGGGATCAACCTGTCCTACGCGTTCCAGTGGTGGGTGTTCGCCATCGGCGCGCTCGTGGGCAGCGTGCTCCTGGTCCGGCGCCCGCCGGAGCCGACCCCCGGTGGCCCCCGGCGTCCCGGCACGGCCGGCCACCCGTCGCGAGCGTCCGGCGCGCCGGACGCACCCGGCTCAACGCCCCGTACCCACCGCCGGCCGACTGCCGAGGAGGAGGAGGACGCGCTGCTGGACGCGCAGACGGGCGCCGAGCACTGACGAGCACTGAGCAGGGCTCCTTCGATGGGGCTCCTGGGGTCAGCCGGCCTTCTTCGCTGCCGCGCGACGAGCCTCGGCCCCCGCACCCCGGGTCGCGCCACCGCGGCTGCGCATGGCGACGCCGGACTCCGCGAGAACGCCGTGTACGAAGCCGTACGAGCGTCCGATCTCCTCTGCCATCGACCTGATGCTCTCCCCCCGCTGGTATCGCTTGACCAGCGTGGCGGCAAGGTCCTTGCGGCCCGCTCCGGTGATCCGGGAGCCCTTCGGCAGTCGTTCGCTCATGGTGGTCCTCCTGAGGTGGTCGGCCGTCGGTACCGGTCCCGACAGGTCACGCGAGTGCGATGAGGTCCGCGTAACCGTCGTCCCATAGATCTTCGTCGCCATCCGGCAGGAGCACCACTCGGTCGGGCGCCAGCGCCGTCACCGCGCCCTCGTCGTGCGTGACGAGCACGACGGCGCCCTCGTAGCTGCGCAGTGCGTTGAGCACCTCGCCCCGGCTTGCCGGGTCCAGGTTGTTGGTCGGCTCGTCCAGGAGCAGCACGTTCGCAGCGGAGACCACGAGCGTCGCCAGGGCGAGGCGGGTCTTCTCCCCGCCGGAGAGCACCCGGACCGGCTTGTCGGCGTCGTCGCCGGAGAACAGGAACGAACCGAGGACCGAGCGGACCTGGGTGTCGGTGAGATCGGGCGCCGCGTGCCGGAGGTTCTCCACCACCGTGGTGCTCGTGTCGAGCGTCTCGTGCTCCTGGGCGTAGTAACCGAGCTTGAGGCCGTGGCCTGGAACGATCTCGCCGGTGTCCGGCGACTCGATACCTGCGAGCAGCCGGAGCAGGGTCGTCTTGCCGGCGCCGTTCAGGCCGAGGATGACCACCCGGCTCCCCCGGTCGACGGCCAGGTCGACGTCGGTGAACACCTCGAGCGACCCGTAGGACTTGCTCAGGCCGGTCGCGGTCAGCGGTGTCCGCCCGCAGTGCGCGGGCGAGGGGAAGCGCAGGTGGGCGACCTTGTCCGCGGTGCGCTGCGCCTCAAGACCGGAGAGCAGGCGCTCAGCGCGCTTTGCCATGTTCTGGGCCGCGACGGCCTTGGTCGCCTTGGCCCGCATCCGGTCCGCCTGGGCCATCAGCACGGCGGCCTTCTTCTCGGCGTTGGCCCGCTCCTTCCGACGACGGCGCTCGTCGGTCTCCCGCTGGGCCAGATAGGCCTCCCAGCCCAGGTTGTACAGGTCCAGCTCCGCGCGGTTGGCGTCCAGGTGGAACACCTTGGTCACCGCCGTGCGCATCAGGCCGACATCGTGGCTGATCACCAGGAATCCGCCGGCATAGGAGCCAAGGAAGTCCCGCAGCCACACGATGGAGTCCGCATCGAGGTGGTTGGTCGGCTCGTCGAGCAGCAGGGTGTCCGCGCCGGAGAACAGGATCCGGGCCAGCTCGACCCGGCGGCGCTGGCCGCCGGACATGGTTCCGATCGGCTGGTGCAGCACTCGGTCGTCCAGGCCGAGGTTGGCCGCGATCCGGGCCGCTTCGCTCTCCGCGGCGTACCCACCGGCCGCGGTGAACCGCGCCTCGAGCCGGCCGTAGCGGTCCATCGCGGCGTCCCGGGTCTCCGGGTCGGCCGAGGCCATCGCACCCTCGGTGCTCCGCATGGACCGGATCAGGTGGTCCAGCTTCCGCACGGACAGGATCCGGTCCATCGCCAGCACGTCGAGGTCGCCGGTGCGTGGGTCCTGCGGGAGGTACCCGACGTCCCCGGTCCGCGTCACCCGTCCGCCGGTGGGCTGGGCCTCACCGGCCAGCACGCGGGTGAGCGTCGTCTTGCCCGCGCCGTTGCGGCCCACCAGGCCGATCCGGTCCCCCGCGGCGATCCGGAACGTCGCACCGGTGAGCAGGCTCCTGGCACCGACGCGCAGCTCGACGTCGTGCGCGGTGATCACTGAGGTTTCCTCTCACGGGGGGCCGTGCGGCTTTGTGGGCGGACGCAAACGCCGCCCATCGTACGACCGGCTAGCGTGACCACCGGCCCGATTTCCCCCGCCAGGCGCCGTTTGCGGTGACCGACGAAGGAGAACACATGATGGACCACGACGACGACGCTCCCGCACCACGGCCGGACGGCTCGGTCGCCCTTCCGGTCGATCGTCCGGTCGCCGCTGTCCCCCACACCGCGGTGACTGACGTCGCCCTGATCGCCACGATGGCCGCGTTCACCGCGGTGTGCGCGGTGCTGCCGTCGATCACCCTGCCCGGGATGGTCGTGCCGATCACGCTGCAGACGTTCGGTGTGATGCTGGCCGGCGTCCTGCTCGGCGCCCGGCGTGGGGCGCTGGCCGTGCTGCTCTACCTCGCTGTCGGGCTGGCCGGCCTGCCGGTGTTCGCCCAGGGCGCCGGGGGGCTCGCGGTGCTCGGCAAGCCCTCCCTCGGCTACCTGCTGGCCTTCCCGCTGGCCGCCGCGCTGGCCGGTTTCCTGGTCAGCCGGGCGCGGACGGTGCGTCCCCGGATGCTGCCCCTGGTGATCTTCGGCGCCGCGATGGCCGGCAGCCTGGTGTTCACCCACCCGATCGGCATCGCGGTGATGGGCGCCCGGCTGGGGATGTCGGCGCAGGAGGCCATCACCACCGGGGCGGTGTTCCTGCCCGGTGACGTGATCAAGAACGTGCTGGTGGCGGTCGTGGCCGCCGCCGTGTTCCGCGCGTTCCCGGACATGCTCGAACGCCGCTGAGCCGATGATCGAGCTGCGCGACGCCACCGTCACCGTCCGCTCCGACGGCGGGGTCCGCACGCTCCTGCAGCCCACCACCTGCACCCTCACCGAGCGGCGCGTTGCCGTGATCGGGGCCAACGGGTCGGGCAAGTCGACTCTCGCCCGCCTGGTCAACGGCCTGGTGCTGCCGTCGACCGGCACCGTCCGGGTGGACGGCCTGGACACCGCGCGGGACGGGGCCGCCGTGCGCCGTCGGGTGGGCTTCGTCTTCACCGATCCGGATGCGCAGCTGGTGATGCCAACGCCCGTCGAGGACGTCGCACTCTCGCTGCGCCGGATGGTGCCGGCGGCCGGCCGCGATGCCGCTGCCCGCGCCGTGCTCGCGCGGTTCGGGCTCGCCGACCACGCCGAGGTGCCGGTGCATGCGCTGTCCGGCGGCCAGAAGCAGCTGCTCGCCCTTGCCGGTGTGCTCGCGGTGCAACCGGCCGTGCTGGTCTGCGACGAGCCCACCACCCTGCTGGACCTGCGCTGGCGGGACGTGGTGGACGAGCTGCTCGACTCCCTCGAGCAGCAGCTGCTGCTGGTCACTCACAACCTGGCGGCCGCGGCACGCGCCGACCGGGTGCTGGTGGTGGACGACGGCCGGGTCGTCTTCGACGGCGATGCCGCTACCGCCATCGCGGCCTACCAGCTGCTGATGTCGGCGAGGCCGGTGTGAACCGGGGCTCGGCCTCGGCGAGCGCCGGCCTGCTCGGGCTCTACCACCCGGGTACCTCGTGGCTGCACCGGCGTGGTGCGGGCAGCAAGGCTGCTGCCCTGGCCGTGCTGGGCCTCGCGGTTGTCGTGCTCCGGGGTCCGTTGTGGGCGCTCGGACTGCTGGCCGGCGTCGTCCTGCTGGCGGTCTCGGCACGCCTCCCCCTGCGCACGACGACGCGCGCCCTGGTCCCCCTGCTGGTCACCGCCCTGCTGGTGGGCGGCTATCAGTGCTGGCAGCGCGGCTGGGCCACCGGCGTGGAGATCGCCGCCGACCTGGTGACAGTGGTGCTGGCCGCGACGGTGGTGACCGCCACGACCTCGGCCGACCGGATGCTCGACGCGCTCACCCGGGCGCTCGGGCCGCTGCGCCGGGTGGGCGGGGCACCGGAGACGGTGGCCCTCGCCGTCGGGCTGATGCTCCGGGCGGTCCCCGCCCTGATGCGGACCGCGACCGAGGTGCGCGATGCCGCGCGGGCCCGGGGTCTTGAGCGCGACCCGCGGGCACTGTTGGTCCCGGCGGCGGTGCGGGCCGTCGGCCGCGCCCGGGCCACCGGAGAGGCGCTGGCCGCCCGCGGGATCGGCGACTGACGGTTCACTCGATCGGGGCCTGTTTTGTGCCCATGACGTTCACCGAGGGTGGCAGCTTCGAAGGCGGGCGGGTCCGAACCCGCAAGGGCGGTGCGGTCGCGGGAGGCGGCATCGGCCTGGGGATCGTGGCGTTCCTGATCTACCAGTTCACCGGCGTGAATGTGGCGCCGGTACTGGAGAACTTGCAGGGCGCAGGCGGCCAGCAGCAGGAGAACACGCTCGGCAGTTGCTCGGCGGCGGACGCCAACGCCAACCGGGACTGCCGCCTGTCGGCAACCAGCCAGTCGCTGGACACCTACTGGCAGGAGACCCTCACGGCACAGGGTGCCAGCTTCCCCGTGCCCGACGTCTGGGCGTTCGAGGGCTCCACAAGCACGGGCTGCGGCAACGCCACGTCGTCGACCGGCCCGTTCTACTGCCCGCCCGACCAGAGCATCTACCTGGACCTGGGCTTCTTCGACCTGCTGCAGAGCCAGTTCGGCGCATCGGGCGGCCCACTGGCCGAGATGTACGTCGTGGCGCACGAGTACGGCCACCACATCCAGAACATCACCGGGGTGATGGACGGGATCGACCGACAGGGCACCGGCCCGGAGTCGGACGGCGTCCGCCTGGAGCTGCAGGCCGACTGCTACGCCGGCCTGTGGGCAGGTGCGGCCGCGAACACCGTTGACCCCAAGACCGGGATCACGTACCTGGAACCAATCACGGACGCCCAACTCGCCGACGCCCTCTCGGCCGCGCAGGCCGTTGGCGACGACCACATCCAGGAGCAGTCCTCCGGTGGGGTCAACCCGGACACCTGGACGCACGGGTCCAGCGCGCAGCGCCAGAACTGGTTCACCACCGGCTACGAGAAGGGCACCCTTGCCGCGTGCGACACGTTCTCGGCGGCCAACCTCTGATCGGGAGACGCACCGCTCCCGTCAGACGTTGAACCCCAGGGCCCGCAGCTGCTCGCGGCCGTCGTCGGTGATCTTGTCGGGTCCCCACGGCGGCATCCAGACCCAGTTGATCCGGAAGCCGTCCACCAGTCCGTCAAGGGCCTGCCCGGCCTGGTCCTCGATCACGTCGGTCAGCGGGCACGCCGCCGAGGTCAGGGTCATGTCGATGACCGCGTGGTTGTCGGGGTCCACCGCGACGCCGTAGACCAGGCCGAGGTCGACGACGTTGATGCCCAGCTCGGGGTCGATGACGTCCCGGAGAGCCTCCTCGATGTCGGCGGCGCTGGGGGTGTTCGTCGCTGTTGCGCTCATGGCGTCTCCTGACTGGCTCATCTGTCCTCCGTGCTCGCGCCGGCCTGGACCAGGGCGTCACGCAACGCCATCCAGCCCAGCAGGGCGCACTTGATCCGTGCGGGGTAGCGGCCGACGCCGGTGAACGCGGTCGCGTCCCCGAGCCGGTCCTCGACCGCCTCGTCCATGGCCTCGCCGCGGTTGTGCATCAGGGCGCGGAAGTCCTCGCTCAGCGCCTCGGCGACCGCAACCGGTTGCCCGGTGACCAGCTCGGACATCACCGAGATCGACGCCTGCGAGATCGAGCAGCCCTGACCGTCCCAGCTGACCCGCTGCACGATCGGCTGATCGGCACCCGCCAGGTGCACCCGCAGGCGCACCTCGTCCCCGCAGGTCGGGTTCACCTGGAACGACTCGGCGTCGTAGTCCGCCGCAAGACCCTTGCCGTGCGGGGCCTTGGCGTGGTCGATGATCAGCTGCTGGTACAGCTGCTCCATCGCGCTGCCGCTCATCGGCCATCACCTGCCAGCCCGAAGAACGGCCTGACCTGGGCGAGCACGGCCGCAAACACCGCGATCTCCTCCGCCGTCGTGTAGACGCCCGCCGACGCCCGGGCGGTCGCCGCGATGCCGAACCGGCGGTGCAGGGGCTGGGCGCAGTGGTGGCCCACCCGGACCGCGACACCGGCGTCGTCCAGCACCTGCCCGACATCGTGCGCGTGTACGCCCTCGACCACGAACGAGACGACGGCGAGCCGGTCGGTGGCCTCAGCCGGTCCGATCAGGCGCACGCCGGGCGTCGCGGCCACCGCAGCGAGCAGCAACCGGGTCATCCGCGCCTCGTGGTCCGCGACCGCTGCCATCCCCAGGTCGCCCAGGTACCGGGCCGCTGCCCCCATGCCGACGGCCTGCGCCACCATCTGGGAACCCGCCTCGAACCGTTGCGGTGGTGGTGCGTAGGTCGCGGACTCCATGGTCACCACCTCGACCATCGAGCCGCCGGTCGTCACGGGCGGCAGGGCCTCGAGCAGCTCACGCCGCCCGTACAGCGCGCCGACACCCGTCGGCCCGTACATCTTGTGACCCGAGAAGACGGCGAAGTCCACACCGAGGGCGTGCAGGTCGACCGGCAGGTGCGGGACGCTCTGGCAGGCGTCCAGCACCGTCAGGGCGCCCACCTCGCGGGCCTGCCGGACGAACGCCGCGACGTCGGCCACCGCACCGGTGACGTTCGACACGTGCGCGAACGCCAGCACCCTGGTGCGGTCGGTGACGACGGTCGCCAGCTCCTCGGTGCGAACCCGGCCGTCGTCGGCCAGCCCCACCCAGCGCAGGGTGGCGCCGGTCCTGGCGCACAGCTCCTGCCAGGGCACCAGGTTCGCGTGGTGCTCGGCCTCGGTGACGACGATCTCGTCGCCCGGCCCGACGGCGAACCGCTGGGCGGCCGCGCCACCGCGCCCCACCGAGGCGTTGGACATCGCGTAGGCGAGCAGGTTGGTGCCAGCCGTCGCGTTGGCCGTCCAGACGATCTCGTCGGCGTCTACCCCGACGAAGGCGGCGACCTCGGCCCGGGCCGACTCGAACGCATCGGTGGCCTCCTCGGCCAGCGTGTGCGCCCCTCGGTGCACCGCGGCGTTCCGTTGGGTGTAGAAGTCCAGCTCCGCGTCGATGACCACCTCGGGCTTCTGCGAGGTCGCGGCGGAGTCCAGGTAGACCAGCGGCCTGCCGCCGCGGGCCGTGCGGCGCAGCAGCGGGAAGTCGGCGCGGACAGCCGCCAGCTCGGTGGCGCTCAACGCCGCCGCCGGTGCAGTGGCGCTGAACGCCTCGGCTGCGGCCCTCGGGTCGAGGATCGCGGTCATCGGGACTCCTGTCGGACGGTCGGCACTCAGGCGGACGCCACCTGGAAGCGGTCATAGCCCTCGGCCTCGAGGCGCTCGGCGAGCTCCGCGCCGCCCTCCTCGACGATCTGGCCGTCGACGAAGACGTGCACGAAGTCCGGGGTGATGTAGCGCAGGATCCGCGTGTAGTGCGTGATCAGCAGGACACCCTTGTCGCCGGACTCCTTGAAGCGGTTGACACCCTCGGAGACGATCTTCAGCGCGTCGATGTCGAGGCCGGAGTCGGTCTCGTCGAGCACGGCGACCTGGGGGTCGAGCAGCTCGAGCTGGACGATCTCGTGGCGCTTCTTCTCACCACCGGAGAAGCCCTCGTTCAC
>JBBRCL010000063.1:0-15205 GCA_038204895.1 Actinomycetales bacterium | reverse complement strand
CGACTCCTCCGCGCCGAGGCGGCGGGCCACGCGGGCCGCGTCCATGGCGGTGTTGCCGCCACCGTAGACGGCCACCTTGGACCCGATCTCGGGGCGGACCCCGGAGGCGACGTCCCGCAGGAAGGAGACGGCGTCGACGATCCGGGAGGCGTCCATGGCCGGGATGTCGACCCGGCGGGAGAGATGGGCACCGATCGCCACGAAGACCGAGTCGAATCGACCCTCCACCTGCTCCTGCAACAGGTCGGAGATCATGTGGTCGGTGATCATCGTGACGCCGAGGTTCGCCACCCTGGCGATCTCCGCATCGAGGACGTCCCGGGGCAGGCGGTACTCGGGGATGCCGTACCGCATCATGCCGCCCGGTTGGGGGGCGCCGTCGCGGATCTCGACCTCGTGGCCGAGCAGCGCCAGCTGGTAGGCCGCGGACAGGCCGGACGGCCCGGCACCGATGACGAGCACGCGGCGACCCGAGGAGCGGCGGGGCGGGACGAACTGCCAGCCCTGTTCGATCGCCAGGTCCCCGAGGTAGCGCTCGACGGCGTGGATGGACACCTCGCCGTCGAGTTCCTTGCGGTTGCAGGCCGTCTCGCACGGGTGGTAGCACACGCGGCCGTGGATGGCGGGGAACGGGTTGTTGCCCACGAGCTCGCGCCACGCCGCCTCGTCCTCGTCGGCCTTCACGAGGCGCAGCCACTCCTGGATGTTCTCCCCGGCGGGACAGGCCCCGTTGCAGGGCGGCAGCAGGTCCACGTAGACGGGCATCCGGGAGCGGACCGGTCCGGCGCGTCCCACGGTGTGGGCGAGGTCGGGCAGTTCCGTCATGTCACGACGGTTCGGATCCATGGCCGTCCTTCATTGGAGCACGAACTCATAGCCTACGCGCCGGGCGCGGGCCCGGAGGACGGGTCGGGAGGGCGTCAGGCGCCGAGTTGCCGGAGGACCTCGTCGGTGGTGCGCAGGGTGATCTGCGGCGGGTAGAGGGCCATCACGTCGAGGGCAGCCCGGTGGTTCGCCGGGGTGGAACCGGCGCACGCATCCGTGACCACCGGGAGGGTGGCGCCGGCGTCCGCCGCGGGCAGCGCGGTGGAGATCACGCAGCAGCCCGTCGAGACGCCGGTGACCACGAGCTCGGGGGCCGGCCCCGTGATGGCGACGAGCGGGCCCCACTTGCCGAACGTCGTCGCCGTCACGATGTGGGCGGCGATTCCGGCCACCTCGTCGACGACGTCGAACAGTGGGTGGTCCGCGTGGTCCGCGAAGGGCCACGCCTCCATGTACGCCGCCCACGAGCCGATCCGCTCGATCGGCGCCACCCACCGCGTCACGATGACGCGCTCCGCAAAGGCGGGGACGAGCCGTGCTGGCGTTGTAGAGAAAGCACTGGAATCTGGTTCCGGAAAGGGTCTGACCTGCGGTGATAGGCGCCCTCGCGGATTCTCTCCACAAGCGAAGGTGTGCTCGTTCTACAACCGCAGGTCAGGGGCACATTCCGTGGCCGGGCTCCGGGGCTCAGGATCGGAGGTCGACGACTGTCAGGACGGCAGCGTGGACGTCTGTCGGATCCGGCCCGGGCGCGCTCACCGTCGCTCCAGCCGGGGGGACTGGTGCTCCCTGCCAGGTGTCACCCAAGCGTGCAGCAGCCCCAAGGGCACGGGCCTGGGCTGACTCGCCGGAGGTCGCTCGCTCATGGCCGATGAGCGTGCGCCGACTCCGAGGTCCGGGAGCCACGCGCGGCCGAGGGGGCCGACCAGGGGACCTGCGTCGAGGTCGTACTTCTGACGCGAAGTCGGATGTTCGAACGTACGACCTCGCGACGAACCTCCGACCTCAGCGAGACGGGAGTGCCACGGGCTGCCCGGCTCGCCTGGTCATGCTGCGGGCCGCGCAGCGAGATGCGCAATCATCGACAGTGTGACGAACCGAATCACCCTGCCGGACGGGAGCGGCCATCTCGAACTGCCGGGCACCGTGGACGACTACGTTGCGGCCATCATCTGCCGGAGCCCCGATGGCTCGATGAGGTGGCAGGCGTTGCCCCGGGAGGCGGAGCCGACGCCTGGGTGGCCGTTCGCCTGGACGGTAGCGAGGTTGTCGCCAACTCCTGGTCGTGTTGGTGTGTCCGCTTCGACCCGACGACAGGCGCCGAGACGAGACGCCACTTCACCAAGTAGGTGCGCGCTCATGCCGCTGTCCGCGGGGGTCGCGGTCGGCGGTCTCAGATTGCGCATCGGGGTCATCGCTGTGGGCTGTTTGCCGGTGAACGTCCACCGCTGGCTGCCCTCGGTTCAGCTCACTGGTTGGTGTTGCCACGGATCGAGGCGCGGCCGTGCTGGTCCTGTTGCCGGCCTTCATGGCTGGCCAGCAGGTGATCCAGCCGATGGATGGCCCCGTTGAGGGCCGTGTCCACGCTGTCTGCGTTGTCGGTCACGGTGACCGGGGTCTGACCCTCCGGTCGCGCCTCGATCATGCATCGGATGTCGGCATCGGTGGCCCGTCCGGCGCTCTCATCGCTGAGATGCACCTCGACCCGCGTGATGTGGTCACTGAACCGTGACAGGGCGGTCGCGACCTCGCGCTCGACGTGGGCCGTCATCTCACCGGTTCCGTCGATGTTGTTGTCGGTGTGCACGTAGATCTGCATGTGGAGCCTCCGTTGAGCCTGATGATGCCTGGTGGTCCGATGCAGCTGCTGCGAACCAGTTCGTTCCGGGCCACCTGAGCGGATGATGTGGTGGCGAGAGGGATCCGGACGGTCGGGGTACCGGTCTGACACCGGGTCGGTCACTCTGGTCCAGACCCGCCACCAGGGACGCTCGGGATGAACTGGGCGTCACGCGGGCACGATCCCCGCACAGCATCACGCCGTGCGAGCGTTCCATTCACCAAGGTTCGGAACAACATTGATCAGCCTACTGGCGGCATACCGTTGCACGCTCATAGCCGCGTTGAGGGCGGCTACGCTCGCCCGGATCTGCCGCGCTGAGGGCGGCTACGCTCGCCCGGATCTGCCGCCGTCCGTCGTGTCCACGGACTCGTTCGTCTCGATCATGCTGCCTGCGTCCCCGCCAAGCCACGCTCGGCAGGTCAGGCCAGGAAGTACGTGCACCGTTGATCGGACAGACTCCTGCGGCGGTCCACACCGCGCGGCCGGACCGGGGTCGTCCCCAGCCGACGCGGCCCGGGCACACCCCGACGACGGCGCCGCCTAGCCTCCAGCGGTGGAGGTGGGGCGATGACTTGGACGGGTGCCGAGCGGTCCAGCGGTGCGGCGGTGGACCGCATCGCCGATGCCCGCCGGGAGCTGCTGGCCGGGGGGCAGGTCGACTGGACCGGCCCTGCCGCAGCGGCGTACGCGGCCATGCTGCGCGACACGCTGGGCAGGATGACCGGGTTGCGCCATGCCGCCGAGGGGGCCCGGTCGGCGGTGCATCGCCACATCGTTGCCGTTGACGCGGTGCGGGCGCCGTGACCGACCCGGACGAGGGCCCTGGGCTCCGGGTGATCGGCGGGGCCGGCGGCACCAGGGCGCGGATCGAGACCCTGACGGCGGCCGCGGCACGCGCGGAGAGGGCCGCCGAGCACCTGGACGCCGCCGCGGCCCACGCCCGCCGAGCGGTCGCACTGGTCGAGGAGAGCGCGCCGTGGTCCCCGGTCACGGCGGCCAACGTTCGCTCCGCCGCCGCGCCGCTGCTCTCCGGCTGGGGAGGCCTGGGGGCACGTGCCGACGACGCGCGGGTGGTGGCCGTGGGACTGCGGGGTGCAGCCGAGGTCTACTCCCAGGCCGACCGCGACGCCACGGCGGCGCTGCGTGCAGGGTTCATCGTGCTGGGCCACCGGATCGGTGGGGCCGGGCCGATCGCCGTGCTGGTGGTCGGAGGCCTGCTCGTCCGAGGCGCCGTGACCGCGGGCGCTGCCGTGCTGGCTGCCCGCTCACTGCGGTACACCCCGACCCCGATCGGCCTGCTGCTCAGGGTGCTGGGCAGTGAGCCGATGCGCGAGTCGGACGGGCCGGCCGGGTACCTCGGTCGGCTGCTCGGTGGTCCGGGGTTGCTGCCCGAGGGGCTGGGCCCGCCGCCAGGGGATGCGGTCGAGGTCGCCCTGCCAGTTGTGGCCGCGACGACCATCGGACTTCTGCCCGGTCGGGTGCCGCTCGAACGTGACCCGGTGGACCAGGCTGCCCGACTGCTACGGGGCGGGGCCGCCGCTGCTACGGTGCTGCTCGGGACGCCCCTGCCGGGTCTTGTCGTGGCGCCGCTGGTTGCGGCCGAGCGGTCGCGGGGTTTGTCGCGAGAGCCCGAACCACCGCGGGACGTCGCGGACGTGCTGCGCCAGGTGGACGCGCTCGGCGACAGCGGGGCACCGGGGGTGGTCGGTGTGCAGCGGTTGGACCACGACGACGGCGGTCGGAGCTGGGTGGTGACGATCCCCGGGATGCAGAGCGGCGGCCTGCTGGACGCACCCGCCCCGACCGACATGGCTACCAACCTGGAGCTCATGGACGGGTGGTCGGACGACATGAGCGAGGCGGTGGTCCAGGCGATGCTGCAGTCCGGCGTCGGGCCGGAGGAGCCGGTTCTCCTGGCCGGCTACAGCCAGGGCGGGATGGCGGCGATGCGGGTGGCCGCTCGGACGTCGGACATGTTCACGGTCAGCGCCGTTGTCACCGCGGGCTCCCCGGTGGGCGGCATGCCGCTGGCCGATGGCATCCAGGCGCTGCACCTGGAGCACACCCACGACTACGTCCCCGCCCTTGACGGCATGCCGAGCCCCGACGCGGCGAACCGCACCACCGTGATCCGGGACCTCACGGCGAGCCCGCCAGCCGACGGCAGTGCACCGGCTTCGTCACTGCTGGCGCGGCTCGTCGACCCGATCAGGCGGTCGCACGCCCTTTCCGAGTACATCCGCACGGCCGAGCAGATGGCGGTGCTGCGCGACCGATCGGTGCAGAGCTACGCGGAGTCCGTGGCATCGGTGCTGGGCGACGGCACGGCGGAGGTCACCCAGCAGCGGTACGTCGCCGTCCGGGTGCCGGAATGACCGGCAGGGCGTGCCAGGGAAGCTCAGCGCTTGTTCTTCAGCGCCACGCTGAGCACGAAGCTCACGACCGAGATGATCAGGGCGCCGAGCACCGCGGTCCCGAAGTTGTCGATCCGCAGTCCGTACTCGCTCCGCTGGGACAACCAGCTGGTGATCCAGAGCATCGCCGCGTTCACGATCACCGTGAACAGGCCGAGCGTCAGGACGTACAGCGGCAGCGCGAGCGACTTGACGATCGGCTTCACCACCGCGTTGACGATCCCGAACACCAGGGCGACCACCAGGAAGACGATCACCGTCGTGGTGGTGTCGCCACCGCCGACGACGTCCAGCCCGCTCAGGACCAGGGTGGCCAACCAGATCGCGACCGCATTGATGATCACGCGCAGCAGGAAGTTCATGGGGTGCATCGTTCCAGGTGAGCGCCCCCGTCGGCCAGTTTCCGCGGGTGGCATGCTGGCTTGGTGACGAGCCCAGCCCCGCGCCGCGTGGTGCGGTCCCTGCCCGCCTATGTCCCCGGCGCACGGGCGGGGGACATAGGCGCGTTCAGGCTGTCGTCCAACGAGAACCCGTTCCCGCCGCTGGACGCGGTGCGCGAGGCGGTGGCCCGCGCGGCAGCGGAGATCAACAGGTACCCGGACATGTTCGCCGTCGACCTGGTCGAGGCGCTCGCGGCCCGGCACGGCGTGCACCCGTCGGCAGTGGTTGCCGGCTGCGGTTCGGTTGCGGTGCTGGGCCATCTGCTCGAGGCGTTCTGCGACGCGGGCGACGAGGTGGTGCACGCCTGGCGGTCCTTCGAGGCGTACCCGATCGCGGTGAGCCTGAAGGGCGCCGTCGGGGTCACCGTTCCGCTGGACGCCGGCGGCCGGCACGACCTGCCCGCGATGGCGTCCGCCGTGTCACCGCGGACCCGGGTGGTCCTGGTCTGCTCGCCGAACAACCCGACCGGGCCGGCGGTGCACCGTGCGGAACTGGTCGACTTCCTTGCGGCCGTGCCCGACGACGTCGTGGTGGTCCTGGACGAGGCGTACACCGAGTTCGTCCGGGACCCGGACGTGCCGGACGGCGTCGCGGTGCTGGCCGAGCACCCGAACGTCGTGGTGCTCCGGACGTTCTCCAAGGCGTACGGGCTGGCCGGTCTGCGGGTCGGGTACGCCCTGGCCCACCCGGACGTTGCGCGTGCCGTGCGGACGGCGTCCACCCCGTTCGGGGTGAACCACCTGGCGCAGGTGGCGGCGCTCGCGTCCTTGCGGGTGGAGGCCGAGCTCGCCGAGCGGGTCGACGCCATCGTCGCCGAGCGCGCGCGCGTCCTGGCCGGGCTGCGCGATCAGGGTTGGCCGGTTCCGGACAGCCAGGCCAACTTCGTCTGGCTGCCGACCGGGGCGGGGACGTCCGACCTGGCCGCCGACGCCGCTGCGCACGGTCTGCTGGTTCGGCCGTTCGCCGGTGAGGGCATCCGGGCCACGGTGGGCGAGCCGGCCGCGAACGACCGGGTGCTCGAGGTGGCGGCGGGCTGGGTCTCGCACGACTGACCGGCTCGGCGCTGCGTGCTCGTCGTCTCATCGACCGACTCGCAGCACCGCGCCCCTGAACCTCTTCGTGGGTGCGGCGCAGGTGACCTCGCCCGCCCCTGGGGGTGGCTTTACGCGCCTATGGGGGGCACCGTTGGAGGGTTCGGCACACCCCGCGCGGCGCCGTTTGTAGCGGGCGTGCAGGACCAACCTACGGAGGCGTAGCCTACGCTGACGTAAGTTAGCCGTCGGCTACCCGGAAGGACCCTGCAGTTGACCGACACCGCGTCGACCGAGCCCGATCTGGTCCAGCTGCTCACCCCGACCGGGGAGCGCGTGGCCGACCCCCGCTACGACCCCCGCGTCGCCCACCTCGGCGCCGATGCTCTTCGCGCGATGTACCGCGACATGGTCCTCACCCGCAGGTTCGACACCGAGGCCACCTCCCTGCAGCGCCAGGGCGAGCTCGCGCTCTTCGCGCCGGCGCTCGGCCAGGAGGCCGCCCAGATCGGCTCCGCACACGCCCTTGCCCCGCAGGACTACGTCTTCCCGTCCTATCGCGAGCACGGCGTCCTGCACGTACGCGGGATCGACCTGCTCGACGTGCTCAGCCTGTTCCGCGCCGTCGACTACGGCGGCTGGGACCCCCGCGAGCACAACGTGCAGCTGTACACACTGGTGATCGGGTCGCACACGTTGCACGCCACCGGCTATGCGATGGGCGTGCAGCGGGACGGCCTGGTCGGCACCGGTGAGCCCACCCGGGACACCGCAGTGATCGCGTACTTCGGCGACGGTGCGACGTCTCAGGGCGACACCAACGAGGCGCTCGTCTTCGCCTCCGTCAACAACGCCCCGCTGGTCTTCTTGCTGCAGAACAACCAGTGGGCCATCTCCGAGCCGACCGCCCGTCAGTCCAAGGTGCCGCTGGCCGACCGCGGCAAGGGCTTCGGCGTGCCGAGCGTCCGGGTGGACGGCAACGACGTGCTGGCCTGCTACGCGGTGACCGCCGAGGCGCTCGAGCGGGCGCGGTCCGGCGGCGGCCCGACCCTTGTCGAGGCCTTCACCTACCGGATGGGCGCGCACACCACGTCCGACGACCCCAGCCGCTACCGGACCTCCGAGGAGGAGGACAGCTGGCGGCGTCGGGACCCGATCGATCGGATGCGCGCCTACCTGGAGCGGATCGGCGAGCTGCCGCAGGAGTTCCTCGACGCGCTCGCCGCAGAGGGCGACGCGATGGGTGTCCGGCTGCGGG
Source organism: Actinomycetales bacterium (assembly GCA_038204895.1). Taxonomy (GTDB): domain Bacteria; phylum Actinomycetota; class Actinomycetes; order Actinomycetales; family Cellulomonadaceae; genus Actinotalea. Next base: position 7,393 of record JBBRCL010000063.1, on the reverse strand, counting down.
AGGGTGTCAAGGCCATGGTCGCGCCGTCGCCGTCTACAATGTTCGACGCCGTGTACGCGACCCCGCACGCTGGGGTGGAGGCCGAGCGGCGCTGGTTCGCCGAGTATGAGACCGCGACGTCTCCGGTCGCGGGATCCAGCGAGGGGAGCACACGATGAGCACGCTGACCGTGACCAGGACCCAGTCCCGTCCCCATGCGCCGACGACGCCCGCGACCACCGCGGGCGCCGGCACGCAGCGGCTCACCCTGGCCAAGGCGATCAACCGTGGGCTGGGTGCGGCGCTGGAGGCCGACCCGACGGTGCTGCTGATGGGTGAGGACATCGGCGCGCTCGGTGGCGTCTTCCGCGTGACGGACGGGCTGCAGAAGGAGTTCGGCGCGGACCGGGTGGTGGACACCCCGCTCGCGGAGTCCGGCATCGTCGGCACCGCGATCGGGCTGGCGCTGCGCGGCTACCGTCCGGTCTGCGAGATCCAGTTCGACGGCTTCGTCTTCCCCGCCTTCGACCAGATCACCACCCAGCTGGCCAAGATGCACTACCGCACGCGCGGCAAGCTCAGCCTGCCCGTGGTGATCCGGATCCCCTACGGGGGCGGCATCGGCGCGGTCGAGCACCACAGCGAGTCCCCGGAGGTGCTCTTCGCGCACACCCCTGGCCTGCGGGTGGTCTCCCCGGCGACCCCCGCCGACGCGTTCACGATGATCCAGGAGGCCATCGCCTCCCCGGACCCGGTGCTGTTCTTCGAGCCGAAGGGCAGGTACTGGGACAAGGGTGACGTCGACCTGGACGTCGCATACGGCACCTCGACCGGTGGCGGCCTCGACGGCGCCCGGGTGGTCCGTCCCGGGCGGGACCTGACGATCGTCGCCTACGGCCCGACCGTCGCCACGGCCCTGCGCGCCGCGGAGGCGGCGGCCGCCGAGGGCCGGAGTCTGGAGGTCGTCGACCTGCGGTCCCTCTCGCCGCTGGACACCGACACGGTGGCGGAGTCGGTCCGCCGGACCGGGCGCTGCGTCGTCGTGCACGAAGCGCCTGTGCAGTACGGGACGGGTGCGGAGGTCGCGGCCCGGATCACCGAGGCATGCTTCTACCACCTGCAGGCCCCGGTGCTACGGGTGGGCGGCTTCCAGACGCCGTACCCGGTCGCCCGGCTCGAGCACGAGTACCTGCCGTCCGTCGACCGGTTGCTCGACGCCGTCGACCGCGCCATCGCCTTCTGAGGAGCCAGGGTGCCCAGGTACCAGCAGTTCCGCCTGCCTGACGCCGGTGAGGGCCTCACCGAGGCCGACATCGTGCAGTGGCTGGTGGCCGTCGGTGATCGCGTCCAGGTGAACCAGCCGATCCTGGAGATCGAGACGGCGAAGTCCCTCGTCGAGCTGCCGTGCCCGTACGACGGCCAGGTCACCGAGCTGCTCGTGGAGCAGGGCGTGACCGTTGACGTCGGCACGCCGATCATCACCGTCGACACCGACCCGGACGGGACGACGCCGACGGCGGATGCGCCCGACGCGGCGGCCTCCGGCGACGGGACCGACGACGCCCGGACCGACGACGCCGGGAGCGGCGCGGTGCTCGTCGGGTACGGCACCGCCGACTCCGGGGCGAGCCGTCGGGCCCGGCGGACCGTGCCGGTGGCCGAGGCGATCTCGCCGCCCGCCGCGGGGACGCCCGCCGCGATCCCCGCTGGGTCGACGGCCCCCGAAGGTGCCGCCGCGACGACACGCGCCGCGCTGGCCGGGGCGCAGGCCAAGGCCCAGGCCGAGCGCCCCGACGTCCACCCGGTGCTCGCCAAGCCTCCGGTGCGCAAGCTGGCCAAGGACCTCGGCGTCGACCTCGACACCGTGACCCCAACCGGCCCCGGCGGCATCGTGACCCGCGAGGACGTCATCGCGCGGTCCAAGGGGAACGAGCCGCGGACCCTCGCCACCTACGCCATGGACGACCAGCCCTGGCTGGCGTCCGGGACGGTCTCCGAGGACGGCCGGTCCACCCGCGTACCGGTGCGGTCGGTGCGCAAACGCACCGCCGAGGCGATGGTCTCCAGCGCGTTCAGCGCCCCGCACGTGTCGGTGTTCCACACAGTCGACGTCACCAAGACGATGCACCTGGTCGAGCGGCTGCGTCAGGACCGCGAGTTTGCCGACGTCCGGGTCACCCCGCTCCTGATCGCGGCCAAGGCCCTGGTGCTGGCGGTTCGCCGGCACGCCGAGATCAACGCCTCCTGGCGCGACGAGGAGCAGGAGATCGTCTACAAGCACTACGTCAACCTGGGGATCGCCGCGCAGACCCCGCGCGGGCTGATCGTGCCGAACATCAAGGACGCGCACCGGCTGGGTCTGCACGACCTCGCGCTGGCGCTCGCCGACCTGACCACCCGGGCCCGCGTCGGCACCACCACCCCGGCGGAGACGGCCGACGGCACCATCACGATCACCAACGTCGGCGTGTTCGGGATCGACACCGGGACCCCGATCCTCAACCCGGGCGAGTCCGCGATCCTGGCGTTCGGCGCGATCCGCCAGCAGCCGTGGGTGCACAAGGGCAAGATCCGCAAGCGCTACGTGACGCAGCTGGCCCTGTCGTTCGACCACCGGCTGGTGGACGGCGGGCTGGGGTCTCGCGTGCTGGCCGACGTCGCGGCCGTGCTCAAGGAGCCGGCCTACGGGCTGGTCTGGGGCTAGCGGGCGGCTCGACCCCCTGCTCCGAGGCAGCCACGACAGACGCCTCTGCGGCCGACGCCGCGGCAGCCGTCTCGGCGTCGTCGTCCATCCGGCTCTGGATCCCGGACACCTGCCGCAGCTCCAGCTCCGGGAGCGTGAACGAGACGGCGAACCCGATCGCGAGCACCACGGCCGCGACGAGCAGCACCAAGCCGATGCTCTGCGCGAAGCCCTCCAGGAACGGTGCCGCCAGGCGCGGGTCGAGATGAGAGATGAAGGACGAGTCGTCGATCGACGGCGGCTGCCCGGTCCCGTTCAGCATGTTCAGCACCGGTGCGTTCGCGGGGTCCTTGATGACCGTCGGGTCGGTCAGTGCCGCCTGGAAGGCCGGGGTCTGCGCGGCCGTGCGGAACGCGGCGCCGATCTTGTCGCCAACCGTGGAGAACAGGATCGACAGGAACACGGCAGTCCCCAGCGTCCCGCCCATCTGGCGGAAGAACAGCGACGACGACGTCGCGACCCCCATGTCGCGCGGTGGCACCGCGTTCTGCACGGCGAGCACGAGCGGCTGGAAGCAGAAGCCGAGGCCCATGCCGAAGATTGCCGACCGCCATCCCACATCGAGCAACGACGACGACGCCGTGAGCTGGGAGAGCGCGAGCGCACCGAGCGCGAGCAGTCCGGTGCCGAGGATCGGGAAGACCCGGTACCGGCCGGTCCGGCCGATGGTCTGACCCGAGACGATCGAGGTGACCATGATCCCCAGCGTCAGCGGGAGCAGGGCGAGGCCGGCCGCGGTCGGGCCCATCCCCTTGGTGATCTGCAGGTACAGCGGGAGGGTCGCCAGGCCGCCGAACATCCCCATCCCGATGATCGTGTTGATCAGGGCGCTGCTGGAGAAGGTCCGGTTCCCGAACAGGCGCAACGGCAGCAGGGCGTCGTCGCCCGCCCGCCGCTCGGCGAGCAGGAACAGTGCCAGCCCGACGACGCCGGCCCCGTAGCAGGCGAGCGCGCGCGGGGAGCCCCACCCCCAGAGGCGGCCCTGCTCGGCGACCAGTAGCAGCGGCACCAGTCCGCCGGCCAGGGCGAGGGCCCCGGGCCAGTCGATCCGGTGGGTGATCCGGTGCAGCGGCGGGAGGTGCAGCACGCGCCAGATGACGAAGAACCCGGCGACCCCCAGCGGCACGTTGACCAGGAAGATCCACCGCCAGCCGGTGATGCCGAGTACCGAGGGGACGCCCGCGAAGAAGCCGCCGATGATCGGACCCAGCACCGATGACGTGCCGAACACGGCCAGGATGTAGGCCTGGTACTTGGCCCGCTCCCGGGGGCTGAGCAGGTCGCCGAGGATGGTGATCGCCAGCGACATCAGGCCGCCACCACCCAGGCCCTGCACGGCTCGGTAGCCGGCGAGCTGGTACATCGAGGTCGCGGTGCCGCTGAGCAGCGAACCGAACAGGAACAGCGCGATCGAGATCAGGTACAGGGGCTTGCGGCCGTAGATGTCCGAGAGCTTGCCGTACAGCGGCGTGGCGATCGTCGACGTGATCAGGTACGCGGTGGTCACCCAGGCCTGCAGGGACAGCCCGTGCAGGTCGTCGCCGATGGTCCGGATCGCGGTGGCGACGATGGTCTGGTCGAGGGCGGCCAGGAACATGCCCATCATCAGCCCGCCGAGGATCGTCAGGATCTGGCGGTGCGTCATGCTGAACGTCTCGGCGGCGGAGGCCGGCATGGCAGGGCCGCTGGTGGCTGTCGGCGGGGTCACGGGGTCACGCTACTTCTTATCCCCGGCAAACTGCCGTGAGTATTCACTCAGGGCGTAGTCGGTCGTGGGCCAGGTGGCGGGCGGCCACGTCAGCCGAGCCGACGCCGACCGCGCCGCCGTAGGCTGGCCGCGTGCTCCAGGACGCCGAAGCTCCGGCAGGTGTCCCGGCCCAGGACGCCGCCCCGGTCCGTCGCCTGACGCTCGCGGGCGCGCTCGCTGCCGTGGGCACCGCCGTCGTCGTGGTGCTCCTGACCCTGTGCCTCGCCGGCTCGGCCGCGCCGCCCCTGCTCGGTGACCCGGGCGCCGTCGTGCGCTGGGGCCTGCCGACGACGACGGCGCTCGCCGACCTCGCCGGAGCGGTCACCCTCGGTGCACTCGCCCTTGCGGCGTTCGTGCTGCCCCGCGGCACCGACCGGACCGCCTCGGACGGCCGAGGCTGGATCGCCGCCCTGGTGATCGCGTCCGTCGCCGCCGGGGCCTGGACCGTCCTCGCCCTGCTGCGGCTGGTCCTGGTCTACGCCAATGTCGCCGGCCGGCCGGTAGGCGGTGCGGCGTTCGGCGCGGAGCTGGGGCTGTTCGTCGGCGACATCACCCTTGGCCGGATCCTGCTCGGTGTGGTCGTGATCGCCGCGGTGACCTGCGTCGTCGTGCTCCTGATCGGTACGCCGCGGGGGGCACTCGTCGCCGGCCTGCTCGCCGCGTCCGCGCTGGTGCTGCAGGCCCAGACCGGGCACTCCGCGGGGAGCACCAGCCACGAGCTGGCGATGGCCTCGATGTTCCTGCACCTGCTGGGTGTCTCCCTGTGGGTGGGTGGGCTCGTCACACTCGCCCTGCTGGTGCGCCGGCTGGGTGCGGACCTGACCCCCGCGGTGGCCCGGTACTCCGTGCTGGCCGCCTGGTGCTTCGTTGCCGTCGCGGTGTCCGGGGTGGTCAACTCCGCGCTGCGCCTGGCCGGGTGGGCCGCCCTGACCAGCACCTACGGCCGCCTGGTGGTGGGCAAGGTGGTGCTGATCGCGGCGCTGGGCGCCATCGGCTGGGTGCACCGCCGGTCGATGATCCCCCGGCTGGCGACGACCCCACGCGACTTCTGGCGGCTGGCTGTCGTCGAGCTCGCGGTGATGGGTGCGGCCAGTGGGCTTGCGGCAGCGCTGGCGGCCACCGCGCCGCCGGTGCCCCAGGATGCCCATCCCACCGGGGTGCTCACCCCCGCCGAGATCGTCACCGGCCACCCGCTACCGCCCGCGCCCACCATCGAGCTGTGGCTGACCAGCTTCCGGTGGGACCTCCTGGTGGCGCTCGGCTGCCTTGCCGGTCTGGTGGTCTACCTGCGCTGGGTGCTGCGGCTGCGGGCGCGCGGGGACCGGTGGCCGGTGGGCCGCACGATCAGCGCGGTCGCGGGCCTGCTGCTGCTCGCCTGGACCACCTCGGGCGGGCCGGCCGTCTACGGGCACGTCCTGTTCAGCGCGCACATGCTGCAGCACATGCTCCTGGTGATGGTGGTGCCGATCTTCCTTGTCCTGTCCGGGCCGGTGACCCTGGCGGCTCGCGCCCTGCCCGGCCGGTCGGACGGCTCGCGCGGACCGCGGGAGTGGCTGCTCGGCGTCGTGCACTCACGGGTGGGGACGTTTTTCGCCAACCCGGTGGTGGCGTGCGTCAACTTCGCCGGTTCCATGATCGTCTTCTACTACACGCCGCTGTTCGAGCTGTCGCTGACCACCTACCTCGGTCACCTGTTCATGGTCGTGCACTTCTCCCTGGCCGGGTACCTGTTCGCGAACGCGCTGATCGGCATCGACCCCGGTCCCGCCCGGCCGGCCTATCCGGTGCGGCTGCTGCTGCTCTTCACCACGATGGCGTTCCACGCGTTCTTCGGGCTCGCCCTGGTGAGCGGGGTGACCCTGCTGGTGCCGGAGTGGTTCGGGTTGCTCGGCCGACCTTGGGGGCCGCCGGCGCTGGCGGATCAGCAGGCCGGCGGCGGGATCGCCTGGGGGATCAGCGAGCTGCCGATGCTGGCGCTGGCGATCGTCCTCGCGATGGCCTGGACCCGCGACGACGAGCGCACCGCCCGACGCCGGGACCGTGCGGCCGACCGCGACGGCGATGCCGAGCTGACCGAGTACAACGCGATGCTCGCCCGGCTGGCGCAGGGGCGGGACGTCCCCGCCGACGAGTGACGGCCGGATCTCGGCGCGCGAACCTACCCGACCAAGGCCATGATCGTGCTGAGCCCGGGCGCCCGTCGTTCGGCAGACAAGGAGTCGTGACCATGGGTATCGGGAGTGGCATCTTCCTGATCGTCGTCGGCGCCGTCCTCGCGTTCGCGGTCAAGCCGGACACGTGGGACGTCGTGAACCTCAACATCGTCGGCTACGTCATGATCGTCGGCGGGATCATCGCCCTGGCGCTCGGGATGTACTACAACAAGCAGCGCACCAACACGAGCCACCGCGAGGTCGTCGAGCGGTACGAGGACCGGACGCCGCCGCCGGTTGTCTGAGTCCCGCGACGCCGTTCGTCGTGCCGCTGCGCTCAGCGGGTCGCGGCCCCTGAAGGGAACCCCAGGACTCTTGACATAGCTGTGGTTGTTGAGTCTCCGACGGGCGGCTGACCTGCATGTTCATCGTGGATCCGGGTTGTCTTCGCACCCATTCAGTGATAGAATTAGTGGAACGTATTGGGCTAGTTTGGGGGTGGGGCTGATGGGCGTGATGACCAGCCAGCAGCCCCTACCCCTGGCCCCCGCAGGCGCAGTCCTGATCGGGGACGCCGCCGCAATGTTGCAGGACGGCGACGGGGGGCGGGTGTTCATCGGCGGGGAGCTGTCCTTCGTGTGGGACTTCGGCGACGACCTGGGGCGGCGGCTGGCCGCGGTTCAGCTGGTGCGGACCAAGGCGGCCCGCGCGGTGCAGGTGGCTGCCGCGTTCGGGGTCGGCACGGTCACCTTGTGGCGTTGGCGCAAGGAG
>JBBRCL010000062.1:0-15343 GCA_038204895.1 Actinomycetales bacterium | reverse complement strand
TACGCTCGACAAACACCGGGGCCTCCCACACATGTCGGATAGACCGAGCGAGGGACTTCGCTCGGTAACCCACGAGACTGTGTGAGTGAGGCCCCGGCCCGCAACCGGTCAGCGACCGGGCACTCCATACCGTCTAGGCTGACCGGACGTCGTGACTGACGAAAGGATTCTTGGAGCATGAGCGAACGCGCGCAGATCGGCGTCACCGGACTGGCCGTGATGGGCCGCAACCTGGCCCGGAACTTCGCCCGGCACGGCTACACGGTGGCGGTGCACAACCGGTCCCCTGCCAAGACGGCCTCGCTGGTGGCCGATCACGGTGACGAGGGAACCTTTCTGGCCGCCGAGACGCTCGCCGACTTCGTCGCGTCGCTGGAGCGTCCCCGCAAGGTGGTCATCATGGTCAAGGCCGGCGATCCGACCGACGCCGTGATCGAGGCGCTGGTCCCGCTGCTCGAACCGGGCGACATCGTTGTCGACGCCGGCAACTCGCACTTCCCGGACACCCGGCGCCGGGAGGCGGCCCTGCGGGAGAAGGGTCTGCACTTCGTCGGCTCGGGCGTCTCCGGTGGCGAGGAGGGCGCCCTGCTGGGCCCGAGCATCATGCCCGGTGGGACCGAGGAGTCGTACGCATCCCTCGGCCCGATCCTCGAGGACATCTCGGCGAAGGTGGACGGGGTCCCGTGCTGCACGCACGTCGGACCGGACGGTGCCGGCCACTTCGTGAAGATGGTGCACAACGGCATCGAGTACGCCGACATGCAGCTGATCGCCGAGGCCTACGACCTGTTGCGCCAGGGACTCGGGGCGTCTGCCGCCGAGATCGGGGACATCTTCGCGGAGTGGAACACCGGTGACCTCGAGTCGTTCCTGATCGAGATCACCGCCGAGGTGCTGCACCACACCGATCCGGTGACCGGTGGGGCGTTCGTCGACGTGGTCGTCGACCAGGCGGAGCAGAAGGGCACCGGCCGATGGACGGTGCAGAACGCACTGGACCTCGGTGTGCCGGTCACCGGCATCGCCGAGGCGACCTTCGCCCGTGCCCTGTCCGGCGGGGCGCCCCAGCGAGAGGCCGGCCGTTCGCTACCGGGTAACGCGGGCACCTGGGACGTCGCCGACCGGGACGGGTTCATCGAGGACGTCCGGCTGGCGCTGTACGCCTCCAAGGTGGTCGCGTACTCCCAGGGCTTCGACCAGATCGCGGCGGCCAGCGCGGAGTTCGGCTGGGGCATCGATCGCGGAGCGATGGCCCGCATCTGGCGGGGCGGCTGCATCATCCGGGCCCGCTTCCTCGACCGGATCACCGAGGCCTACACCCGCGACCCCGGCCTGGCCCTGCTGCTCGCGGACCCGTACTTCGCCGAGGTGGTTGGGTCAGGTGTCGCTGCCTGGCGCCGGGTTGTCGCCGGTGCCGCTCTCAACGGCGTCCCCGTCCCGGCTTTCGGGTCCTCGCTGTCCTACTACGACGGCGTCCGGGCGGAGCGGCTACCCGCGAACCTGATCCAGGCGCAGCGGGACTACTTCGGTGCGCACACCTACCGGCGGACCGACCGGCCGGGCAGCTGGCACACCCGGTGGCCGACCGACCGCGCCGAGCTCGAGGCCTGAGCTATGCCGACAGCGGCTGTCCCCGTCGCGGACCTGCAGCCGGTCGTCCTGGGTGGCGACATCGGCGCCTACAGCGTCGCGCGCGCCTTTCACGAGGCGTACGGGCTGCGTTCGGTTGTCGTCTCGACGGTGGCGACCGGTGTGGTGCGCAACTCCCGGTTCATCACCAACGTGGTGGAGCCGGGGATCGGCGATGCCGAGACGGCGGTCGCGCGGCTGCTGGCGATCGCGGACAGCTACCCCGGCAAGCGCTTGATCCTGCTGGGCAGTGCGGACTGGCTGGTACGCACGATCGTGGCGAACCGCGAGAAGCTGCAGGACCGCTACCTGATCCCGTACGTCTCACGGGAGACCCTCGACCTGGTCACGGACAAGCAGAGCTTCGGCCGGCTGTGCGTCGAGCTCGGCCTTGGCCACCCCGCGACGGTGGTGCACCACGTGCCGACGGCCGGGGCCCCGGACGCGGGAGGCCTGCGCTTCCCGGTGATCGCCAAGACCGCCGACACGGTCGCGTACCACGAGGTGGAGTTCCCGGGGAAGAAGAAGGTCTTCACCGTCGACACCGCGGCCGAGCTGGCGGACCTGATGGAGCGGGTGCGCGGCTCGGGGTACACCGGGTCGTTCATCATCCAGGACCTGATCCCGGGCGACGACTCGGGGATGCGGATCCTGACCTGCTACTGCGACCGCGAGGGGCGGATGCGGTTCGCATCCTTCGGGCAGGTGCTCCTCGAGGAGCACACCCCGGGGGCACTCGGGAACCCGGCGGGCATCATCACCGGTCCGGACACCGAGATCGTCGATCAGGCACGTCGGTTGCTCGAGCACATCGGCTGGACCGGCTTCGCCAACTTCGACCTCAAGTACGACCCGCGGGACGGCCGGACGGTGTTCTTCGAGCTCAACCCCCGCCTGGGCCGGAGCAACTTCTACGTCACGGCCGCCGGCCGGAACACCGTCGAGCTGTACGTTCGCGAGTACGTGCAGGGGCTCGACCCGCTGCCGCCCGGCGCAGCGGCCGAGCTCACGACGGAGCATCTGTACACCGTGCTGCCCCGCAGGTTGCTGCTGCGCTACGTGGCGGACCCTGGTCTTCGTGCCAGGGTGCGCCGGCTCTTCCGGGCCCGCCGTGCCACCAACCCGCTGTGGTACCGGGCGGAACGGGACCCACGGCGGATCCTGTACCTGGTCCTGGCCCAGCTGAACCAGTTCCGCAAGTACCGTCGGCACTACCCACCGCCACGACAGGGAGAGGCCACGGGATGAGCGATCTGACGCGAGGTGCGCCGGTCGGGGTGATCGGCGGCGTCGGGCCGCAGGCGACGGCGTACTTCCTTGACATGGTGGTCCGGCTCACCGAGGCGGGGCGGGACCAGGACCACCTGGACATGGTGGTGCTCAACCATGCGTCCATCCCGGACCGGACGGCCTTCATCCTCGGGGAGTCGGACGACGATCCGGGACCGGTGATGGCGCAGGACGCCCGACGCCTGGAGCGGTTCGGGGTGTCGTTCCTGGTCCTGCCGTGCAACACCGCGCACCACTTCACCGACGAGATCGCCGCCGCGGTGACGGTGCCGCTGGTCAACATCGTGGCCGAGGCCGTCGCGGAGGTGCGCCGCCGGGTGCCGGAGGTGAGCGCTGTCGGCCTCCTGGCCACCAGTGGCACGGTGCGGTCCGGGGTGTACCAGCGGGAGCTGGCCGCCGCCGGCGCGGAGTGCCTGCTGCCCGGCACGGATGACCAGGCAGTGCTGATGCGGATCATCTACGAGCAGGTCAAGGCCGGTCAGCCGGTGGACCTGCCCGCGTTCCAGGGCCTCATCGGCAGGCTGCGCGAGCGGGGTGCCCGGGCCGTTGTGCTGGGCTGCACGGAGCTGTCGATCGTCGCAGCGGACTTCGGACTGCTCGAGGCGGACCGGACCCTGGTGGACTCCCTTGACGTCCTGGCCCGGCGCACGATCGAGCGCGCGGGGCGACGCGTCCGCGCCTGAGCCGCGGGCTCAGCCGATCTGGTTGGTGCCCGTGTACAGGTGCAGCACCGGGACCTTGAGCTCCTCACGTGCCCGCGAGGCCCAGTCCCGGTGGAAGGTGTCCTCGAGCGCGTGCGGAAGGGTCACCACGACGATCTCGCTGACCTCGGTGTCCGCCACGACGGCGCGCAGCGCCGGGAGGGGGTCGTCCGCGACCACGACGCCGTCCGCCGTCGCGCCGGTCGCCGTGAAGGCAGCGACGCTCGCCTCGAGCTGCTGGTGAGCCGTGAGCTCGGCGCGCACCGGCTCCGCCTCCCGCCCGAGCGCGGCATCCAGCGCCTCGCGGAGCTCGCCGAGGCTGAGGTGGTCGACCAGCGAGGCCAGCATGTTCTGCTCGGTGTCGGCCGGGACGAGCACGTGGAAGCTGACGTCGCGGTCGACGTACAGGTCCGTGATGTGCTCGACGTCCGCGTCGGTCAGGGTGTCCTCGGTCAGCACGACGATGATCTCGCTCACGGGACGAGCCTACTGGGCGGCTCAAGGCTCGCGGAGCAGCCACCGTCCGAGCAGGACGCCGTCCGCGTGCAGCAGGTGAGCCAGTCGCGCCTGGCGCGCGGGGAGCAGCCAGTCGGTCCCGGCGAGCACCCGCATCGCCGGACCACCGACCAGCTGAGGGCTCCAGGTCAGGCACAGCTCGTCGACGACGTCGGCTACCACCAGCTCGTCCAGCAGGTGCGGACCGCCCTCGGTCAGGATCAGGGGCAGGCCGGCAGCCGCCAGGGTGCACACCGCGGCCGCGACGTCGACAGTGCCGTTCGACACGTGCAGGCGTTCCGGCGGAAGGTGCCGCTGCAGGCGGACCAGGTGAGCGGCGCCATCGGTGGTGAACACCCACGGTGGCGGCCCGGCGGTCAGGGTCGCAACGGGGATGTCGCCGCTGGCCGTGAGCACGGCGAGCGCGGGGTGATCGGGCTGGCCCCGCCGGCGCCGGGCCGCAAGGAAGGGCTCCGGCGTCCGCGGCGCCCGGTAGCCCTCGGCGCGCACGGTGCCGGCACCCACCAGCACGACGTCCACAAGCGCCCGCAGGGTACGGAACACCCGCAGGTCGGCCGGGTCGTTGATGGAGCCCGACCGGTGGTCGGCGCCGGTGGCGGCTCCGTCGAGCGTGGCGATCATGTTGGCGCGTAGCCAGGGAGTGCGGGGCTCGGCGAAGAGGGCGGCAAGGGCCACCTCCGCGTCGTCCGGCCGGATGGCGGGCAGGCCCGCGGGCAGCAGCACCTCCAGCGTGGGGGCGGCGTCGTCCATGTGGCCGACGGTAGCCCCGCATAGGCTCCCTGCGTGACCGTGCCGCCGCTGACCCAGCGGTACCCCGAGGTGCCTGCCGGCACCCTGCTGGCCGGCTTCGTCCCGCCGAGGTGGCCGGCGGGTTCCTCCGCCCACGACGGCGGTTCGCCCGCCGCACGGCGCCGACGGCTCTCTACCTCGACGGCGGGTTCGGCGTCGGCAAGACCCACCTGCTCGTGGCACTCGCGCACGCCGTCGGAGCGCAGGCGGCCTCGTTCGGCACGTTCGTGGAGTACACCCACCTGGTAGGTGCCCTCGGCTTCCGGCCCACCGTCCGGGCGCTGGCCCACCGCAGGCTGGTCTGCATCGACGAGTTCGAGCTGGACGACCCGGGGGACACCGTGCTGATGTCGCGTCTGCTCCGCGAGCTGTCCGACGCGGGCGTGACCCTCGCCGCGACGTCGAACACGCTGGCGGACTCCCTCGGAGAGGGACGGTTCGCCGCGGACGACTTCCTGCGCGAGATCCAGGCACTGGCGGCGCGGTTCGAGGTGCTCCGGATCGACGGGCCGGACTACCGGCACCGCGGCGCGCCGCATGCGGCGCCCGGGCTGCCCGACGACGTGGTCCGATCAGCCGTTGCCGCGGCACCGGGATCCGCGTGTGACGACTTCGGGGCGCTGCTGGCCCACCTGCGCCGGATCCACCCGGTGCGGTACCGCGCGCTGCTCGACGGCGTCGCCGTCCTCGGGCTCACCGCAGTGCAGCCGCTGACCGATCAGTCCGACGCGTTGCGCCTGGTGGTGCTGGTCGACCGGCTGTACGACCAGGACGTGCCGGTGGTGCTCGGTGGTTCCGGCACCGAGGGGCTGTTCGGCGGGGCGATGCTGCGCGGCGGGTACCGCAAGAAGTACCTGCGCGCGCTCTCGCGCCTCGGGGCGCTCGCCGAGGAGGGCTGTGGGCTCGCCGGTGGGCGCGACCCGTCCTAGCGAGCCGTGCGGAGCAGCTCGAGGTCCGCACGGGTCACCTCGAGGGCGATCGTGGTCTCCGGAGTCAGGGATCGGTACGTGCCGTCGGGCTCCGCGCGGTAGGCGGCCTGGTCCGGGTTGAGCATGTTCCGCGGGAAGTCGAGGTAGGCCTCGCTGAGGAAGAGCAGGTAGTGGCCGCCGACCTCGAGCCGCGATTCGGGTTCGGACGTCGCCTGGTCCCTGACCATCACCTCGACCACATCGCCCGCGACGGCCCCCGCGAAGCCCTCGGTGACCTCGATCCGGTAGACGATGAACGGGACGACGTCCGAGGGTGCCTGGTCCCCGTCGTCCGGCAGGCCGGCCGACGGGTTGAGCTCCGGGTCGTCGGAGTCGGAATGGACGACGATGTCGATGTCCTCGGCGCGCTGGTCCAGGACGGTGCCGACGACGATGGTGTCGGCCGCGGCGCCGAGCTCGGCGGCCGAGCCCCACGCGGGGTAGTCGGCGACGGCGCCCGACCCGGTCGAGCACGCCGAGAGGCCAACGGCGACCGCTCCGACCAGTGCGACCGCCGGAGCCCCCCTGCGTAGAGTGCCAGCGGTGCGGCTCACGGTTGCGAGGCGGCCAGCCGGGCGAGCTCGGTCGGCACGTCGAAGTCGGCCACCGGCCAGGACAGGTCGAGGCCCTTCAGCGCCCGGGTGAGCAGCTCGGTGACCGCCAGCCGGGCGTACCACTTGCGGTCCGCGGGGATGACGTACCAGGGCGCGAGATCGGTCGAGGTCCGGTCGAGGACCGCCTGGTAGGCCTCTTGGTACAGCGGCCACTTCTCCCGGGTGTCGATGTCTCCGGGGTTGTACTTCCAGTGCTTCTCGGGACGCTCGAGCCGCTCCCGCAACCGAGCGGCCTGCTCCTCGGCCGACACCATGAGCATCACCTTGACGATCACGGTGCCCGCGGCGACGTTCGCCTCGAAGGCGTTGATCTGGTCGTACCGCGGCTCCCACACCGCGCGTGGGACGAGCTCCTCCACCCGGACGACCAGGACGTCTTCGTAGTGCGACCTGTCGAACACCCCGATGTATCCGGGCCGGGGGAGTGCGTTGCGGATCCGCCACAGGTAGTCGTGGGCGGCCTCCACGGCGGTCGGCACACCGAACGAGCGCAGCGCAACGCCCTGGGGGTCGACCATGCCGAGCACGTGCCGGACGATGCCGCCCTTGCCTGCGGTGTCGAGGCCCTGGAGCACCAGCAGCACCGCGCGTGTGCCGCCCGTCCGGCCGTTGGCGAAGAGCTGCTCCTGCAGCTGCGACATCTGCTCACCGCGCGCTGCGAGGCGGGCGTTCGCGGCCTTCTTGCCAGCTTCCCAGCCCGGCGTCGAGCGCCTGTCGAACGTCGAGAGGTCGAAGCCCGGCCCGGCCCGGAGCGCCTCGTGCGCGGGGGTCTTCCAGTGGTCTTTGCGCGCCATGGTGCCTCTCTCGTTCAGAGCCGGCCGGCGCCCCTGATGACGGCGACGGACCGGCCCGGCAGGCGCGCATCCGCGCCCTGCACCGTGACAGTGTCCCACGCGAGGAGCACCTCGGCGGGCCCGGTCCCGCCCGGACCCGCCGGTAGGTCGAGCGGCACGGGCGCCGGGCCGGCGGAGAGGTTGACGGCCACCCGGATCGCGCCCCGGTGTACCACCAGCCACAAGCCGTCGTCGGCGTGGCGCACGACGCCGTCCCGGGCACCGGAGGCGAGGTCCGGCTCCCGCCGGCGCAGCGCGATCAGGTCGCGGTACCAGACCAGCAGGCGGTCGTGCTCCGGCCGCCGGGGCTCCGACCAGTCCAGCCGGCTGGCGGCGACCGTCGACAGGGCCTTGGGGTCCGGCAGGTCGACGTGGCCGCCGTACAGCTCGGCCCAGCCGTGGCCCTCGAACTCCTCGATCCGGCCCTTGCGGATGGCCTCGGCGAGCTCGGGCTCGGGGTGGTCGGCGAAGAACTGCCAGGGGGTCGTTGCGCCCCACTCCTCGCCCATGAAGAGCATCGGGGTGTAGGGCGAGGTCAGGATCACCGCGGCGGCGATGGCCAGCTCACCGGGCTCGAGCCGGGCCGAGGGCCGGTCGCCGAGTGCCCGGTTGCCCACCTGGTCGTGGTCGGAGGCGAAGGCGACGAAGCGGTGCCCGTCCACCTCCGGCGGAACGGGCCGGCCCCAGTCCTGCCCGCGGAACGTCGACCACTCGCCGTCGTGCACGAATACCTTGGTCAGCGCCTTGGCGAGCGCCTCGGCGGAGCCGAAGTCGGCGTAGATCCCGTGGCGCTCGCCGGTGATCAGGGCATGGACGGCGTGGTGGACGTCGTCGTCCCACTGAGCCGTCATGCCAAGGCCCCCCTCCGCGGTGGGGACGACCATCTGGGAGTCGTTCAAGTCCGACTCCGCGATCAGAGACAGCGGCCGGCCGACCTCGGTCGCCAGGGCGGCGACGGCGTCGGACAGCTCGGCGAGCAGGTGGCGTGGTGAGTCGTCGAGCAGGGCGTGCACGGCGTCAAGGCGAAGCGCGTCGAGGTGAAAGTCCCGCAACCAGCGCAGTGCGTTGTCGATCAGGAACCGGCGTACCTCGGCCGCGTCGGGGCCGTCCAGGTTCACGGCCTTGCCCCAGGGCGTGTGGTGGGCCTCGGTGAAGTACGGCCCGAACTCGGCCAGGTAGTTCCCGGACGGGCCGAGGTGGTTGTCGACCACGTCAAGGCACACCGCGAGGCCGCGGGCGTGCGCGGCGTCCACGAACCGTTGCAGGGCTGCCGGCCCGCCGTACGGCTCGTGCACCGCGTAGAGCGCGACGCCGTCATAGCCCCACCCGTGCACCCCAGGGAAGGCAGCCACCGGCATCAGCTCGACGACGTCAACGCCGAGATCGACCAGGTGGTTGAGGCGCGCGATCGCCGCGTCGAGCGTGCCCTGGTCGGTGAACGTGCCGACGTGCAGCTCGTAGATCACCGCGCCGCGCACGTCCCGGCCGGTCCAGTCCGCGTCCGCCCAGGAGTGCCGCCCGGTGTCGAAGGTCCGGCTGGGCCCGTGCACCCCGACCGGCTGCCACGGGCTGCGGGGATCAGGGCGCGGGTTGCCGCCGTCGATCGCGAACGCGTAGTCGGTCGCGTGCGGGAGCGCGACGGGGGCGGTCCACCAACCGCCGTCGGCGGGTTCCATAGCGACGACGCGATCGCCGAGGCGCAGGTCGACGCGGGTGGCACGTGGGGCCCACACCGCCGTTCGCGCCGCGACGGCAGCCTCCGGCGTTGGCCCCCGGTCAGTCATCGGTCCCCGCCCGCCCGCACGAGCAGAGCCACCGGCAGCACGTCGAGCAGGTCGGTCAGCCGGACCGCGCCGCCGGGTACGGTCCGGCTGGTCAGCCGGTCCTGCCAGATGCCGTCCGGGAGGACCACCGTGTGCTCACTCCAGCCGCCGTGCCGCTCGAGGGCCAGTGCGAGGCGGGTCACCACGGTGATCACCACAGGGTCGCCATCCACCGTCCGGGCGAAAGCGAACGCGTTGCCGGTCGAGCAGGGCACCGGAAGGTAGCCGGCACCGCCGCCGACGAAGGCGTCGGTCTGCTCGCGACGGAGCCGGAGGGCACGGGACGCGACCAGGAGCTTCTCCTCCGCGAGCCCGCGCGGTGGCTCCGAGTCGAGCCGCTCGAGGCTGGTGGCCAGACCGGTGAAGTCGACGGGTCTGCGGTTGTCCGGGTCGACCAAGGCGATCGCGGGCACCTCGGTGCCCTGGTAGACGTCGGCCACGCCTGGCAGCGTGAGCTGGACGAGCTTGGCGCCGAGCGTCGCGGCGCGCACGCCAGAGGCTGTCGCGCGGCCCCAGCGCGTGAAGGCGTCCATCACGGCCGGGGACTCCAGTGCGTGCCGGGCCAGCTCAAGGACCGCCCGCTCGTACGTCTCGTCGACGCCCGTCCAGCTGGTGTGCTGCTTCGCCTCACGCATCGCCTTGGTCAGGTACTGCTGCAGTCGGTCGACGGCGATCGGCCCGTCCTCGGTCCAGGTTCCGGCGAGGGTCTGCCACAGCAGGTTCTCCACCCGGCCGTCCACGGCGGCGGCTCGGTGCTCGGCGGTGGCCGCTCGCACCTCGTCCACCAGCACCGACCACTCCGTCGGCAGCTCCGAGAGCACCCCGAGCCGCGCCCGGACGTCCTCGCTCCGTTTGGTGTCGTGGGTGGACAGCCCGGTCATCGCGAACGGGAACCGGTGCTGGGCGCGCGCGGCCCAGGCGTGCAGCTCCTCGGGGCTGATCGCGAACCGTTCCGGTGCGCCCCCGACCTCGCACAGGCTGACCAGGTGGGTCCACCGGTAGAAGGCGGTGTCCTCGACGCCCTTGGCCATCACCGCACCGCAGGTCTGCTGGAATCGCACGATGAACTCGTCCCGGCGAGCCTCCCGCGCGCGCCCCGCGGACCCGATCTCGCGGCCGAGGAGCATCTCGGTGAGCAGGTCGAGCGTCTCGAGCCGGTCTCCCTCGAGATGCGTGCCGGCGCGGGAGACGCACTCGGCGAAGGCTGCCTGCACGTCCGTCGCAACGGGTTGGCCCGGCGCAACGTAGTAGCGGTACCGATCGGCCGCCACCAGCAACTCCACCAGGCAGTCGTGCAGCGACCGGCGGGTATGGTCGCGCAGCCGCACGTCGTCCCGGCAGATGTCCGTGGCAAGGTCGGCCAGCCGGTCCAGCTCGGCGTACAGCGAGCCGGTGACGATCTCGCGCTTGGCCTCGTCGATCAGAGCGGGCAGTGCGTCGGGTGCATCCCCGGTGAGCCGGTGCATCACCGCGCCGAGCTCGCTCGCTCCGCCCGGATCGACGAAGACGCCCTGCACCCGCCACATGGAGTCGTAACCCGTCGTCCCAGCTGTTGCCCAGTCGTCCGGCACCTCCTCGGAGGGGGCGAGGATCTTCTCGACGACCACCCACGCCTCGCTGGTCGCCTCGGCGAGGCGGTCCAGGTAACCGCGCGGGTCTGCCAGGCCGTCCGGGTGGTCGATCCGCAGGCCGTCGACGGTGCCGTCGGCCACGAGCGAGGTAATCAGGGCGTGCGTCGCCCGGAACACCTCGGGATCCTCCACCCGGATGGCCGCGAGCGTGCCGACGTCGAAGAAGCGCCGGTAGTTCAGCTCCTCGTCGGCGACCCGCCAGTACGCCAACCGGTAGTGCTGACGGTCGATCAGCTCGGCCAGGGGCAGGTCCTGCGTCCCAGGCCGGACCGGGAACACGTGGTCGAAGTACCTGAGCACCGGCTGCGGGCCGCCGGCGATGCCGGGGATGCCGATCGCGTCGAGGCTCAGCTCGCCGGCCGCGAGCACGCCACCGATCCGCTGACCCAGCACGGGCATCAGCAGAGCTCCCTCGCCGGCCGACCAGTCGACGTCGAACCACGAGGCGTACGGCGAGTCGGGGCCGTTCGCGAGAACGGACCACAGAGCACGGTTGTGCCACACGGGTATCGGCACGGCCATGTGGTTGGGCACGATGTCCAGGACGAGTCCCAGGCCCCCTTCGCGCGCGGCGGCCGCGAGACGGCCCAACCCGGTGCGGCCACCGAGGGTGGGGGAGATCTCGTTGTGGTCGACCACGTCGTAGCCGTGGGTGGAACCAGGAGTCGCGGTCAGCACGGGGGACAGGTACAGGTGCGTGACGCCCAGACGGGCCAGGTACGGCACCTGCGCTGCGGCGTCGTCGAAGGTCAGGTCGGCACTGAGCTGCAGGCGGTAGGTCGAGACCGGGACCGGTCGGCCCGCGGCCGGCCGACGACGGGTCGGGCTCTGCGGGTCCTGCGTCATGCCGTCGTGCTGACGGGTCGGCTGAGCACGAGGGTGCTGCGTCCGGCGATCCCGATGGTGCCCCCGGCCTTGACCTCGGAACCCCGCGCAAGGGTGTGGTCGGTGTCGGCCACGCAGGTCCAGGTCTCGCCGAACTCGACCGGGGGGAGCGTGAAGGTCACCGGTTCGCCGGCCGCGTTGTACATCAGCAGGAAGCTGTCGTCCACGACCCGTTCTCCCCGCGCGTCGGGCTCGAGGATCGCCTCACCGTTGAGGAAGACCATAACGGCGCGGGCATGGTCCTCCTGCCAGTCGGCCTCGGACATGTGCTCGCCGGACGTGGTCAACCAGGCGATGTCGCCGAGCTCGGACTCGCCCCCGTGGGTGGCGACGCCGAAGAAGAACCGCCGACGCCGGAGCATCGGGTGGTCGCGACGCAGGCGGACGAGGGTGCGGGTGAACTCGAGGTGACGCTGCTTGTCGTCGTCCAAGTCCCAGTCCCAGTCGACCCAGCAGGTCTCGTTGTCCTGGCAGTAGCCGTTGTTGTTGCCGCCCTGGGTGCGGCCCATCTCATCACCGTGGGCGATCATCGGCACGCCCTGCGACAGGAGCAGGGTGGTCAGGAAGTTACGTTCCTGCCGCCAGCGCAGGGCTGTGATCACGGCGTCGTCGGTCGGCCCCTCCACGCCGCAGTTCCATGACCGGTTGTGGCCCTCGCCGTCGGCGTTGCCCTCGTCGTTGGCCTCGTTGTGCTTGTCGTTGTACGAGACGAGATCGGTCAGCGTGAAGCCGTCGTGCGCGGTCACGAAGTTGATCGAGGCGATCGGCTTGCGGCCGGTGTGCTCGTACAGGTCGGAGGAGCCCGAGAGCCGGCTGGCGAACTCGGCGAGCGTCGACGGCTCGCCGCGCCAGAAGTCGCGCACGGTGTCGCGGTACTTGCCGTTCCACTCGCTCCACAGCGGGGGGAAGCCGCCTACCTGGTACCCGCCGGCCCCGAGGTCCCACGGCTCGGCGATGAGCTTGACCTGGCTGATCACCGGGTCCTGCTGGACGATGTCGAAGAAGGCCGACAGGCGGTCGACCTCGTGGAACTGCCGCGCGAGGGTCGAGGCAAGGTCGAACCGGAAACCGTCGACATGCATGTCCGTCACCCAGTAGCGCAGGGAGTCCATCAGCAGCTGGAGCACGTGCGGGTGCCGCATCAGGAGCGAGTTCCCGGTGCCCGTCGTGTCGAAGTAGTGGGTCTGGTCGTTGTCGACCAACCGGTAGTACGCGGCGTTGTCGATCCCCCGGAAGCACAGCGTCGGGCCCAGGTGGTTGCCCTCGGCGGTGTGGTTGTAGACGACGTCAAGAAGGACCTCGATGCCTGCCTCGTGCAGGGCCTTCACCATCTGCTTGAACTCCTGGACCTGCTGGCCCGGGCTCGTGGAGGCCGCGTAGCCGTTGTGCGGGGCGAAGAACCCGATCGTGTTGTAGCCCCAGTAGTTCGACAGTCCCTTCTGGGCCAGCGTCGGGTCGTTCACGAACTGGTGCACCGGCATCAGCTCGATCGCGGTGATCCCCAGCTCGACGAGGTGGTCGATGATCGCCGGGTGCGCCATGCCCCGGTAGGTGCCCTGTATGTCCTCGGGGATGGCGGGGTGCCGCCGGGTGAGGCCCTTGACGTGGGCCTCGTAGATCACGCTCTCGTGGTACTCGTGGTTCGGCGGACGGTCGTGTCCCCAGTCGAACCACGGGTTGACCACGACGGAGGTCATCGTGTGGGCGGCCGAGTCGTCGCGATTGGCTGTCTCAGGGTGGTCGAGCTGGTAGGAGAACAGGGACGGGTCGCCGTCGATCTCGCCGTCGATGGCCTTGGCGTACGGGTCGAGCAGGAGCTTGGCGGGGTTGCACCGATGCCCGTCGGCGGGCTTGTACGGACCGTGCACCCGGTAGCCGTACTGCTGGCCCGGCTGCAGGGCCGGGACGTAGCCGTGCCAGACGAAGGCATCCGCCTCCGGCAGATCGATGTGCTCCTCGGAGCCGTCGTCGGAGATGAGACAGAGCTCAACACGCTCCGAGACCTCCGAGAACAGCGCGAAGTTGGTGCCGGAGCCGTCGAAGGCCGCGCCGAGGGGATAGGGCTTGCCGGGCCACATCTGCATGCGTCAAGAGTGCCAGTACGGCGTCGTTCCTGCCGTGGTTGTCCGGCGCGGCAGCCGTCCTGCGCGACCTCTCGCCCGGATCAGGACCCGGTGACCACCGGCAGGCCGGCCTGGCTCCAGGCCTCGATCCCGCCCGCAAGGTCGGCAAGGGAACCGATGCCGGCGCCCTGCATCAGCGCCATGGCAGCCTGCGAGCGGTTGCCGGAGCGGCAGTAGACCGCGTACGTGGCGTCGGGGTCCAGGTCGGCGACCCGGGTGGCGACATCGGCCGCGGACACGTCGAGGTTGACCGCACCCTCGAGGTGCCCGGCGGCGAACTCCTCCGGGGTTCGGACGTCGAGCACGACGACGCCCTCGCCGGCGGCGAGGTCCGCGAACTGCGCGGCGTCAAGGCTCTGCCCGGACGCGGTGACCTCAGCGGTCCCGGCGTCGCGGGCGTCATCGGCGGTTCCGCTGCACCCAGTGAGCGTGATCGCCCCGGCGAGAGCGAGCGCGGCCCATCGTCCTGCGCGTGTCTTCTGCACGGCAGGAGTATACCCCCCGGGGTATAGAGGAACGCGACTCAGATGAACAGCAGCTGCGCGCCGTCGGTCATCTCGATGAAGTCGCTTGCACTGATGATGCCCTCGACATCGTCCCGCAGGTCGGCCTCGGTGAACTTGTTCATGTCGGCGGACATGCGGCAACCCCAGAGGTGACCACCGGCGCCAACGATCTGGTCCAGGAAGTCCGGGACCTCCGGCACGCCGAGGTCGGCGATCTGCTTCTTCAGCATCTTGGTCGCAACGGCCTGCATGCCGGGCATCGGGGCGAGCGCCTGCGGCACGCGGATGTCGCCGACCGGCATGTGCATCGCGGTGTTGCCGGTGGGGCTGGACTTCAGGTCGTTCATCCGCTTCTTGGCAATCATGTCGAAGCCCCAGAACGTGAAGAACAGGTGCGTCTCCACGCCCTCGCCGAGCGCGGCGTTGGCCAGGATCAGCCCGGGGTAGGCCATGTCCAGGTTGCCCTTGGAGCAGATGATGGCGAGCTTGCGCCCGCTGCCGGCCTCGTCGTCGAAGTTGGGGACGATGGATGTGCTCATGACGGTGTCCTCTCGGGTGCCGGCGACGTGGTCAGACGCAGCCGCGGGGCTTGGGCAGGCCGGCGATGTAGGCCATCTTCTTGGCCGGCTTCTTGGGGAACAGTGCGAACTGGTCCTTGGTGGGGAAGCCGCCGACGGTTTGCACCCGCCGGGTGGTGGCGGTCTCGCCCTGGGTGGCGAAGTCCTTGCGCAGGAACTCAAGGACCTTCCAGTGCTCGGCGGTGAGCTCGATGCCGATCGCGGCGGCGAGCCCGGCGGCCAGGTCATGGTTCCACTCGGCCGGATCGGTCAGGAAGCCCTCGGCGTCGACGTGCACCTCGTGTCCGGCGATGGTGGTCACAGGCATGGTGTGTCCTCTCTCACAGGCCGGACGGGGTGCGTCCGGCGTGGGTGGTGGTCTCGGTGGTCGGTGGGCGGCGCTTGCCGGTCATGGACATGTGTGCCGGGACCGGCAAGCGTCGACCTGGCAGCGGGATGTTCCAGTAGACCCCACGGA
>JBBRCL010000061.1:0-15363 GCA_038204895.1 Actinomycetales bacterium | reverse complement strand
CCGCCCTCGAGCAGCACGTCGCCCTCGAACAGCATGTCGGCGAGCGGGATGTCAGCCCCGAGCGTCAAGATGAGAACGTGAACGCAGCCTGATGATCATCGGGCCGCCACCGAAGTTCCACGGAACTCGGGACAACCTCATCTCCCTACCTCTCTCATCGAAGTCGCTCAAAGCCTGACAGTCACCACTGCTGAACACAGCATTCTTGCCGGGTGAAAAGTAACCGGGTTGTTAACTGACTCCTCGCCGCACCGCTGCGCAACCCGCACGAGCACCAGCGCCGCCCCTGGCCGTTGGTCGGGGGCGGTATCGCGTCAGCCTGAGGGCGGACAAACTCAAGACCGCCGGGCGTTGCTCGCTCGCGGTCCACATCGGCCCGGTACGGTGCGCGCGCCCATGCCGGGGACTGGCGCCGGGCGTTCGGTGTTCGGTGAAATCCGCCCTGTCTCACATCCGCTCCAGCGCCATCGCGCCCATCACCTCGATGCCGGTGAACACCTCTTAGGAGGGCACTGGCAGCTCCCCGGAGCCGTCCACCGCGCTCACATCGGCCTCCATCAACGCGGCCATCACCTGCAAGCCCGCGCCGACCGCCAGGGCGAGCAGCCCTTCGCGCATGTCCTCGGCGACATCGGCCATCGCCACGCTCACTCGCTTCGGGCACGGCGAGCGCGCTCGTGTCGATCGTCTTGGTCTGGTACCTCTTGGTCACGGTGGTCCCCTGTCTACTGGGTCGTCTTTGGCGGACGCCCAACACCTACCCCACGGCAGGTGTCAGGCGGGGGACCGCCACCTCAGATTCCATGAGACCCGAGACAACCTCGGCTGGCGGTGCCGCGCGTGCGCTGGCCATCGGACTCGCCCGGCACCTTCACCCACAGGTAGGCGTCGATGAGCGGGTCACCGGTGTCGGTCGTCGGGCGTAGGCCCAGACCGCGGTCCGGTGGGTTGCACCAGTCCTGCGGGTCCGGGTACGCCGCGTCCGGGGTCCACGGGCCCAGGCCGTTGCGGCTGGTGTCGATGACGAAGTGCGTCGTCGGCTGCTGCGCCACAGCGGCACGAGGCCCGGCAGGTCTGGGTCCACGGCTGTCGGCGTCCAGGACAAGGGGTCTGTCTCATTCCCCGGACACCCGATTCCGGGATGCCTCCCGGATGACGACCCGCAAGCCATTCACTATTCGGACGCTGGACTGTCCACTCAGTGGGAATGGCGAGGTCATGCGCCGGGCGCGGCAGGTCCGGGTCGGACGCGTGACTGGGCGCTTCGTGAACTGCTCCGACATCTGCGGGTGCAGCAAGGTCACAGTCGGGTTACGGTTCGGTCACAGATCAATGTCACTGCGAGAGCAGCGACCGGTCCTCAGGCCGCTGGTGCACCGCCACTCCCTGTGCGGGTGAGACGGCACCGCATCGCCCCCGCTCGCAATGCCGTGAGCGGGGGCGCACCATGTCGACGTGCCCTGGTACCGACCCCTTCCGGCGCTGCCCGCACCCGCCGGAGCGCCCCCTGGCCTACCCTCGCAGCATGACCGAGGATGCACGCCGCACCACGTACCTGCTGGTCGACGGCGAGAACATCGACGCGACGCTCGGCGGCTCCATCCTCGGCGCCCGGCCGGCCCCGGAGGAGCGCCCGCGCTGGGAGCGGGTCCTGGAGTTCGCGCGGTCCGTCTGGGGTGGCGACGACGTCGTCGGCCTGTTCTTCCTCGACGCCTCCAACGGAACCATGCCGATGGCCTTCGTCCAGGCGCTGGTGGCGATCGGCTTCCGCCCCATCCCACTCGCCGGCGCGCCCACCGAGAAGGTGGTCGACATCGGCATCCAGCGCACGCTCGACGCCCTCGCCGACCACCCCGGCGACGTGCTCCTGGCCAGCCACGACGGCGACTTCGCGCCCCAGCTCGGGGAGCTCCTGGCACCAGGGCGGCACGTCGGCGTGCTGGCCTTCCGGGAGTTCACGAGCACCGCGCTGCAGCACCTGACCGATGGCGGCCTGGAGGTCTTCGACCTCGAAGGCGACGTCGGCGCGTTCAACGTGGCCCTCCCCCGCCTGCGGATCATCCCGCTGGCCGAGTTCGACCCGCTGCGCTACCTCTGAGCTGCGCAACGGGCTCCGGCGCCCACCGGTCGATGGTGGCGCCGCACCTCACGACGGCGGACCATGGGCACCATGGACGCCCCGACCCCGCCCGTCGACGAGCAGCGCGGTGACGGGCGCCGTGAGACCCCCGCCGAGCGCCTCGACCGGAACTGGAACGAGATCCTCCAGGAGCTGCGGGTCACCCAGACCGGGATCCAGATCCTCACGGGCTTCCTGCTCACCGTGCCGTTCCAGCAGCGGTTCGCCGAGCTCACCGACGACCAGCGGCGGATCTACCTGACGCTGGTGGTGCTGGCGGCGGTCACGACCGGCCTGCTGGTCGCCCCGGTCAGCCTGCACCGGTGGCTGTTCCGGCGCGGCGCGAAGTCGGCCCTGGTCACCGAGGCGGACCGGCTGATGCGGGTGGGGTTGGTGTTCCTCGCCGTGGTGGTCAGCGGCGTCGTCCTGCTGGTGTTCGACGTGGTCACGACCCGGCCGGTCGCCCTCGGCGTCGCCGGCGGTCTGCTCGCGCTGCTGGTGGGCGGGTGGTTCGTGATGCCCGGCATCCTGGCTCGCAAGACCCGCCGGATCCCCCCGCAGCCGATGGCCCCGCGGGGATGGTCGGCGGTGCAGCATGAGCCCGACCCCACCGCCCGCCCCGCAGACAAGACCGTGGGGTGACCGACGCGCGATCGGCGCGCCGGCCACCCCACGTCCGATCAGCGGGCGATCGCCAGCTTGAGCGCCTTGGTGCGCACCGCATCGCCGAACGTCTCGTACGCGTCGAGCATGTGCTGCAGCGCGAACCGGTGGGTCACGAACTCGCCCACCGGCAGCTTGTCCTGCGCCACCAGCTTGAGCAGCATGCCGAGGGTGTCGGTGTTGACCAGGCCCATCGTGATCGCGACGTTGGCGATCCACAGGTCGTTGATCGGCAGCTCGACAGGCTTGCCGTGCACACCGACGTTCGCGACCCGGCCACCGGGGCGGACGATGTCCAGGCACATCCTGAAGGTCGCCGGGATGCCGACTGCCTCGACCGCGACGTCGACGCCGTAGCCGTCGGTGAGGGCCATCACCTGGTCCTTCCAGTCGGCGGCACCGGAGTTCACCCCGTGCGTCGCGCCGACCGCCTTCGCCTTCTGGATCCGGTTGTCGTCGAGGTCGACGGCGATCACCTGGGCGGCCCCGTACAGACCCGCGGTCGCGATGACCGCCAGGCCGACCGGGCCCGCGCCGACGACGGCGACCGTGTCACCGGGCTTGACCTGGCCGTACTGCACACCGATCTCGAAGCCGGTGGGCAGGATGTCCGAGAGCAGGATCGCTGCCTCGTCGCTGACACCTGCGGGCAGTGCGTACAGGGAGTTGTCCGCGAACGGCGTGCGGACGAGCTCGGCCTGCGTGCCGTCGATGAGATGGCCGAGGATCCAGCCGATGCCGACGGCGCCCTCGGACGCGAGGCAGTGCGACGGGTTGCCGCTGCGGCAGTACGTGCAGACGCCGCACGAGCTGATGCAGGAGATGATGACGCGGTCGCCGACCTTGTGGTTACGGACCGCCGCACCCACCTCGACGATGGTGCCGACACCCTCGTGGCCCAGAATTCGGCCGTCGGTGACGGCGGGCACATCACCCTTCATGATGTGCAGGTCCGTGCCGCAGATGGTCGTCGTGTCGATCCGGACGATGGCGTCCGTCGGTTCGATGATCGTCGGGTCTGCGACATCCTCCCAGGCCTTGTTGCCGGGGCCGTGGTAGACGAGTGCCTTCATGGGTCCTCCTCGAGGACGGGTTGCGCAGGAGGTGTCCTGCACCCTCCACACAACGCCTCTCGAGGCCCGCGCGCAACCGCGTAACGGCCCTTGACGCCGCCTCGCTCAGCTCAGGGAAGCCCCGCCGTCAGGCGTCAGCCATCTCCCGCGCGCCGGCGGCGTGGGTGTTGGCGAGATGCAGGATGCAGGTGTTCTGGTCGAACAACCGCTCGAGGTTGGCGACCACCAGCGGTCCCTCGTGGCGAGCCAGCACGCCCTTGGCGAGTCCCAGGTGAGCGCCGCAGACCACGTCCCGCCGGTCGGTCGGGACATCGGCGAACGGGCAGTGGTGCAGCGAGAAGTCCAGGTTCTCGCGGCTGAGCTCCGGATCGAACCCGAGGTCCTCCAGGTGCCGCTCGAGTGCCGCGATCTGCTCCTCGATGTCAGCGGCGTCGTCCTCCGACGACGGCGCGCCGGGGCAGCCCAGCTCGGCCGCCCAGTCCATCCCCGCCAGCTCGGCCGAGGCTTCGGGCGACTCCATCGGCTTGCCGTACCCGTCCAGCAGCAGCCGCACGAGGTGACCGCGCGCACGCGAGTCGACCGTGGCCGACGCCGCGCTGTCCACGGACCGGTAGAGCATCCGGGGGCGACCACGGGTGGTGCGGCGCTCAGCGGTGCGGACGACGAAACCGCTGGCCACCAGGCGGTCCAGGTGCTCGCGAGTGGTGTTGACGTGCAAGCCGATCCCCTCGGCGATCTCCTCGACCGGGACCGGACCCTGGCGTTCGGCGAGCAGGCGCATGATGTGCATTCGGCTGCCGCAAGCCAGAACCCGCAGTGCCCGGAGCTGGTGGTCACCCATGGTCGCAGTATTGCCGGTCCTTGACGGGTCTACCAGGGACCTTGGTGCCTCTCGGTCGCACCGACCGGCTGCGGGAAGGGGATCCCGCGGCCGGTCGGGAAGCGTCTGCCACCGGGGCGGCGGACGGGTAGGACTCAGGCAGCGCAAGCCGCCTCGCAGGCCGTGTCGCGCACCGGCCGATGGGACCAGCGACGCAGCCCGCCGGTGGCGGCCGCGACCGCCGCGCGCGAGCCCGACGCCGCACGACGCAGCGCTCCGGAGTGGCCGTGCTCGGAGGCGCGGACGCGTCCGCGCAGCTCGGCGATCAGCTCGACCTGGTTGACGTGGTGCAGCATGAGCAGGGACTCGGGACCCAGCATGAGAGCTCTCCTTCGTTCGGTGGGTCTGCCCCGGTCGGGGGCGTGCGCGATGGTGGCCCCCCGATCGGGGGAACCGGTGGGGTGTGCGCCGGCGCGGGGCCGGTCAGAGCGGCTTGACGGCCCGGACGACCGCGCTGTGCATGCCGGACGGCGCGTCGTCGAGGAAGCGGACCTCCGCGTCGGCGAAGCCGGCAGCGGCCAGCCCGTCGAGGTACTCGGTGCGGGACAGCGCACCGGCGGTGCAGCCCACGTAATCGCCGAGGGCGGCTCGGTCGGCTGCGCTCAGGCGGTCCTCGGCCACGACGTCGGTGATCCCCAGCCGGCCGCCGGGCACCAGCACCCGGAGCATCTCCGCGAGCACGGCCGGCTTGTCGGTTGACAGGTTGATCACGCAGTTGGAGATCACCACGTCGACGCTCGCGTCGGGCAGCGGCACCGCCTCGATGCGGCCCTCGAGGAACTCGACGTTGGTGGCCCCGGCCTCGGCCGCGTTCTGCCGGGCGAGCTGGAGCATCTCCGGGGTCATGTCCACGCCGTAGGCGAAGCCGGTGGGCCCGACCCGCCGGGCGGACAGCAGCACGTCGATGTCGCCACCCGATCCCAGGTCCAGCACGCGCTCCCCCGGCAGAAGGTCGGCAACGACCAGCGGGTTACCGCAGCCGAGACTGGCCAGCATCGCGGCCTGCGGTACCTGGGCGGCGTCGTCCGGCCCGTAGAAGACGGCACCCTCACCGGCCGCCAAGGTCGACGCGCCGCAGCAGGCGCTGTCCGTGCCGCAGCAACCGGCGTCGGCGCTGCCCGCCTCGCCCCGGGTCAGCACGGCCGTCGCCGCCTCGGCGTAGTGGATCCTGACCTGCTCGACGACCTTCTCGTCCATCGCCTGCTCCTCGGGTAGATATTGATGACCTTCGATGGATTACATCCTGACGCCAGATATCGACACTTGTCAATACGTGAGCGATACTGGATCCATGACCGTCCAGCCCATCACCATCGCGTCCTCCCGCGAGCTCGCCGAGGACGCCTGCCCGATCGACGCCGTGGCCTGCTGCGCGCCGCTGCAGGCCGCGCCCCTAGCCGCCGACGACGCGATCGGGCTCGCCTCCGTCCTCAAGGCGATCGCCGACCCCGCCCGGCTGCGCGTGATCTCGTTGCTCGCGGCCACCGAAGACGGCGAGGCCTGCGTGTGCGACCTCACCGAGCCGCTCGGCCTGAGCCAGCCCACGGTCTCCCACCACCTGAGGACCCTGGTCGACGCCGGCCTGGTCCAGCGCGAGAAGCGCGGGGTGTGGGCCTACTTCTCCCTGGTGCCCGGGGCGCTGGACGGCGTCGCGCGCCTGCTCAGCACCGCCGGCGCGTCGGGCTCCACCGGCACGTCGGGCTCCACCGGCACCGCCGCCTGCTGATGGGCGCGCCACTCGACGGCACCCTCGCCGGCACCCTCTCCCGCACCCTCTCCGGCATAGCCGCCCGCGTCGCGGCCGTGCCCGGCATGGAGCGCTGGATCGGCCCCGACGACGGCGCGGTGGTCGCCCAGGGCGCCTCGCTCGCCGCACTCGCGTGGCCGGGGCGCGCCCGATGGCACCTCCCCGGCCCCGTCCGGGCCGCCGCGTGCGCTGCGCTGGTGGGCGGCGGCGTCGTCGGGATCGCCGCCGCCCGGACGCATGGCGCGCGGCTCACCCCGCGCGTGGAGCCGCCCGAGGACGCCGAGCTGTTCACCGGCGGCATGTATGCGTGGGGCCGCAACCCGATCTACACAGGACTCCTCGTGGCCGGTGGAGGCTGGGCGGTGCTGCGGCGCCGGCCGGAGCCGACGCTCGCCTGGGCCGGCCTGCTCGCCGCACTGACCACCAAGGTGCGCCGCGAGGAGGTTCGGCTCCGCGTGCGCTTCGGCGACGACTACGAGGCGTACCGACGCCGCACGCCGAGGTTCGTCGGGCTCCCACGCCCGTGAGGCGGGCGCGCGTTCGAATGTGAGCCGATGGACGGCAGGCGGCCGCCGCTCCGGGCGCCCGCCCTACTCGGCGGCGGTCCAGGTGGGCGGCTCGTCCTTGCCCGCCTTCTCCAGCGCCTCGGCCTCGTCCTTCGTCGCGTGCACGGCGCCGGCGGCGTGGTTCGGGGGGCCGTAGACGGTGTAGAGGATCAGCGGGTTCTCGCCGGTGTTCACGAAGTTGTGGGTGTGGCCGGACGGCACCGCGACCAGGTCGCCCTGGGCCACCTTGCGCGTCTCGCCCGAGATGATCGCCTCGCCGGTGCCGCTGACGAACGTCAGGATCTGGTCGGTGTGCTCGTGGACCTCCTCGCCGATCTCACCGCCGGGCGGGATGGTCATGATCACGAGCTGGACGTACTTGCCCGTCCACAGCACGCGTCGGAAGTCGGTGCTCTGCTCGGCGACGGTGGCGATCGGGTAGTGCTCCATGGACGCAGGTCCCCTCTCGATGGTCGTGTGATCATCGTCCCGACTCAGCGTCCGGCCCGCTACCCGGAGACGACGTCGGCGGCCCCGGGTCAGCCGGAGCGCCCGACCCACCCCCCGGTCATCGGCGACCTTGGCCTCTCGCTTCCGACTGGCCGCGATGTCCTTCGGCGGCAGCTGGATGGTCTCCTCAGCCTCGATGCCGGCCTGCAGCTCGCGCGCTCGCTCCATCTCGGCATTCAGCTCGGCCCCGAAGAGCAGGGCGTTGTTGGTCAGCCACAGCCACAGCAGGAACACGACGACGCCGGCGAGCGCACTGTGGGTCTGGCCGTAGCGGCCGAAGTGGACCACGTACAGCTCGAAACCCAGCGTGGCCAGCGCCCACACCAGGATCGCCGCGAGCGAGCCGACGCTGATCCAGCGGAAC
Organism: Actinomycetales bacterium; assembly: GCA_038204895.1. Taxonomy (GTDB): domain Bacteria; phylum Actinomycetota; class Actinomycetes; order Actinomycetales; family Cellulomonadaceae; genus Actinotalea. Next base: position 7,462 of record JBBRCL010000061.1, on the reverse strand, counting down.
CTCGGCTGCCGCACGTCGGGCGTCGCATAGTACAGGATCGCGATGGTCAGGACGACCAGCACGACGATCACCGGCCACTTCGCGATGTTCCACACCGAGACCGCGAGCTCGCTCAGCCCCACTACCGACCCGATCGCCTGCGCCACCGACCCGGAGAGCACCATCGCGGCGCAGATGATCGCGACCAGCACCAGCAGGATCAGCGTCACCAGCAGCAGCACCAGACGCAGCTTCCAGATCGGCCGGCCCTCGTCCACCTGGTAGATCCGGTTCATCGCCCGGGCGAAGGCGTTGACGTACCTCGAGGCGGACCAGAGCGCCAGCAGCAGGCCGCCGAGCAGGGCAAGTCCCGCGCCCTGCTGCGAGGCCAGGTTCGCCACCACCGGCCGGACAGCCGCCAGGTCCAGCCCGGGGGCGATCTGGTGCACCGTGGCCATCACGTCGGTGACGATCTGCTCACCGTTGCCGAAGACCCCGAGCAGCGAGACCAGCGCAAGGGCGGCGGGTGCGACGGCCAGCACCGCCCAGTAGGTCAGGGCGGCGGCCAGGTCCGTGACGTCGTGGGCCTGGAACTCGCGGAGGGTCTTGCGGAGCGCGTACCGCCAGGTCGGACCCGTGAGGTCCGGCGGGGAACCGGGCTTGCTGGGATCGTCCGGCGGAGGCGCGTCGGCGTTCATGACCCGAGCATCGCCTGGTAGCGGCCCGCTGTCGCGCGGAGGTGCGCCGCTGCGGTCAGCCGATCACCTTCGCGCCGAACAGGGCGCCGACCGCCCACGCGACGGCCATCGCTGCGGTGCCGCCCACCAGCAGACGGGTCACCGCCCGCATCGAGCGAGCGTCGCCGAGCCGGGCACTGATCGAGCCGGTCACCGTCAGGGCCAGGATGACCGACGCGAACGTGACGCCGATCCGCGCGCCGGGTGGCGCCAGCACGACGGCCAGCAGCGGCAGCGCGGCACCAAGGGTGAAGGCGATGGCCGACGCCAGGGCCGCGTGCCAGGGGTTGACCCGCTCGTCCGGGTCAAGACCCAGCTCGGCATCGACGTGCGCGGCGAGGGCATCGCGCGCAGTGAGCTCGGCGGCCACCAGGCCGGCGACCTCGCGGCTCAGGCCCTTCTGCTGGTAGATCCCGGCCAGCTCGGCAAGCTCGGCCTCGGGGTCCTCGGCCAGCTCGCGCATCTCCTTGGCGATCAGCGCCCGTTCGGTGTCGCGCTGGCTGCTGACCGACACGTACTCGCCAAGGGCCATCGACACCGCGCCGGCCACCAGGGCGGCGACCCCGGCGATCAGGATGGCTTTGCGGTCACTGGTCGCGGCAGCCACGCCGACCACCAGGCCGGCCGTGGAGATGATGCCGTCGTTGGCGCCGAGGACACCGGCTCGCAGCCAGTTCAGGCGCGCGTGCATGCCGGCCTTGTGCGGCTCGTCGTCGTGGAAGCCGAGCGCGGCGTCAAGGGGATCCATGGGCCCGACGCTAGGCAGCCGCGAGCGCCGACGCCAGCGAGGCACGCCTCACCGCGGCTCGCACGACCAGCGGGATCCGGCGCGCGGTCCTCCCCTGGTAGTCGGCGTAGCCCCGGTATGCCGCACCCGGTCAGACCATCCGGCGGCCGATCGGGACCCGCTGCTCGAGCACCTGCGGCACCCGGTGCTCGATGGTGGCCACCAGGTCGAGCAGGTCCGCGCCGGGAACCGGCCGGCCGAGGCCGAAGCCCTGGGCGGCGTCGCAGCCCATCGCCCGCAGCGCCAGCAGGGTCGCGTCGTCCTCGACACCCTCGGCGACCACCGACATACCAAGGTTCCGGGCGAGCTCGATGGTGGACCGCACGATCGTCGCACTGGCCTCATCCTCGCCCATCCCCATCACGAAGGACCTGTCGATCTTCAGCCGCCGGACGGGCAGGCGCTGCAGGTAGGCCAGCGAGGAGTAGCCGGTGCCGTAGTCGTCGACGGAGAGCAAGACCCCCATCGCACTGAGCGCCTCGAGCACGGCCAACGACCGTTGCGGGTCGACCATCGCCATGGTCTCGGTGATCTCCAGCTCAATACCCTGCCCGCCCACCCCGTGCAGCAGGACGGCGTCGCGAACGTCCCCCACGAACTGGGGGTCCAGCAGGTCGCGCACGGACAGGTTCACGGACACGCTCAGGTCGCGCCCGGCAGCCCGCCACTGGGCGGCCTGGTCGAGCGCCCGGTTCAGCACGTACAAGGTGAGCGGCCGGATCAGACCGGTGCGCTCCGCTGCGGGGATGAAGGACGCCGGCGGGAGCAGACCGTGCACCGGGTGCTGCCAGCGCACCAGGGCCTCGACCCCGATCACGCGTCCCGTCGCGACCTGCACCTGCGGCTGGTAGTGCACGACGACGTCCCCGGCCTGCAGCGCCGCGCTCAGCTCGGTCAGCAGGTGGGGGGTGAGCGTGCCGTCGGACGGCATCCGCCCGGTGTACCGGGCCACCCGGCCCGGACGCTCGCGCGCGACCGAGACCGCGACGTCGGCCCGCTGCAGCAGCTCCTCGGCATCGGTGCCGTCGCCCGGACCGACGGCGATGCCGATCAGGGGGTCGATGGACACCGTCACGTCGGACAGCTCGAACGGCGCGGCGAGCCCGCCGCGCAGCGTCGTTGCGCAGCCGAGCGCCTCCTCGCGGCAGTGGCTCTCGTCCTGCACGACGACCCCGAAGGAGTCCCCGCCCAGCCGGGCGACCATTCCGCGCGCGCCGACGACCTTGGTCATCCTCCCGGCCACCGCGCACAGCAGCTCGTCGCCCACCCGGTGGCCAAGGGTGTCGTTGATCTCGGTGAACCTGTCGAGCACGACCAGCAGCACGGGGACGGTTCCGATCGCGCCATCGGCCATCCGGGCCGCGACGGTGTCGGTGAACCGCCGCCGGTTGGGCAGCCCGGTGAGCACGTCGGCATCGGCCAGTCGCGCCAGGTGCGCCCGCTGCTCGGTCATCTGGGTGGTCATCCCGACCATCCGCAGGCAGACCAGCCAGATGATGATGATCGAGGCGGCGACGGCTTCGATCGGGTGCGCCTCCGTCCCGGAGAGCACGTCGACCAGCACGGTGGCCGGGACCACCGTGATGCCCCCGGAGATCAGCAAGATCTGTCCGCGGGTCAAGGAGGCCACCTTCACCCCCCGCGGCTGCCGGTCGGTGGCGGTCGCCATCGAGGGGTGCAGCGCGGCCGCCCCGAACAGCAGGTACCCGATCAGCCAGGCCCCATCCAGCAGGTGCGTGTTCGACGCGAGCCATGAGATGTTGGGCGCGGACTGGAACAGCAGGTCACCGATCAGGGTCGCGACCAGCGCCTGGCTCAGCAGGCGCAGCGCGGTCGTGCGACTGTGGCCGGCCGTGCGGAGGTTGGTCAGCTGGATCAGGAGCATCACGTCGGCGACCGGGTACGCCACCCCGACCGATTTGGCCAGCACCGACCCCTGCGCCGCCCATGCCGGCTCGACGAGGAACACGGTCACGGCGAGGCCGACGGCCACGCCCACCACCAGGGCGTCGATCATCCCGGTGCGGTCGCCGCCAGGGTTCCGGCTCCGGGCCAGGTAGTGCAGCCCGACGGCGAAGGCGCCGTAGCCGAGCAGGTAGAAGACGTCCGCCACCGACGGGAGAGGCTCGCTGCCCATCGCCCTGACGATCGCCCAGGCGATGTCCCCGACGGACCACAGCAGGATGCCGGCGGCGAAGAGCAGCCAGGGGGTGCGCGTCACCGGCCGGTTCCGTCGTACGCCGATCAGGATCGCAGCCGCAGCCGCGAAGCCGACACCCGCATAGAGCATGTCCCGGCCGACGGAGTCAGGCAGGAGCTCGTGGGCGGTCACGTAGACCAGACCCCCGAACAAGAACCAGCTCCATGCCCTCATGTACTCATCACCTACGGGTCATCGGCATCCTTACGAGCAAGTGAAGGCCCGCAGAGGCGACGAAGCGGGTGAAAAGACGGGACTGGACCGGTTCGACCTGCTTATCCAGAAAATGTCGACACCGCGGGTCCGACCCGGCCGCGCCGGCTGGAGGCCCCGCGGACCTTGGCTGACCTGCGGCAGCAGGACCATGCTCGGTCCGTCGACAGAGAGGACCGCCGTGAGCCGCATCGGGTCATCCGCACGCCAGGGCGGGGCACCGGCCGCCGGACCGACGGTCCTGCGCGGACGCGTGGTGACACCGTCCGGGGTGCTCGACGACGGCGTCGTGGTCGTCACCGGGGACCGGCTCAGCTGGGTCGGGCCCGCCCCCGACGCCCCGCCCGGCACCCCGCTCCCCGCACCGGACGCTGCCCCCCGCACCCTGCTGCCGGGCCTGGTCGACCTGCACTGCCACGGCGGAGGTGGCGGCAGCTTCCCGGACGCCACCGACGCCAGGACCGTCGCCATCGCCATCGCCGAGCACCTGCGGCACGGCACGACGTCCCTGGTCGCCTCGCTGGTGACCGCGGACCTGGCCACCCTGCTCGAGCGCACCGCCCTGGTTGCCGACCTGGCCGACGACGGCGAGCTGGCCGGCATCCACGTCGAGGGTCCGTACCTGTCCGCCGCCCGCTGCGGCGCCCAGAACCCGACCCTGATGACGCAGGGCCGGGCCGACGTCGTGCGGGAGATCGCCCGGGTCGCCCGCGGGCACCTGGTCTCGATGACGGTCGCACCGGAGGTGCCGGGCGTCCTGGGACCGGACGGCGTGCTGGTCGCGCTCGCGGAGTCCGGCGCGGTGCCCTCGTTCGGGCACACCGACGCCTCCTACCAGGTGACCGCGCGGGGGCTCGCGGAGGCTCGCGCCGCGCTCGCGCACGACGGCGCCCGGTCGCCGCACCCCACGGCCACGCACCTGTTCAACGCGATGCGGCCATGGCACCACCGCGACCCGGGCCCGGTGCCGGCGAGCCTGGCCGCGGCGGCCCGCGGCGAGGCGGTCGTCGAGCTCGTGGCCGACGGCGTGCATCTGGACCCCGGCACCGTCAGCGCCGTGTTCGCCCTGCTCGGGCCCACCGGGATCATCCTGGTCACCGACGCGATGGCCGCGGCCGGGATGCCCGACGGGGTGTACCCCCTTGGCCGTTCGTGGGTCCGGGTCACCGGCGGCGTGGCGCGGCTGGTCGACGGCGGCGCGATCGCCGGGTCCACCGCACACCTGCTCGACGTGGTGCGCACGACCGTGCGCAGCGGTGTACCGCTGGCCGATGCCGTCGCGTCCGCGTCCAGCACCCCGGCAGCCGTGCTGGGCCGCACCGACATCGGAGCCCTTGAGGGCGGTCGCCGCGCCGACCTCGTGGTGGTGGACGACGACCTCGCGCCGCTGCGGGTGATGCTGAGGGGACGCTGGGCGTGAATACAGCCCGACGGCCGATGTCCTCAGGGACATCGGCCGTCGGCTTCTCTCGATCAGTGCAGGCTCAGGCGCCGCGCTCCCGCAACGCCTGGTTCACCGCGGGATCGCCCAGGCTGCCCAGCCACTCGAGCAGACCCGGGTAGGCCGCCGGGTGACGAGCGATGTACCGGCGGGCCTCGGGCGCGGACGCGGCGAGCTCCGCCAGCGTGGCGGGCGGCGTCGTCGGGTCCGTCGCCAGACGGATGCTCTCCGGGATGTCGGCGGGCGGGGCTGAGGCGTTCGGCGTCGAGGGGCCCGACTGGGTGGGCAACGGTGCGGGTGCAAAGCCCTGCGCCGGGAGTGACGTCGTCGGGCCCATGGCGGGAGCTGACTGCCAGGGCTGCGGCTGCGCCGTCTGCCCCGGCCGCGGCGGCAGGGTGGCGGTAGGCCCGGAGGTGGCCGGTCGTCCCGCCGTGTCGCGGACGCCCGCGGCGGCGACCATCACCACCAGGGCCATCGGCACGACCAGCGCCAGGACCAGGTCGAGGTAGCCGATCAGGAAGTCACCTGACGCAACCGCCAGGTTGATCAGCCCCAGCAGGAACAACCCGACGGCGAGGCCGTAGGCGACCCCAGCGGCGGACGGCTGGTTCTGGACCAGCGCGCTGCGCACGATGATCGCGCCCATCGCGTACAGGACGGTGAACACGAGCACGGACACGAGCGCCCCGCGGCTGTAGCTCTGGGTGATGCCAAGGATCAGCAGGCCGACCTGCACCGCGCACGCCAACAGGGCAACGGTGAGCAGCCGGACCGCCGCGCGGACCCACCGGTCCCGCCGCGCCTGCTCGCGCATCGCGCGGCGCACGGTCGGCGCGGCCGCCGCGGCCGCGACCGCAGGCCACAGCACGTAGCCGAAGACGACGAAGTGGAAGGACTGGACCGGCAGCTCGTGCAGCCGCCCGCCGTTGGCGAGCATCAGGAGCAGCACGGCCGCGCCGCCCAGGGTCAGCAGGACGAGCCGCCAGGAGCTGTTGCGCACCAGGGTGCCGATCACCGGCAGCACGACCAGGACGAGCACGCCGGCCAGCATCAGCAGCCCGGTGATCAGATCGCGCACCTGGATGGTGTCGCGCCGGTCGACGACGGTGATCACCAGCGGCGCGATAGCACCCGCGACGATGACCGCGCCGAGGCCGGCGACCACCCAGTACCAGAGGCCGCCGCGACGGTGGGCGCCGTCGGGCCCGAGCTCGCCCTCCCGCGGCTGGGCCGCCAGGATCGCGCCGGCAAGGCCGACGCCGAGGGCCACTCCGACCCCACCGCCGCCGCCGCGGTACCCGCCGCCCAGGATGTCGATGACCAGGTAGACGGCGACCAGCACGAAGTACGGGGCGTTGGCCAGCAGCCTGACCCACCGCACGCCGCCCGCCGTCCAGCCCTGACCGAGGGCGCCCATCCGGGCCATGTACGGCACGGCGAGGGAGAACACGGACACGATCGTGATGAGGACGACGTCGATCCGGTCGACGGCAACGCTCGTGTAGTCCCAGCGCAGGCCGAGGGAGATCAGCAGCAGCAGCGCCGCGACGACGTCGCGCAGGTAGTCCCCCGCGGTGAGGCCGGCGAACGAGATCTGCGGGCGCGGCGCGACCGGTGCGGCCGCGGGCGGCGCGGCCGCGGGCGGCGCGACCGGATAGGCGGCTGTCGGATAGGCGGAGGTCCGGTCGGGGACGGTGCCCGACGGCGCGGCGTACGCAGCCGTCGGGGCCTCCGACGCCGGCGGGGCAGCCGGCGCGGGCGCGGGGGTGGGCGCGGCCGGCGGGGCTGGCGCCTCCGATGCCGCGGTCTGGGGTGTCTCCGCCGGGCGGCGCGTCGCGTCAGCCCTGCGTCGGTTGCGGGGCTGCCGCTTGTCCTCGCTCATGCGTGCTCCTCGCTCACGCCTGCGCCGCGCGCAGGACCGGGTTCGCGCATCGACTCTTGCACGACTCCGTTGGCGGGGGAAACGGAAGCCGGACAAGCCGGACACCGTCAGCCGGTGCCGGTGCCGGTGCCGGTGCCGGTGCCGGTGCCGGTGCCGGTGCCGGTGCCGGTGCCGGTGCCGGTGCCGGTGCCGGTGCCGGTGCCGGTGCCGGTGCCGGTGCCGG
>JBBRCL010000060.1:0-15627 GCA_038204895.1 Actinomycetales bacterium | reverse complement strand
CCCAAGACCAACTCATCGAGATCTTCGACCTAAACCGTTGGGCACCCCACACTTAGGTCATACACCCAAACACCACCCGCACCCACGCTGACCTGCACGTTTACACCAACCCCCCGAGATAGCCGGGAAACTCCCGCTAGTCGAGCAGTCCCCGCGAGAGCGCAGGTGCCAGCACCGGGCTGAGCGGCAGGCGCGGGACGAGCGTCGCCTGCAGGGCGTGGTAGATGTCCGGCTTGCCGGACCACACGCCCTGGGACACCCCGTTGCCAGGGGCCAGCTCGTGGCGCCACGAGCCACCGGCCAGGTCGATGAAGTACTCGGCGGCGTGGTCCCACCACGTCCGGTACCAGTCGTCGAACCGTGGCTCACCGGTGACGACGTGCAGGGCGGCGGCCGCGCTGATCGCCTCGCAGAGCACCCAGTGCATGCGCTCGCGCACGACGGGTTGGCCCGCCCAGTCGACCGTGTAGACGAAGCCGGGTGCGCCGTCGACGTCCCAGCCCTCGGCCACTGCGGCATCGAACAGGGCCGTCGCGTCCTCGAGCATCCAGTCCTCGGGGGCATCGCCACGCACGGCGAGCGCGGCCCGGACGTGCAGGGTCAGCCGGGCCCACTCCATCCAGTGCCCGATCGTCGCCCCGTACGGGCGGAACGGATGGGCGGGCGTGTCGACGTTGTACTCGAGCAGCGGCTGCCACTGCGGGTCGAAGTGCTCGGGGATCCGCCACTGGTTGTCCTTGGCGTACCGGTGCACGACGCGTTCGGTGATCCGCACGGCCCGGTCCAGCCAGGCCCGGTCGCCGGTCACGTCGGCGGCGGCCAGGTAGGCCTCGACCGTGTGCATGTTGGCGTTGACGCCCCGGTAGTCCTCGGCCTTGCTGAACGCCCGGTCCCAGGACTCCACGACCATGCCGGCGTCGTCGTCCCAGAAATGGCGGAGGGAGACGTCGAGGGCCTCGGCCAGGATCGCGTCCGCCCCGGATCGGCACGCGGCGACGGCACTCGCGGCGGCGAGGATCACGAAGGCATGCGGGTAGGCGCCCTTGTCCGTGTCAACGGGACCGTCCGACCCGACCGACGCGTACCAGCCACCGTGCTCGACGTCGCGGAACCGGCCGGTCAGCGCGGCCAGCCCGTGATCGGCGAGGACGCCCGCGCCAGGTCGCCCGAGCATCGAGCCGAGCGCGTATGCGTAGGTCATCCGGCAGGTGATCCACAGCTCGCAGGGGTGACCGGGGTCGACGTTCCCCTGGTCGTCGAGCCAGCCGAAGCCACCCTCGGGCAGCCGGGCCGCGCGACCGAAGGCCAGCAGACGGTCGGTCTCCGCCTCGAGCCAGCGGTGGTGGGCGGTGGAGGACAGCCAGGTCATCGGTCTTCTCCCAGAGCGCGTCCCGGTCGCGGAGAGCACACCGGGTTCCGCCCACACGGTACCGGGCGGGACGCCGTCCCGTAGATGGAGAATAGGTGTCATGACCGATCAGAGCCTCCCCCATACCGACGAGACTGCCGCCCAGGACGATGCCGTCGTGGTCCCCGAGGTCGGCTTCATCGGCCAGCCGGCAAAGGTCATGCGGATCGGCACCATGGTCAAGCAGCTGCTGGAAGAGGTCCGTAGCGCACCGCTGGACGACGCCGCCCGTAGCCGGCTCGCTGAGGTGCACGAGCGGTCGCTCCGCGAGCTCGAGGACGGGCTCGCTCCCGACCTCGTCGCGGAGCTGCACCGGATCACCCTGCCGTTCTCCGACGAGGGCCAGCCCTCGGATGCCGAGCTGCGGATCGCGCAGGCCCAGCTGGTGGGCTGGCTCGAGGGTCTCTTCCACGGGCTGCAGACGGCGCTGGTCGCCCAGCAGATGAGCACCCAGGCCCAGTTGGCCGAGATCCGCCGCGCGTTGCCGCCGGGTGTGACGGTGGTCCCGGTCGACGAGGACGGCCGCCCGCAGGGACGAGAGCCGCGCGCCCCCGGGCAGTACCTGTAGGCACAGCGCCCCCCAACCCTCACCCCCCACCCCCCCTGCGACCCCCGCCCCCAACCCCCACCCCCCGCGGAGTGCGGCGCACGGCACGGAGTGCGGCGTGCTGGAGGCCGCACTCCGTACACTCTGCCGCGATGTGCGCGGGTGGGCCGGAGATCCGCGCCGTCAGGCGCCGGCGTCGGGCGCGGTGACCGGTTCCGGACGCCGCGTCGTGGTCAGGCCGATCGCGGCCGAGACCAGGACCAGCCCGACGACGTCGAGCGGGTACGGCCACTGGCGGAGCACGACGGCGCCCACCACCGCGGCCGTCGCCGGCAGCATGGCCAGCAGCACGGCGAACGTCGCGGCACTGACCCGGCGCAGCACCACCTGCTCGATCGCATACGGGATCACCGACGAGAGCACCGCAACGCCGAGCACCGCGCCGACCAGCCACCACGCGTCCAGCACGCCGGCCGCCTGCCGCGCCAGCACCGGGGCCAGCAGGACGGCGGCAACGGCCATCGCCGCAGCCAGGCGGGTCACCCCGCCGCCGCTCAGAGCCACCCGCCGGCCCAACAGGATGTATGCCGCCCAGGCGGTCGCCGCGACACCAATCGCGACCAGGCCGACGACGGCGTCCTGCCCGTTCACCAGACTCACGCCGGTGAGCAGCAGCACCCCGGCGGCGGCGACCACCACGCCTCCCCGCTCGCGCCAGCCGGACCCCGTCGCGGCCGCCACCGCCACCGGCCCGACGAACTCGATCGCCACTGCCGTGCCGAGCGGCAGGCGGTCGATCGCGACGTAGAAGAAGACGTTCATCACGGCGAGGGCGACGCCGAACGCCAGCACGACACCCACGTCGCGCCGGGTCCAGGCGAGGCGCCAGGGCCGGCGCCAGGCCACCAGCACGACGGCGGCGAACAGGATCCGCAGCCAAGCGACGCCGACCGCGGGGATGGTCGCGAAGAGCGTGACGGCGATGGCGGCGCCGAGGTACTGGGCCAGGCCGGAGACGACGAAGAGCGCCGGGGCCGGCACCCGCTCAGCAGCCTGGCCCGGTGAGAGTCCCACCGGGCCAGGCTACGGGCGTCGCCTCGTCGTCGTGCGGCCCGCCGATAGGGCGGCCGAGTGCGGCAGGACGGACGGAGTGCGGCAGGACGGACGGAGTGCGGCATTCGGAACGCCGCACTCCGGGACGGACGCCGCATTGTGCGGGCTGAGCGTCAGCCCTTGACGGAGCCTGCCAGCAGGCCTCGGACGAAGTAGCGCTGCAGGGACAGGAACACGATCACCGGGATGATCATCGAGATGAAGGCGTCCGCGGAGAGCAGGTGCCACGTCTGGCCGCGGGTGCCGGCCAGCTCGGCGATGAACACGGTGAGCGGTCGGACGTTCGGGCCCGGCGCGAACACCAGTGCCACCAGCAGGTCGTTCCACACCCAGAGGAACTGGAAGATCGCGAAGGCGGCGATCGCCGGCACCAGCAACGGCATGAGGACATGGAAGAAGATCTTCACGTGACCCGCCCCGTCCACGCGCGCCGCCTCGATCAGCGACTGCGGGATGTCCTTCATGAAGTTGTGCAGCAAGAAGATCGCGAGCGGCAGCGCGAAGATCGAGTGCGAGAGCCATACCGTCCAGAACGACCCGGCCAGCCCCCAGTCCACGTACTGGCTCAGCAGCGGGATCATCGTGATCTGGATCGGCACGATCTGCAGCGCGAAGACCGCCACGAACAGCACGTTGCGGCCCCGGAAGTCGATCCACGCGAACGCGTACGCCGCGAGCAGCGCGATCGAGATCGGAATCACCACCGCCGGGATGGTGATCGCGATGGAGTTGACGAAGTAGGTCCCCAGGCTGGTGGAACCACTGATCGCGTTCGTGTAGTTGTCGAGCGTGAAGGTGGGGTTGGCGAAGACGTTCCAGACGTTCCACCACCCGTCGCGGCGGATGTCCGCGGATGGCCTGAACGATGTGACGAAGAGGCCGAAGGTCGGGACGGTCCACAGGACCGCGATGAGGACTGCGGTGATCGAGGCGCCGGGCGAGCTCAACCGCTCGCGGCTACGCGAAGCCTTCCGCGCGACGCGCCCCTCCTTCTTCCTCGGTCCGGCCGGTGGTGCGCCGGTGGCCTCGCCCGGCTCGCTCGTGGAGAACGCTTGGGGAGGAGTCGGTGTGGTGCTCATCGGATCTCCTCCGAGATGCGCATCTGCCGGACGTTGTAGACGACGATCGGGATCACCAGGACGAACAGGATCACCGCGAGCGCTGCGCCGAGACCCGCGTTCTGCGACCGGAAGCTCTGGACGTAGAACTCGTTGGCGACCACCGAGGTGCCGAAGTTGCCGCTCGTCATGGTCCGGACGATGTCGAACACCTTGAGCGTCGCCATCGCAATGGTGGTCACCACCACCACGAGTGCGGGGCGGACGCTCGGCACGGTGATGTAACGGAACATGCTGGGCCCGTGCAGGCCGTCGAGCTTCGCGGCCTCGATGATGTCGACCGGGATCGCCCGGATCGCGGCGGCCAGGATGGTCATCGCGAAGCCGGCCTGGATCCAGATCATCACGGCGATCAGGAAGAGGTTGTTCTCCGGGGAGTCCAGCAGGAACTGCTTGGGGTCCAAGCCGACCCCCACCAGGAGCTGGTTGAGCAGGCCTGTCGGCTCGTTGGTCGGGACGCCTTGGGCGTCGCGGAGGGGGCCGCGGTACTCGTAGATGAACCGCCAGATGATGCCGGCGCCGACCATCGAGATGGACATCGGCATGAACACGAGCGTCTTGGCGAACTTCTCGAACCGCGTCCGGTCGACCACCACGGCGTACACCAGGCCGATGAGGGTCGACACGATCGGCACGAGGACCACCCACAGCGCGGTGTTGCGCAGCACGATCTGGAACTCGTTCTGGCTGAAGGCCTGGACGTAGTTGCCGAGGCCCACGTACTCCTCGCCGTTGCGGTTGAAGAACGACGTGTAGATGGTGCGGATCGCCGGGTAGACCAGGCCGAACGCGAGCGCAAGGAGCGCCGGGCCGGTGCATGCACCCCTATGCAAGCGCTTGCAGAAGCATGCTGCAAGATCAAGCGGCCACATGCCGGTTCCAGTGCGGTCACAATTCCGTCACAGGGGGCTTCTGCGCCGCGAACCTCCCGACCCAACCGCAACGCAGCAGGTCAGAGAGCGGTCTCAGCCAGGCGTCGCGCGCCGACGACTGCTCGGCTCAGCGCGGTGCGAGGCCGGTCGAGGTGCGCTCGACCAGGACCGTCGGGTAGATCAGCTCGGACGGCGGCGATCCTCCACCGATCATGTCCAGCACGATCTCTGCGGCCGCCGCACCCTGCTCGTTGGCGGGCTGCGCCATGGTGGTCAGGCCCACCAGCTCGCCGAGGTCGTGCCCGTCGACACCGATCACCGACACGTCCTCCGGGACCCGACGGCCGGAGGCCCCCAGGGCAAGGATCGCGCCCATCGCCATCTCGTCCGACGCCGCGAACACGGCTGTGACGTCCGGGGCGACCGCGAGCAGCTCGAGGGTCGCTGCCCGGCCGCCCTCGACGTCGAAGTTCCCGTACACCTCCAGCGTCGGGTCGACCACCACCCCGGCCTCGGCAAGAGCCGCGCGCCACCCGGCCGATCGCTCGACCGGCGGGGACCACGGAGCGACGTCGTCGGACGCGCCGGTGATGTGCGCGATCCGGGTGTGACCCAGCCCGATCAGGTGCCGGGTGGCGTCGATCGCCGTCGCGCGGTCGTCCAGCCGGACGGTGACCTGCCCGTACCCGCCCCACCCGATGCACACCAGCGGGTAGCCAAGGTGCACCAGCGCGTCGATCTCCTCGCGCGCCAGCGGCAGCCCGACCACGAGGATGCCGTCCACCCGACGGCGCAGCACGCTCGGGTCCACCCGGGCCCGAGCGCTCGACGCCCGGGCGTCGAACGTGTACAGGAGCACGTCGAAACCGTGCGCCCGGAGGGTCCGCTCGGCACCCTCGATGACGTTGGCGAAGAACCACCTGTTGATCCACGGGCTGATCAGCCCGATGGTCCTGGTGCGCCCGGACGCCAGGCTCGCGGCCGACGGCGAGGCGACGTACCCGAGCTCGGCGGCAACGGCCCGCACCCGCGCCCGGGTCGCCGCATTCACGTTCGGCAGACCCCGCAGCGCCCGTGACACCGTCGCGGTGGACACCCCGGCGGCCCGCGCGACGTCGTCGATGCCTGGGGCCATGGGCGTCGATTGTGCTCCTGTGGGTGGGAGGCGGTCCAACAAGCCCCTGGCCCGTGCGGCGCGCGTCAGTCCGACAGCCCCCGCAGGACCGGCACGACGCCGTCCTCGTCGATCGTCCCGGTGACCTCGTCGGCTGCCGCGCGCACGACGTCGTCGGCGTTGCCCATGGCGACCCCGCGGGCGGCCCAGCGCAGCATCTCCAGGTCGTTGCGTCCGTCGCCGATCGCCACCGTCGCCTCCGGCCGGACCCCGAGCCGGACCCGCAGGTCCTCCAGCGCGCTGCCCTTGGACACGCCCTTCGGGTTGAGGTCCAGCCAGGCGATCCAGCCGACCGAGTACGAGACCTCGTGCAGCCCGATCCGCTCCACCATCTCGTGGAAGTCGGCCTCGGTGTGCTCGGGGCTGCGGATCACGACACGCGTGGCCGGCAGCGTGCAGAGGTAGTCCCAGTCGACCACCGTGTGCACGCCCTCGATCTCGTTGGGCGGGAACGGCTTGGAGACGAAGAAGCCCCGGCCGACGTCCTCGACCGCGTAAGCGGCGTCCGGCAGCTCCTCGCGGATCACCCGCAGGGCGGGGCCCGGGTCGAACGTGATCATGTCCGTGATCCGGTAGCCCCGGTCCGCGGCCGGGTCGAGCGTCACGCTGACCGCACCGTTGGAGCACACCGCCGGGCCGGTGGTCATGCCGAGCCGACGGGCGATCGGGGCGGCGGAGATCACCGAGCGCCCGGTGGCCAGCACCACGTGGTGGCCGGCCGCCCGAACGGCCGCGACGGCGTCGACGACCGTCGGCGAGATGGTGTTGCCGAAGCCCATCACCGTGCCGTCGACGTCGATGGCCACCAGCCGGCGCGCGGCAGCCTCGGCGTCCGGGACAGCTCCCGCGGCCGCCTGCCTCACGTCTGGGTGCCTCACGCCACCACCGGTCGCAGCACGTCGAGACCGCCGAGGTAGCCGCGCAGCCCCTCCGGCACCCGCACCGACCCGTCCGCCTGCTGGTGGTTCTCCAGGATCGCCACGATCCAGCGGGTGGTGGCAAGGGTCCCGTTCAGGGTGGCCGCGGTCCGGGTCTCGCCCGACGCCGTCCGCTCCCGCACGCCAAGGCGGCGGGCCTGGAAGGTGGTGCAGTTGGACGTGGAGGTCAGCTCGAGCCAGCGCTGCTGGCTCGGCAGCCACGCCTCGCAATCGAACTTGCGGGCGGCGCTGGAGCCGAGGTCGCCGGCCGCGGTGTCGATCACCCGGTAGGGCAGCCCGACCGCGGCGAGCATCTCCTCCTCGAAGGCCAGCAGGCGCGCATGCTCGGCCTCGGCGTCGTCGGCCGTCGTGTAGGAGTACATCTCCACCTTGTTGAACTGGTGCACCCGGATGATCCCGCGGGTGTCCTTGCCGTACGAGCCGGCCTCCCGCCGGAAGCAGGACGACCAGCCGGCGTACCGGCGCGGCCCCGCGGACAGGTCGATGATCTCGTCGGTGTGGTAGCCACCGAGCGCAACCTCCGAGGTGCCGACCAGGTACAGGTCGTCGGTGGCCAGGTGGTAGACCTCGTCGGCGTGTGCGCCGAGGAAGCCGGTGCCCCGCATGATCTCCGGCTTGACAAGGGTTGGCGTGATCATCGGGACGAAGCCCGCGGCGATCGCCCGGTCCATCGCCGCGTTGAGCAGCGCGAGCTCCAGCCGGGCCCCCACGCCGGTCAGGAAGTAGAAGCGGGCGCCGGACACCTTGGTGCCCCGCTGCACGTCGATCGCGGCGAGCAGCTCGCCGAGCTCCAGGTGGTCGCGCACCGCGAACTCGGGGCCGTACTCCGCGGCGAAGTCGCGCGGGGTGCCCAGCTGGCGCAGCACCACGAAGTCGTCCTCGCCGCCGGCCGGGACGCCGTCGATCACGACGTTGCTGATCCGCCAGATGACCTCGTCCAGCTCGACCGCCGCGGCGTCCGCATCGGCCTGGGCGACCTTCACGCCGTCGGCCAGTGCCTTGGCCCGGGCCAGGAGCTCGGCCTTGGCATCCCCGGTGGCCTGGGCGACCTGCCGCCCGAGGTCCTTCTGCTCGGCACGCAGCTGCTCGAACCGGGTCAGAGCCGAGCGCCGCCGCTCGTCGAGGGAGGCGGCCGCGTCCACCAGGGACTCGTCGTCCCCGCGCAGGCGCTGGCTGGCACGGACGAGGTCAGGGCTCTGGCGGAGGGTGCGGAGGTCGATCACCCCCTGAGGGTACCGAGCCCCGATGGGGGTGTGCCGGGGTCAAGGGGCCCGTACGGTGTCGCCATGACCGTCGGGGCATGGGTGGCGTTGGCGGCGGCAGTCGGCGTCCTGCTCGGCGCCGTCGCCACGGTGATCGCGGTGCAGAACCGGCGGGCGCTGCGTGCCCACGGCTTCAGCCTCAAGCCCTCGTCGGCCGCCGCAGGCAGCGCCGGCACGGCTGCCACCGGCAGCACCGACGCCACGAACACGCTCGTCGCGTTCGTGGCCAACCCGACGAAGCCCGGGGTGCCGGCCCTGCGCGACGTCGTGGTGCGGGCCTGTGCGGCCTGCCACCTGCCCGAGCCCCTGTGGTACGAGACCACTGCGGAGGACCCCGGTGTCGGGCAGACGCGCGAGGCGGTCGAGCGCGGGGTCGCGCTGGTCGTCGCGATCGGCGGGGACGGCACCGTGCGCGCGGTCGCGGAGGGCCTCGCCGGCACCGACGTGCCGATGGGCCTGCTCCCCCAGGGCACCGGCAACCTGCTGGCCCGCAACCTGGACCTGCCGCTCGGCGACGTCGACAACCTGATCCGGATCGCCCTCACCGGGACCGACCGGCGGATCGACGTCGGGTGGCTGCGGGTGGTCCGCGACGAGTCCCAGGAGCTCGACGACATCGCCGAGGCCGATCCCGGGGACGCTGTCGCCGAGCAGACACCACCCGACGCCGGGGACGACGCGCAGGACCACATCTTCCTGGTGATCTCCGGGCTCGGCTTCGACGCGGCGATGGTTGCCGACGCCGACGAGCTGCTCAAGGCCAAGGTCGGCTGGGTCGCCTACTTCGTCGCCGGGATCAAGCACCTGCACGCCTACCGGCTGCGCCTGCAGCTCTCCATGGACGAGTCGCCCTGGTACAACGTGCGGCTGCGCAGCCTGATGATCGGCAACTGTGGACGGCTGCCGGGCGGGATCACGCTGCTGCCGGGCGCCGTCCTGGACGACGGCTGGCTGGACGTCGGCGCGATCGACACCCGGGTCGGCCTGCTCGGCTGGGGCCAGCTGTTCGGCGAGGTCGCCCTGCAGCGCTTCGGGTTGCGCAGCCAGCTGCCCAACAAGGCGGGCAAGATCGACCACGCGCGGGCGCAGGTCGTCCGGGTGCGCACCCGGGAAGCCCAGCCGATCCAGGTGGACGGGGACATCATCGGCCGGGCCGTCGAGGTGGCCGTGCGGGTGGATCCGCTGGCCCTGACCGTGCGGGTCGACGGCGGCGCCTGAGCGTCAGGTCGCCCGGCCCTCGCGCAGCGCCTTGACCCACGCCCGCGCGGAGTGGAAGTCGGCGTCGTACGTCCCGACCCGCAGGTCGCCGTGCGGCTCGTCCACCCGCGGGTAGGACCCGAGGAAGCGCACGTGCGGGCACACCCGGCGCAGACCCATCAGCGCCTCGGCCACCCGTTCCTCGCCGATGTGGCCCTCCACGTCCATCGAGAACGAGTACCGGCCGAGGGAGTCCCCGAGCGGACGGGACTCGATCCGGGACAGGTTCACGCCCCGCGTGGAGAACTGCTCGAGCATCTCCAGCAGCGCGCCCGCCTGGTTGCTGGGCAGGTGCACCACGAGCGTCGTCTTGTCCGCGCCGGTGCGCTCCGGAAGGGTGCCCGGCCGTCCGACGACGACGAACCGGGTCACCGCACGGTCACTGTCCGCGACGTCGGTGGCGAGCACTTCCAGCGGGTAGTGCTCGAGGGCGGCCGGCGGGATCAGTGCGGCGTCGAAGGCCAGCTTCTCCTGTGTTCCGGCCAACAGTGCGGCCGGTGCGGTGTTGGACGTGGCCGGCACGTGCACGACGCCGGGCAGGTTGGTCCGCAGCCAGCGCCGGCACTGCGCCCAGGCGTGCGGATGGGCGGAGATCCGCTCGACGTCGGCCAGCGTCGTCCCAGCGCGGGCCGCCAGCACGAAGGACACCGGCACGAGCATCTCGCCGAGGAGCACCAGGGGCTCGCCGGTGGCGAGGGTGTCCAGCACGGCGGTGACGCCGCCCTCGACCGAGTTCTCGATGGCCACCACGGCACGGTCGGCCTCGCCGCGCCGGACCGCCTCGATCGCCGAGACCACGTCGGCCTGCGGCAGGTACTCGGCCTCCTCCGGGCTGACCACCTGGCGCAGAGCTGCCTCGGTGAAGGTGCCCGCCGGCCCCAGGTAGGCGTACCGCGGCCGCTGCTGCCCGGTCATGGCGTGCTCCTCTCGTTGCTGTCGGTCGGCCCCTCGCAGGGTAGTGCCGGCTCGCCGGCCGGCGTGGGCGCAGTGTCCGGCGTGGGCGCAGTGTCCGGCGCAGCCGTGGCGTCCGGGATGCTGCGCACCGCGAGCATCCCGACCAGCGGGACGGCGGCGAAGAGCATCACCGTGGCGATCCGCACGCCGTAGTCGTTGACCAGGGCCCCGCCGACGGCCGCGATCAGCAGGCCGAGCAGGACGGCGCGCACGAGCGGCCACTGCTGCTCCACCTCGGCGAACCAGTCGGCCCGCAGGCGCGAGCCCCGCCAGAGCAGCAGGGCCGTTGCGAGCACGACGGCGAGGGTGAGCCACGCCGTCGGGCCGCTGGTCACGGTCACCGCCGCGTAGCCGGCCTTGCGGGCGACCGTCTCCCAGGCCGTTCTGTCCAGCACCGACTGCACGAAGCGGCCAAGGTGCGACCGGTCATCGGGGGGGCGCATCCAGTCGAGCACCCCGATCGCACTGACCGCGACCAGCCCCGCGACACCGATCAGCGCCAGGCGCTGCCAGCTCACCCGCACCTCCGCAACGGCCAGCACGACGACGCCGCAGGCCGGCACCAGCACCAGGCCACCGCCGAGGTCGGCGCCGAGCGTCGGCCACAGGTCGACGACCAGGGTGACCAGGCCGACCGCCGCCGCGGCCGCGACGGCGAGGCGACGGTGGCCCCGCCGCAGCAGCCAGGTGGCGACCGCCGCCGCGGTGACCACCATGGCGACCACGTAGACCGAGTACGTCGGGTTGCCGAAACCGTAGAACCGCCCGCCGAGGGTCGGCGCCGGGCCCAGCGGGCTGCCCCGGTGCAGCGGCGTGCCGAGCAGCGCGTCGAGGGTGAGGATGCCCGCGGTGATCGCACTGACCAGAGCCGGGGCCACCCAGGCGGGCCGCCACGGGGCGAGGGCACCGATGCCGGCAACCATCAGCGTCGAGACGGCCATCGAGGCCCACATGCCCGCCACCGGTGCGCCGAGCCGCCACCAGGACCAGGCCGCCATCAGGAACACGCCGGCGGGCATGGCGGCGATCACCAGGAGCACCGCGTCGATCGCCCGCAGCGCCCGCCGCTGGAGCGCTCCGCCGGCACGTCGACGGAGCAGCACGACGGCCCCGAGCAGTGCCAGAGCCAGGAGCATGGGCACAGTGGTGATCGAGCCGGCGACACCGCGCAGCGCATGATCCCGGACGGTCAGGCCGGCCAGCTGGTCGACGGTCCCGGCGACGTCGGACGGGCGGGGGCCGGCCGCCGTCACCGGCGACCCGCTGAACCCGGCGGGGTTCTGCGCGCCGACCGCCGACAGGATGGTGGTCGGCACGTCGAGCAACCGGATGACGCCCTCCCACTTGGTGGAGGACGCCGAGAGGAAGCTCGCGGTGGGGCTGTTGGCCACGCCGACGACGCCGACCCCGAGCCATGGCCGGCCCGTCGACCGGTCGCCGACGTCGACGACAAGGACCACGGCGTCGGTCGGCACCACCCGGAGCAGCTGCCCGACCGTCGCGTCAACGGCGCTGAGCTCGGCGGCGCGCGTCGCGGCGTCGCGGACGGCGGTGTCCTCCGGGACGCCGGGGGCCAGCGGGTCCAGCGGTTCGGGTACGGCGTCCGGCGCCGGTGGATCGACCGGCAGCACCGGCTCGGGGACCACCCACGGGCTAGGCTGCTCCGGGGCGGCGCCGGCATCGACCACCGTGACGGGGCAGCTGAAGGCGGACTCGGGGTCCGCAAGGGCATCGGCCAGGTCGCGGTACCGGGCGACGTCACCCGAACCGTCCGCGAGGGTAAGTGCGGCTCCCGGCCCGACGGCGGTCGCGCACGCCCCGGTCTCGCCGAGGGCATCGGCAAGGGTGCCGAGACGCGGTCGGAACGCCGACGACGCCTGCAGCTCGACCAGCGCATCCCACCCGCCGATCGCGACGCCGTCGGCAGGGGCCCCGTCGGCACCCTGGCCGGTCGTCAAGGGCGCGCACAGCCAGGTGCCGTAGAACCACTCACCGGTGACCGGCGCGCGCCCCGCGGACAGGGCCAGCCATCCGGCCGACTCGCACCGCCGGTTGGCCCCGCTCGGCCCGGGCGTGACACCGCCGGCGGCGGCACCGTCCCGGAGCAGGCGCCAGAGCGTCGGCGTCCCGGCGAACGAGACGTCCTGCCAGCGCACGCCGCTGGTGCCGATCACGACCACGTGGTCCGACGCGGCGACAACCGGCGTCCCCGATCGTGCGGCCACGTCGCCGGCGGCGACCATTGTCGAGGGGGCGGCGACCGAGCCGAGCAGCAGGGCGGCCAGCAGCCCGCCACCGACGGCCAGGATCGTGGCCGGCATCCGGCGCACCGGGGCATCGGGGCCGGCCGGCGCCTCAACCGGCGTCCCGGCCGGCGGGGGCGGTGGGGCGATCCAGCCACCGGCCCACGACACGGCGACCAACGCCCCGGCCATGGCCAGCACTGCTGTGCCGACCAGGATGCCCGAGTCGTTCAGCAGGGTGCCGAGCGCCGCAGCAAGGACCACGCTGCGGGTGACCGGCCGCAACAACGGCCACCGCAGATACGCCTGGTCCACCGCCGCCGGCCGGAAGCGCTGGGGCCCGAGGAGAGCCACCCCCGCGGCGACGCAGAGCACGGTGGCAAGGACACCAGCCGGGCTGGCGACAGTGCCCCAGGCCGCAGCCGCCTTGGTTGCGACGATCGGGAAGGCCTCGTCGTCGACCACGCGCTGCACGAACAGACCGAGGTGCGAGCCGGCGCCCGGCCGCAGCCAGTCGACCACTGCCACCACCGTCACGGTCGCGACGGTGGCCAGTGCCGTGACCAGCACGCGGCGTGGGGTGGTCGCGGCGCTGCTCACCGCGAGCAGCAGCAGGGCGAAGGCTGGCACGGCGGCGAACACCCCGCCGAAGTCCGCACCGAAGGCCGGCCAGCCGTCGATCACCACCGTCACCAGGCCGATCACCAGCACGGTGACCCAGGCCGCCGCGCGCCGGCCGCGCTCGAGCGCGACGGCGGCGAGGGCACCGGACAGGACGAGCCCAGCCGTGATGTAGACGGCGAACGTGAGGTTGCCGAAGCCGAAGTAGCGGGCCCCGAGCGTCGGCGTCACGCCGAGGATGGAGCCGTGCTGGAGCGTGGTGCCGGTCAGCCCGTCGACGGTCAGGATCAGCCAGGTGAGCCCGGCAACGGCTCCCCCCAGTCGCCAGGGACCACGCGGCAGGGCGTGCGAGAGCGCCCACGCCGCCAGCGCGACGGCGGTGGCACCCACCGCCGTCCACAGGATCGCCACGACGGTCGGGATCGCGGACCCCCACCAGCGGGAGAGCGCGGCGAGATAGGCGCCGGCCGGGGCGCTCGCCACCACCAGCATCGTGACCGTGACCGTCCGCCCGGTCACGCGTGCAGGACGGCCGGCACCCCGACTCGCGCGGCCACGACGCCGGGCGGCCACCGCACCGATCGCGGCCAGCAGGCCGAGCCCGAGCACACCGAGCAGCACCGGCACCAGGTGGGGGACGGTCGTGGTCAGCTCGGTGAGGTACCGGCGGTTCTCGACCGTGCGCTCGGGGCTCATCCGGCGCTCCGCCGCGACCACCAGGGGAGCGCCGTCCAGGTCGTCGATCGGGGCGCCGACGGTCGCCAGAGCGGTGGCCGTCAGGTCGGCGAGGGTGACGATGCCGGGCCGGCGGGTGGACGCCGACGTCGACCAACCGATGGGTCCCCCGCCGCGGTGCCAGTCGACGACCACCTGCAGCCCGCGATCGTCGACCGGTGTGTCGTAGACGCCTGCCACGACCACGCGCCAGCCCTCCGGGACGGCCTCGACGATCCGCCGCAGCAGCGCATCCAAGTCGTGCAGAGCCGCCTGCCGCTCGGCGGGCTCGACCAATGGCTCGCCCGCATCCACAACGGTCACGGGGCACGCGACGAGCAGGGAGGTGTCGATCCGGTCGGCCGAGGAGACGTACCGGGCGACGTGTCCGTCGAGATCCGCGAGCGCGACGGCGGCGCCGGGCCCGACGGCCGTCGTGCAGCTGCCCGCCGCAGCCGTTCGACTGCCCAGAGCACCCGCGGTGCCACCACCCTGATCGACCGGCAGCGCGGTGAGCGCGGCCCAACCGGCGAGGTCGACCGGCACCGGGTCCGCCGACTGGGCCGGCGCCGTGTCAGCGACCGGGACCGGTGTGCAGTCCGCCAGGACGGCCGTCCCGTCCCCCGGGTCCGAGCCGACGGCACCGGCCTCCTCGACCGACGCGACGGTGCGCCGGCCGGCGGAGAGGGTGAGCCAGGCATCCACCGGGCAGGTCTGCGGGTTCCCCGTGCGGACGGAGATCGACGCCACCGAGCCTTCGGAGACCATCTGCCACAGGGTCGGCATGGTAGCGCGCTCGACGTCCGTCCAGTGCAGTCCGCCCGTCCCGACGATCACCAGGCCGGGACTCGCGGGGTCCGTCGGCTCAGGCGTGCTCGCGTTGTCGTCGGGCGCGGCGGGAGACAGCCAGCGGACGGCTGACGGCGCGACCGGCGGCCGGGCAGCCGACAGGGCGGCGGCGGCGGCCAGCGGCGCCGCGACGGCAGCCGAGCCGGCAAGGCCGATGACCACCACGGCGCGCGCTGCCGAGCGGAGGCGCGTCGACCAGCGGGGCACGCGGTCAGACTACGGGTCTCACCTGGGGCGGCGGGCGCCGCCGATGCCGGTCCGTCGCCGGTCAGTCGCCGGTCAGTCCTCGCCGACGCTTCGGCGCACCTTGTGCACGGCACGGCGCACACGACGGGCATTGACCGCCAGGAGCACGTCCCGGTACTGCGCCGCCCGGTGCATCTGGCCGCGGAAGTCGCTGCCGGACGGCCGGTGCTGCAGGTCGCACGGCACCTCGAGGATCCGGAAACCCTGGGTGAGCAGGTCGATCGTCATCCCGGTCTCCACACCCCAGCCGTGCGCCAGCGGAGTCGCTGCCTCGAACGCGTCCCGGGTCAGGCACCGCATCCCGGAGAGCG
>JBBRCL010000059.1:0-15897 GCA_038204895.1 Actinomycetales bacterium | reverse complement strand
GCGGCGGCGTGGGGGCGCGGGCCCGCGGCGGTGGGTGGGGGGCGGGCGCCGGGGGGGGTGTGGGCCCCGCGGCCCCCGGGGGCCCCCCTCGGCCCGGGGGGCCCCCGGGGGGCCGGCGACGTCGCTCGCGCCCGAGAACATCACCCCGGCCAGGCGCCCCGCCCCGGCCGCGAGAGCCACGTGCTCGGGCGGTGTCCGGGTGGAACGACCCTCGATCGCGGATCGACCCCAGTTGACGGACAGGCCGAGGCGCTCGTCGTCGATCGCCGCGATGACCTCCAGCTCCTCGGAGATCTCGAGGAACCCCTTCTGCGGCGGGCGGCCCGGGCGCATCGCATCGCAGTGCTCCACCGCCAGGACGGTGCCCGCGGCCTCGATCCCGAGCAGCTCGGTCAGGGAAGCCTCGAGGGCCGCGGGTGAGGCCAGGGCACGCCGGGGCGCGCTGTGCACCTCGATGGCCCGGATGCGGCGCCGCCCGCTGTGCTCGGCCGCGGCGCGCGCGAGCTCGAGGGCGCGCCGCACATCGGCGACGGCAGCCAGCCGGCCCTCGGAGCTCTCGGAGGCGAGCCCGTAGTGCGGGTCGGACGCCAGGCGGCTCATCACCGTCGGGACGCAGGTGATCACCACGTCCCAGAGGTCGGCCACGACGCCTGGAAGCCCCTGCCGGAGATCGCCGAGGCAGGCGCGCTCCCCGAGGGCCTCCCCGAGCGGCATCTCCAGCGCGCCCACCAGGGGCTGCATCTCGAGCCCGCGGTACGCGCCGACGAGCTCCTCGTCCGGTACGCCACCGAAGAGGACATACGCCCCCAGGACCAGCCCATCACCCATCGGCCCGCTCACCGACCCTCGTCCGGGCCGGCCCGAGCGAGCTGGGCCGCCAGAACACGGCGGCGAGCAGGACACCCCAGGCGAGGAAAGCGAACCACGGCAGCCGGGCGACGACGCCGCTGCCCGCGGCGACCGTGTAGAGGAGACCCCCCACGGTGTTCCCGACCACGCCACCGACGGCGAAGGCCAGCCCCTGGACCCCGAAGTACGAGGCGATGGACCCGTCGGGCGCGTAGCCGGCGGCGACGGCGTTCATCGTCGGCTGGGCGGTGAGCGTGGACTCCACGATCAACCGGGCCCACCAGCATGCGACGACCTTGCCCAGGGACACAGGGGGCGGGGTCGAATCACACAAATCTGCGGGCTGAACCCACCGATCATGCGATCGGACGCTCACGCGGCGGGCTGAGCACGAAGATCCACCAGTTAGTCGACGGCGCGGGCCTGCCGCTGGTCGTGCTCATCGGCCCCGGCCAGGCGAACGACTCCCCGATGTTCCCTCACCTGCTCGACCACCTGCGGGTGGCCCGGATCGGCCCGGGCTGTCCGCGCACCCGACCCGAGCGGTTGCGCGCGGACAAGGCGTACTCCTCTCGCGGGAACCGGGCTCTTCTACGCACCCGCGGGATCGTCGCGGTCATCCCCGAGCCCGCCGACCAGATCGCCCACCGCAAACGTCGCGGCGTCCGAGGCGGCAGACCGCCCGCCTTCGACCGTGGTGACTACCGCGGACGCAACGTCGTCGAACGCGGCTTCTGCGAGACCAAGCAGTGGCGCGGTCTGGCCACCCGCTACGACAAGCACGCCCTGCTCTACCGCAGCGCGGCCGTCCTGCGCGCCATCGTTCTCTGGCTCAAGCGGCTCGACGGAATCTAGGACCTTGGGGGGCAGAAGGACAACGCGTGCGGCACTCGCTCACCCATACCCAGCCGCCCGTTCAGCATGAGGAGGTCTTCGCGCTCGTCGTCGTGAATCTCCACCTCGTCCTCGGCAAGCACGTCGGCAATCGCCTCCAGCGCGACTCCCCATTCATCGACGTCAATCAGCTCGTGGATGAACACGACCTGACTGGGCGCGAGGCGGTCCTCAAGCCGGATCAGGATGCCGAGCAAGCGGCCCCGAAGATCCTTCCAGTCGTCCACGAGAGGGATCGTCCCACGCTCAGGCGCCCTACCCGGCGACACCCGCCGCCCGAGCGGAAGCCCACGACGCCGATCGGTTTGGAGACGCGCCCTAGGCGCAATACCGTTCAGTTAGGGCTCTGGACGGTGTAGTCGGGTGGACGCTGCGGTTGGGGCCAGTTCGCGTGGTGGGAGCGTTTGACGTGCCACTTGGGCATCTTGCGTTTGATCACTCGCGGGGCGGCGCGGGCGCGTCGGGCGGGGTTGAGTCGCCGTAGGAGTCGCTGGAGGAAGGCGAGCCAGCCAGGTTCGTGATGGTCCTGGTCAGGGGGGAAAAGCGCCCGGCTGGGCGATGGTCTGGCGGGTGATCCGCAGCGCAGCGACGAAGCTGACCCGGTCCGGGTCGTGCCCGTAGTGGGTGGCGGCCTGGGCCATCAGGGAGCGGATCGCGTAGTGGCAGCACAGGTGTCCCCAGATCTCCTGCAGGACCAGGTCGGGGGACTTCGAGCGCAGCACCGTGCGTGGTCCGCGCTGGTGGGTCTTGAGCTCGTCGAAGGCCAGCTCGATCTCCCACCGCTGGGCGTAGGCGGCGGCGAGGTCGACCGCGCTGACCTCGTCGGGGTCCAGCAGCGTGGTGAACATCCGGTAGGTGGTGGGGCTGTCCTCCTTGGCGCGGCGCCCGTCATCGACGGTGTAGTCCACGACCCGGACCAGCATGGGTTCCTCGCGGCGTGCTGCTGCCGGGGTCGCCCGGCGCAGGTGCGCCAGCCAGGAACCGTCGCTCAGGTCGCGCAGATGCACCGGTTTGGGGCCGGCCGGATCGGTGCGCACGCGCCACAGCTGGTCGGCGCCGGTGGCGACCGCCTGGCGCCACAGCGCGTAGGAGAAGAACCCCCGGTCGGCCAGCAGCACCATCCCCGGCTCGAGGCGTTCCAGCAACGAAACGGTCAAGGTCGACTCGGACTGCGCGTACGCACCGATCCTGGCCGCGAAGATGGCGTGCGTCCCGCACTCGGCCAACGCCACGACCCTGGCCTGCGGGAACGCGGCCTGTTCGCCCTTGTTGACCCCGGGTCTGCCGAAGTGTTCGGCATTGGCAGGTGTGTCGGCCACGTCCAGGCACGTCCCGTCCACCGCGACCAGCCGTCGCCCGGCCAGCCACACCCCCGGCGTGGCCGGACCACCGATCGGCGTGGCCACCCGCTCGAACAGGGCAGCCAACGGCGCCGAGCCGAGCCGGACCCGCGCCTGGAAGATCGCCGACTTGCTCGGCGGCGCATAGCTGTCCGCCCACCCCGAGGCCCACGACAACCCGTCGGTCAGATGCGCCAGCACATCCTCATACGAGCCCTCGGAGTACAACGCCATCCCGATCGAGAAGTACGCCATCACCCGTGCCGGCAACGATCGATGACGCCGCTCGGTGCGACCCGCCGCGGCGATCACCTCATCGACCACTCCCGGCGGGAAGACCCGCGTGAGCACCCCCACCGACACCAGGTCCGACAACCGGCGATCGGACTCCGGCTTGACCCACCCCGCACGCGGCATGCGACCAAACTACACCGCTGTAGTCCTAACTGAACGGTATTGGCCCTAGGCGCCCTCGAACGCCCGTGCCTGGTCGAGCACGGCGGCGAGGACTTCCACGTCGGCACCGAGTTCCGGGTCGAGCACCGTCACGATCCGGCGCACCGCGTCCGCCAACGGACCGGCAGCCAGCTCGACGAGCTCGGCGGCCCGGGCGTCGGTGACCTTGGCGCCCAGCCCGCGCAGGTGGCAGACCCACGCGGCCACGGGCCGCACGACGCCAGCGGGCAGCCGACCGGCGGCCACCTCCCGGCGCAGGGTCGGCAGGACGCGGATCGGGAGCTTCTGCGAACCGTCCCAGGCGATCTGGTCCAGGCGGTGCAGCAGCCGCGGGTTCGCGAACCGCTCGATGAGCGCGGCTCGGTAGGCGTCGTTGTCAGCCGCCGGCAGGCTCAGGTGGCGCGACGCCGCGTCCCACCACTGATCGAGCCACGCGCGGCACGTGTCGTCGCGCATCGCGTCGGCGACCGTGACGTGACCCCGGATGGAGCCCGCGTACGCGAGCATCGAATGCGCGCCGTTGAGCATCCACAGCTTGCGGTCCTCGAACGGTGCGACGTCAGGCGTGAAGGTCGCCCCGGCGTCCTCCCAGCGTGGCCGGCCCGCGGCGAACGTGCCGCTGATCACCCACTCGGTGAACGGCTCGGTGACGACAGCGGCACGGTCATGGACACCGGTCGCCGCCTCGGCGCCCGCGATGTCCTGGGGCGTCGGCTCGGGCGTGATCCGGTCCACCATCGTGGTCACGTAGAACACGTTCTGGGTGATCCACGCGGCCAGCTCCGGGTCCACCAGCGTGGCAAGATCACCGATGACCCGGCAGACCGCAGGGCCGTTCCCGGGCAGGTTGTCGCACGGCACCATCGTCAGCGGGCCGGCCCCGGCCGCGCGGCGGGCCGCGAAGCCGGCCACGAGTTTGGCCGGCGCGGTGACGACGGGGGCTGTCAGGTCGGCGCGCAGCGCCGCGACGTCGGCGACGACCTCGGGCCGGTCGGCATCGAGGCCGCCGTCGGCGCCCCGCACGTAGCCGGCCTCGGTGACCGTGGTGGTGACGACCTTGACCTGCGGGTCCGCGAGATAGCCGAGCCAGGCCTCGTGGTCGTCCACGAGGTGGATCCGGGCCAGGCTCGAGACCACCTCGAAGCGATCGCCGTCAGCGGCGCGCGTGACGAGCGTGTAGAGCCCGCCCTGCGCCGCGAGCGCCGCGGCGAGCGCGTCCGACCGCTCCGCACGCCGTCCCGTGAAGGCGGCGATGCCCCACTCGGCCGCGTCCGGGGCGTGGGTCGAGTACCACGCCTGGTGCGCCCGGAAGAAGTTGCCCAGTCCGAGGTGGACGTGGCGCACGGGGGGCGCCCCTGCGGGTCTGGTGAGCTCGCTCATAGCTGGAATACCTCCATAGGGCGACCGCTGACCAGGTCAACCGCCGTTTCTAGGGCCTCTTCCTCGTCGAGGCGGTGCTCCGCGATCAACTGGGCGAGGTAGCCGCTGTCCAGGCGGCGGGACATGTCGTGGCGGGCCGGGATGGAGCAGAAAGCCCGGGTGTCGTCGATGAAGCCGGCCGTCCGGGAGAAGCCGGCGGTCTCCGTGATGGCGGATCTCCAGCGACGGACCGAGTCCGGTGCGTCGAGGAACCACCACGGCGCCCCGATGTACACCGCCGGGTAGAACCCGGCCAGTGGTGCCAGCTCGCGCGAGAACACCGTCTCGTCGAGCGTGAAGAGCACCAGCTTGAGGTTCGGGTGCGTGCCGTACCGCTCGAGCAGGGGACGCAGCGCGTCGGTGAACTCGCTCCGCACAGGGATGTCGTGGCCGGTGTCCGGTCCGAACCTCGCGAGCGACGGCGCGTGGTGCCCTCGCCGGACGCCGACGTGCAGCGTCATGGTCAGGCCGTCCTCGGTGGACATCCGCGCCATCTCGAGCAGCATGTGCCGCCGCAGCGCCACGGCCTCGGCCGGCGTCGCAGTGCCGGCTAGCGCCGCCCGGTAGACCCGCGCGGCCTCGGCGCGCTCGAGCGGCGCGGTGCCCGCGTCCACGTGCGCGTGGTCCGCGGACTTGGCACCGTGCTCGACGAAGTACGCCCGTCGCGCCTCCATCGCGGTGACCCAGCCGGGGTAGGTGCTCGTGTCGATTCCGGACACCTCACCCAGTCGGGCCACGACGGCGGGCCAGCCGGGTTCGGACGCCTCGAGGTAGTGATCCGGCCGGAAGGTCGGGATGACGCGTCCCGACCACGTCGGGTCCGCACCGAGCGCCGCGTGCACGTCCAGGTCGTCGCACGGGTCGTCCGTCGTGGCGAGCGCCGAGATGTTGAAGCGGTCGTACAGGGCCCGGGGCCGATAGGCGTCCTGGGTCAGCCGCTCGGCGATGTGGTCGTAGATGGTGTCGGCCGTCGCGGCCGAGGGCCGGACCGTGACGCCGAAGATCTCGACGAGCTCGGACTCCAGCCAGTACCGCACCGGGGTGGCCCGGTAGATGCTCCAGTGCGAGCACAGCAGACGCCAGGCCTCGCGCGCCGCGGACTCGGGCAGCGGACCTTGCCCGACGCCGAGGGCGTCCAACGGTATCCCCGAGGCGTGCAGCAGCCGGGTCACATAGTGGTCCGGGGTCACGAACAGTTCCGCGGGGTCCCGGAACGGGACATCGTCCAGGAGGATCCGCGGGTCCACATGACCGTGGGGGGAGATGATCGGGAGATCGCGCACTGCGCCGTAGATCCGGCGGGCGATGGCGCGGACCGCAGGGTCCACTGGCAGGAGCCGGTCAGGGTGCACGGCGAGAGGGGATTGTTTGCTCGGCATGGAAGTCAATGGTGTCGCTTTCGGAAGTCCGGTGGCAATCGGTTGCCATATGTTGTCGGGTGACCGGCGCGCGCCGGCCGCCCGGGTCAGATCACCGTGCCGAGGTGCCAGGGCACGAACTCCTCCTGACCGAGGTCGAGTTCTTCGCTCACGGTCCGCTCCCCCGACGCCACGGCGATGATCCGCTCGAAGATCTCGTCGCTCACGTCAGCGAGCCGCGCTGTGCCGTCCACGATCCGCCCGCAGTTCATGTCCATGTCCTCGGACATGCGCTCGTACATCTCGGTGTTCGTCGCGAGCTTGATCGACGGCGTCGGCCGGCACCCCAGCACCGAGCCGCGCCCGGTCGTGAAGCAGACCACCGTCGCTCCACCGGCAACGATCCCGGTCACGGAGACCGGGTCGTAGCCGGGGGTGTCCATGAATACCAGGCCGCGCTCGGTGACCGGCTCGGCGTACTCGTACACCGCACTCAGGTCCGCCTGCCCAGCCTTGGCGACCGCACCCAGGGACTTCTCCAGGATCGTGGTCAGCCCGCCGGCCTTGTTGCCGGGTGACGGGTTGTTGTCCAGGCTCCCACCGTCGGCTCGCGCATAGTCCTGCCACCAGTCGATCCGGGCGAGCAGCCGCCGCCCGACGTCCTCGGACACGGCGCGCCGGGTGAGCAGGTGCTCGGCGCCGAACACCTCGGGCGTCTCGGCCAGGATCGACGTCCCACCGGCCGCGACCAGCCGGTCCGAGGCCCGGCCGAGCGCGGGGTTGGCGGTGACGCCCGAGTACCCGTCCGAACCGCCGCAGTTCAGACCGAGCACCAGTTCGCTGATCGGCACGGTCACGCGACGGCGCGAGTCCAGCGCGGGCAGCATCTCGGTGATCAGATCGACACCGGCCCGGACGGTCGCACGTACGCCTCCGGTGTCCTGGATCGTCAGGGTGTGCACGATCGTGTCCGTCGGCAGATCGAGGCCGTCGACGAGCGAGGCCACCGGCACCATCTCGCAGCCGAGCCCGAGCACCAGCAGCCCCCCGAAGTTGGGGTGCTGCGCGTAGCCGCGCAGGGTGCGCAGCAGCGTGTTCGCCCCCTCGCTGCCCGGCACAAGCCCGCAGCCGCTCTGGTGCGTGAGCGCGACCACGCCGTCGACGCCTCCGAACCCGTCGAGCGCCGCGCCCCGGAACTGGTCGGCGATCATCTTGGCCGTCGACGCCGAGCAGTTCACACTGGTCAGCACCCCGACGAAGTTGCGGGTGCCGACCCGGCCGTTCGCGCGGACGTACCCCTGGAACGTGCGCTCCGGTCCGCTCGGCGCGGGCAGCGTGCTGCGCGCGGTGCCGAACTCGTAGGCCCGAGCCGTGTCGTCCATGCCGAGGTTGTGCACGTGCACGTGCGCGCCGGCCGCGATGTCCGTCGTCGCACGGCCGATGGACTGGCCGTACTTGTGCACCGCCGAGCCCGCGGCCAGGTCACGGACCGCAAGCTTGTGCCCGCGCGGTACATCCCCGCCGAGCACGAGATCGCCGCTCGCGGTGCGCAGCCGGGTGCCCGTCGGCAGCTCACGCGTGGTCACCGCGACGTCGTCGTCGGGCCGCAGGAGCAGTGCACAGTCCTCCAGCGCGATCGTGATTGGACCGTCCGTTCGGGTCACAGCCGGTTGTCCTTCCTCGTGGGGCGTCATCGGGTCACCAGTCGTGCATCGTGCCGTCGAGCAGGCGGTTCACCGGCAGGTACGCGGGCGTGTACTCGAACGCGCTCGCCGCAGCCTCGTCGAGGTCGACCCCCAGGCCAGGGCTCTCGCCCGGGTCGAGCAGCCCGTCGACGAACGTGTAGCTCGTCTGGAAGACCTCGAGCGTCTGGTCGTTGTGCTTCATGTACTCCTGGATGCCGAAGTTGTGGATCGCGACGTCCAGGTGGAGCGCTGCGGCCATCCCCACCGGCGAGACGTCCGTCGGACCTTGGATGCCCGACTTGATCTGGTAGATCGCCGCGAAGTCCAGGATCTTGCGCAGCCCGGTGATCCCTCCGGCGTGTGTGGCGGACGACCGCACGTAGTCGATCAGCTGTTCGGTGATCAGCGTCTGGTAGTCGAAGATGGAGTTGAAGACCTCACCGATGGCCAGCGGGGTCGTGGTCTGGGACCGGACCCGGCGCAGGCCTTCCTGATTCTCCGCCGGCGTGCAGTCCTCGAGCCAGAACAGGTCGTAGGGCTCCAGCGCGCGACCCAGTTGGGCACTCTGGTTGGGGGTGAGCCGGTGGTGCGCGTCGTGCAGCAGCGTCAGACCCGGACCGAACTCGGCACGGACTGCCTCGAACACCCCCGGGATGTGCCGCAGGTAGGACGCGGTGTCCCAGTCCTCCTCGATCGGCACCGCGGTGCGCCCGGCGGGCTCGTAGTCGTACTTCTGCCCGGATGCCTGGTCGTGGCCCACGCCGTAGACCTTGACGAGCCCGGGCACCCCGGCCTGGACGCGCACGGCCTTGAAACCGTCGTCCAGGTGGTTGCGGATCGCGGTGGACAGCGCCTCGACGGTGGTGCCGGAGGCATGGCCGTAGGCGAGCGCACCGCGTCGGCTGCGCCCGCCGAGCAGCTGGTAGACCGGCAGACCGGCGACCTTGCCCTTGATGTCCCACAACGCCATGTCCACGGCCGCGACCGCAGCCATCGTGACCGGCCCGCGACGCCAGTACGGCCCCCGGTACAGGTACTGCCAGGTGTCCTCGATGTTGTTCGCCTCGCGGCCGACCAACAGCGCCGCGACGTGGTCCCGGAGGTAGGAGGCGACGGCGAGCTCGCGCCCGTTGAGGGTCGCATCCCCGAGCCCGACGACGCCGTCGCTTGTCGTGAGCTTCAGCGTCACGAAGTTGCGGCCGGGGCTCGTGACGATGACGTCGACGCCCTCGATCCTCATCGCGCCACCTCACGGGCCGCGACCCCGGGCCCGCTGGCGTGCAGAATGGCGAACACTCCGTCTCCGCATCGAAACAGTATGAGCATCGTCGGACGACGCTGCTCAGCGTACGCCTTCCGGACCGTCCGGCCCATTTTCGCCCTCTGACCTGCCCGTTCGTGGCGATTGGCCAGTCTCGCACGGTGACCCAAAGATGCTGGTCATGACAGACCCTTGACGAATCTCTGCAACCGTTTGCATACTGGCGCAGCCATATCGAGGTGGCCGCACCACACCGATGGAGGTGGGCACGTGCCGGTGACCGCACGAGATGTTGCTCGCGTTGCGGGCGTCTCCGTCTCGACGGTCTCGCGTAGCCTGGCCAAGCCGGACTCGGTCTCGCAGCGCACCCGCGACAAGGTCCTGGAGACGGCTCGCGGCATGGGCTACCGCCCGAACCTCGCGGCGCGCGGGCTGAACACCGGCCGCACGGGCAACATCGCGCTGATCGTCCCCGACCTCGAGAACCCGTTCTTCTCCTCGGTCGCCAAGGGTGTGCAGAGCAAGGCGAGGGCCGCCGGGTACGCCGTGATCATCGCCGACTCCGAGGAGGACCCGAGCCAGGAGGCCGAGTTCGTCCGCAGCCTGGCCACGCAGGTCGACGGGGTGCTGCTGTGCTCCCCGCGATCGCCCGATTCCGTGATCACCCAGCTCGCGCAGGAGTGCTCGGTCGTGCTGATGAACCGGCGGTGCGGGGACATCCCGACCGTGACCATCGACAACCTCGACGGTGTCCGTCAGGCCGTCATGCACCTGCGTGCGCTGGGGCACCGGACGATCGCCTACGTCGGTGGGCCCAGCACCTCCTGGTCCAACCGGCAGCGGATCGACGCCCTGCAGGCCGTCGCCGCAGAGCACCCCGAGCTCGAGGTGATCGATCTCGGCGCGTTCCAGCCGTACATCTCCGGGGGCATCGCCGCGTCGGACCTGGTCATCGCCAGCGGCGCGACGGCCGTCCTGGCCTACAACGCCCTCGTCGCCTTCGGCATCCTCAAGCGGTTGCGCCAGCGGGGCGTCCGCGTCCCGGAAGACATCAGTGTGGTCGGGGTGGAGAACATCCCGATGTCCATCCTGACCACACCGGCCCTGACCAGCGTCGGCATCCCGCTCGTCAACTACGGCCGCGCCGGGGTCGACATGCTGCTCAGCCTGGTGCGGGACCCGTCGACCCCGCCCGTCCACCACCGCGACCTGTCGTTCCGGCTCGTCGTGCACGAGTCCACCGGGCCCAGCCCGGCCGCCCTTCGACCATCTGCCTGAAGTCGCACCTGCTCGCCCCGCCCGGACGATGACGCCCGGGCACAACCTAGAGAGAAGACCGTCGATGCGAACTTCCAGATCTCTTCACCTCGTGGCCGGCATCGCCGCCCTGGGGATGCTGCTGTCCGCGTGCACGGCGCCCGGCACGGAGACCGCTCCGGAGTCCGACGCCGAGGCGCCGGACGCAGTCGGCGAGGTGCCGGAGACGCCCTCGGCCCCCGTCACCCTGAACATCCTGGACGTCGCCGGGAACCAGAAGCTCACCGGGGTCATGGTCGACGCATTCGTCGCGGAGCACCCCGACATCATCTCGGCGGTGACCTGGGAGAGCGCCGGCGCACCGGACCTCGTCGGCACCATCAAGCCGCAGGTCGACAGCGGGAGCCTGTCGGTCGACCTGGTCATGACCGGGAACGACGGGCTCTCCGCCGGGATCGAGCAGGGCCTGTGGGTCCCGGTCGTCGCGGACTACTCCGACCGGCTGTCCAACATGGACAACTACATCGAGCCGGCCGCGGCCATGCAGGGGCTGGCTGGCGACTTCGGCGTCGTGACCACGTACTACCCGTCCGGACCGCTGCTCCAGTACGACCCCGACGTCGTGACCGACGTGCCCAGCACACCCGAGGAGCTCCTCGCCTGGTCCCAGGCGAACCCCGGCAAGTTCGGCTACGCCCGCCCCGCGAACTCCGGCCCCGGCCGGACGTTCCTGATGGGGCTGCCATACATGCTCGGCGACGAGGACCCGAGCGACCCCGAGAACGGCTGGGACAAGACCTGGGCGTACCTCAAGGAGCTCGGCCTGACCATCAGCAGCTACCCGACCGGCACCGGTCAGGTCATCTCGAACGTGGCTGACGGCACCTGGAGCCTGGTCCCGACCACCACCGGCTGGGACATCAACCCGCGCGCGCTCGGCCAGGAGCCGCCGAGGATCGACGCCGCACCGTTCGACGACTTCACCTGGGTGACCGACGCGCACTACGCCGTCGTGCCGCAGGGCCAGACGCCGGACAAGATGTCGGCGATCCTCAACCTCCTGCAGTTCATGCTCACGCCGGAGACCAACGCCATGGCGTACGACGCCGGGTACTTCTACCCCGGCCCGTCGATCGAGGGCGCGACCCTCGAGCTGGCGCCGCAGGAGAGCCAGGACGTCATCGCCGAGTTCGGTCGCGACTGGTACGACGACCTGATCGACGAGATGCCGAAGGCGACGCCGCTGCCGCCGGCCGACATGGTCACGGCGTTCGACATCTGGGACCGCGAGGTCGGCTCCGGGAAGTACGAGGCCAACTGATCGTGGCCATCGCTGCCAGCAAGTTCGAGTCGCTTGAGCTCACGGGTGTCGGGCGGAGCTTCGGCGGGGTCGACGCGCTGGTGGACCTCAACCTGACGATCCGGGCGGGCGAGTTCATCGCTCTGCTCGGGCCGTCGGGCTGTGGGAAGTCCACCGCGCTGAACTGCCTCGCGGGGCTGCTCCCGCTCACCCACGGCCAGGTCCTGATCGACGGCAAGCGCGTCGACACGGTCCCCGCGGCGAACCGCGGTTTCGGCATGGTGTTCCAGAACTACGCCCTCTTCCCGCACCTGACGGTCGAGAAGAACATCGCCTTCGGGCTCCAGATGCGCAACGTCCCCAAGGCCGAGCTCAAGCGCCGGGTCGCCGAGATCATCGCGCTCGTCAAGCTCGAGCAGCACACCAAGAAGCTCCCGGGCCAGCTCTCCGGGGGCCAGCAGCAGCGGGTCGCCATCGCCCGCGCGGTCGTGCTCGAACCGCGCCTCGTGCTGATGGACGAGCCGCTGTCGAACCTCGACGCGAAGCTCCGCCTGGAGATGCGCACCGAGCTCCGCCGCCTGCACCAGTCCCTCGGCCTGACGACGCTCTACGTCACGCACGACCAGGAGGAGGCGCTGTCCATGGCGGACCGCCTCGTGGTCCTGCGGGAGGGCCGGGTCCAGCAGATCGGGACCCCCGAGGACCTGCACGACAACCCGGCGAACTGGCACGTCGCCGACTTCATGGGCTATCGGAACCTCATCGACCTGGACGTGACGTCGGTCGACGGCAGCACGGTCACCGTCGACGACAAGGGGTTCATGCTGCGCGGCACCACCGTCGAGCCGGTGACGGTCGGCCAGAAGGTGCGCGCCGCCATCCGCCCGGAGGACCTGGTCGTGGTCTCCCCCGCCGAGCCGGTCATCGGCGGCAACACCACCACCGCGACCGTCTCGGTCGTCGAGTACCACGGCCGGGAGTTCGCCGTCGGTGTCACGACCACCGGGGGTCGCTTCCTGCACGTCCGGGCGGACCACGCCCCCGCGATCGGGAGCACGGTCGAGCTCACGGCGGACCCGACACGGGTGCTCGTGTTCCAGGTGGACCCGAACGACGTGGCCACCCTGTCCGTCGAGGAGCGGGAACTGCTGGAGATGCGCACATGAGCGCGCCGCCCGTCGGCCGGCCGAAGGCGGCGAGGTCCACGGCCAGCCTGCGGCACAGGCTCGCAGAACGGGGCATCGACACCTCGCTGCTGATGCTGGTGCCGGCGCTGGTCTTCACCGGCGCGCTGTTCATCTACCCGTTCTCCTACGGGATCGGCCTGACGTTCCAGCCGTCGGCGGCGATCCAGGAGCAGTGGGGCGGTGGCGTCTTCGCCAACTACACCGCCTTCTTCAAGGACGCGTTCACCTTCGACTCGGTCTACCTGACGATGCGGCTGGCGCTGCCCGCCGCGCTGTTCAACGTGCTCGCGTCGATCCCGGTGGCCTTCAAGCTGCGGCACCGCTTCCGCGGCAAGAAGTTCCTCACCACGCTGCTCGTCCTGCCCATCACCCTCGGTACCGTGCTCACAGCACAAGGTCTGCTGATCTTCGCCGGACGGCAGGGCTGGCTCAACCGGTTCCTGCTGCAGATCGGGCTGATCGACGAGCCGCTGAAGCTCGTGCACAACTACCTCGGTGTGATGTTCTCGCTGATCATCTCCGGCTTCCCGTTCGCCTTCCTGCTCATCTCCTCGTACTTGTCCGGCATCGACCCGTCGATCGAGGCTGCCGCCAAGACGATGGGTGCGGACTGGAAGCAGCGCTTCCGCCGGGTGATCCTGCCCCTGCTGGCACCCGGCCTGGCGACCACGTTCATCCTGACCTTCGTGCTCGCGTTCAGCGTCTTCCCCTCGGCACGACTCGTCGGTGACGCGATGGGCGAGACGCGCGTGATGGCCCTGATGGGCTACCGCGCCTTCGCCGAGCAGATCGACTACCCGATGGCGTCGACCATCGCGATCATGATGGGCGTCGTCGAGCTCCTGGTCATCGCCGTCGTGCTCCTGTGGCGGTCGTTCATGTACAAGGGATCGACTGGAGGCAAGGGCTGATGGCCACCCAGACTACGCCGAGCGGTACACCGCGCGCCGATCTGCCCGCACGCGTCCCGCCGGAGAAGAAGAGGTCCGGAGCCGTGGCTCCCGGCGAGCGATCGATCATCGCAGCGCCCTCGACCTGGTTCGTCTGGGCCGGCGCCGCGGCGTTCTTCATCTTCCTGATCGGCATCCTGGTCAGCGTCATGGTCGACTCGCTCGGCACGTCGTGGTTCAACACCTGGCTGCCGGCGAGCTTCTCGATCGACTGGTACACCCGTGCCTGGGACCGCTTCGGCATGACGTCGGTCATCGGGGTCACCCTCACGGTCGCGTTCGCGGTCATCGTCATCTCGGTGCTGGTCGGCGTGCCGGCTGCCTACCTGCTGGCGCGGCGCACCTTCCCGCTGAAGAAGACCGTCACCGTGCTCTTCCTGCTGCCGGTCCTGATGCCGCCGATCACCTACGGCATCCCACTGGCCACCGTGATGTACAACCTGGGCCTCGGTCGCACGCTGACCGCGGTGATCCTGGTGAACCTCGTGCCGTCGGTGCCCTTCGTGATCATGACGATGACCCCGTTCATCGAGCAGATCAACCCGACCATCGAGAGCGCGGCACGCATGTCCGGCGCCAGCATGCGCAAGGTCTTCACCAAGATCCTGATGCCCCTGCTCGTGCCCGGGATCCTGGCGGCGTCGATCCTCGTCCTGGTCCGCACGGTCGGGATGTTCGAGCTCACATTCCTGGTCTCCGGACCGTCGTCGGACACCCTGGTGGTGGCGATCTACCGCGCCATGACCGCGGCCGGCGGCGGCGAGTCGCGGCAGCTGATCTCGTCGATGGCCGTCGTCTACACGATCTCGATGATGGTCATCCTGATCATCGCCCTGCGGTTCGTCAGCCCGACCCAGCTGGTCGCCCGGGTCAAGGAGTCCCGCGAAGACTAGTGGCGTGTCACATAAGTTCCTGATGTGTTCGGTGGGACACTGGTGGCGTGGCGAATCGGGTGCGGGTGTTGACGGTCTGCGATGCCGACCGGGTCGAGCTGGCCCGCCGGGTGCGGGCGAAGGGCTCACCCGCGCGGGAGGTGGAGCGTGCTCGGATCGTGCTGCTGGCCGCCGACGGCGTGCCGGGCAAGCAGATCGCGGCCCGGGTGGGCTGCGCGGAGCCGACGGTGGTGATGTGGCGGTCCCGGTTCGCCGAGCGGGGTCTGGCGGGGCTGGTCGACGCGCCGCGGTCGGGCAGGCCGGCCACGATCGGCCAGGCGGTGCGCGATGAGATCTTGTCGATCACGTTGACCGAGCCGCCGGTCGAGCTAGGGATCACCCACTGGTCCTCGCG
Source organism: Actinomycetales bacterium (assembly GCA_038204895.1). Classification (GTDB taxonomy): domain Bacteria; phylum Actinomycetota; class Actinomycetes; order Actinomycetales; family Cellulomonadaceae; genus Actinotalea. The sequence goes on along the minus strand of JBBRCL010000059.1, from coordinate 654 downwards.
GGTGCTCGCCGACCGGCTGCGCCGGGCCGGCAAGCCGGTCTCCCACGCCACGGTGGCCCGGGTGTGGAAGCACTTCGGGATCCAGCCCCACCGGTCTGGGACGTTCAAGTTCTCCACCGACCCCGAGCTCGACGCCAAGGTCCGCGACATCGTCGGGCTGTACCTGGACCCACCGGACAAGGCCGTGGTGCTGTGTGTGGACGAGTAGGGTCGAGTTGGAGCGCGTTACCGTGATTGCGCACGGCACGTTTCTCCAACCCGCCCTCCGAACCGGACGTGCGTGTCTCCACGCATCCGGCTCTCCACGAGCCCACGCCTTTGGGCTACCCCATTGGTGCAACTTGGTCTGGATCCGCAGTACCTGCATCTCGGCCCACTCGATCTCGGGCCACAGCACGTCGGTATTCACCGGCGATCTCCTGCCATCCCAGTGTAACTGGTCAGGTTGTGGCGGGTAGCCAGGGGTTTCCGCTGGTCAGGCGGGTGAGGGCGTCGAGGGTGGTGAGGCCGTGCTTGGTGGCGGTGGCGGTGTAGGAGCGGATGGCGGCGAATTCTTTCGCGCCGGTTAGGGTGCGCATGCAGCCGGATACTTTCACGCGGATTTTGGCCATGCGGATGGTGCGCTCGGCCGCGTTGTTCGTGAATGGGACGGCT
>JBBRCL010000058.1:0-16315 GCA_038204895.1 Actinomycetales bacterium | reverse complement strand
CGCGCGGCGTGCGCCTGCGAGTTCATGTTCGGGCCCATCGACTGGTGTTCGGGTCGCGCCGCTACGATCGGCCTGGTTCTCGGCCCTGGGAGGTGTGTTCGCGTGGATGCTGAGGTTGCGATCCTCGCCGAGCGGGTTGCCGCTGCCGCGGACGCGTGGCTTCGAGACCCGCAGGACACCCAGGTGTATGCCCGACTCGTGGCTGCGACCCTCGCATGGCGGCGTGGGCCTTCACCGAGCCTCGACGAAACTCCCCTGCCGGAGCGGGCCGAAGCCTCCATGCCGGTTGAGCCTGCTACCCCGGTTGTCCTTCCCCCTCGCCTGGGCGACGCGCTCGGCGGCGTTGTCGCCGACCTCCACCGCCGCCATCAGCATTCGTCCGACGGGCCTGATTCGGCCGCTGCACCTCCGGCACCTTCGACGACCTGACGACGTTCTCGGCGGCGGCGCCGCAGAGCGAATCTTGACCCCTCTTGCCTTGCACATGGCGGTCCTTCGCCCCACCAGGGCGGCCACCATGTAGCCCGCCGATGCACCCGGGTGTAGCCCACGAGCCTGCCCAGGTGTAGTTCAGACAGGCGCCTGGATGTAGTGCCGGGGTCCACCCAAGTGTAGGTTCAGTGATGTGAACAGCGCAGATACCTACCGGCGCAGGGTGGTTGATGACGAGCTCGACGACCTCCTTCAAGACCTCCCCGCCGTCAGTTTGGATGGCCCGAAGGGCGTGGGAAAGACGGCCACGGCGTCGGCGCGCGCCACGAGCATGTTCGCCCTCGATCAGCCGCAGACGCTCGAGCTGGTGCTCGCGGACCCGGACCGGCTCACGGCCGCACCCGAACCCGTTCTCATTGATGAATGGCAGCGATATCAGCCGTCGTGGGATCTGGTGCGCCGGCAGGTCGACCTCGACAACCACCCAGCCCGGTTCCTCCTGACGGGCTCCGCCTCCCCCGCCTCCCCGCAAACCCACACGGGCGCAGCCAGGATCGTGTCCCTGCGGATGCGTCCCCTCGCTCTGGCTGAACGGGGCCTACCCCTACGGGTCAGGATGAGTTGAGGCCGGTGGTTCACAGCAAGTCCACCAGCGTGGGGCGTGAACCAGGAGTCCATCAGCATGAGTTCGTCTTTGATCGCGGTGCGCGACGATGGTCGTATGAGCAGCCCTGGACCTCGCTCGGGGGGCCCGACCTCCAGGAGGTCGTTCACCTCCGCGCAGAAGCTTGATCATCTGGCCGCGTACGAGGTGGCCGTCGGCAACGGCCTGGGCGGTGCGTATCTGCGTGAGCACGGGTTGTACTCGTCGCTGATCAGCGAGTGGCGTCGGCTGCGTGACGCGGGGGTGCTGGCGGGCAGGCGACCCGGGGAGCGGATCGGCAAGCTGACCGCGGAGCAGGCCGAGATCGCCCGGCTTCGTCGCCAGCTGGAGAAGGCCGAGCGGAGGTTGGTGACCACCGAGGCAGCGCTCGGGATCATGGGAAAAACACACGAGCTCTTGGAGTCGCTTACCAAGAGCTCGCGGGACGACTCCGAGCACACCAAGCACTGATGGCCACCTACCGTGAGCTGAGGGGCGTCGGGGTCCCGACCCGGGCCGCGGCCACCCTGGTCGGGGTGTCGCGGGCGACCGCGACCCGCCGGCCCCGCACCCCGACCCCGACCAGGTCGAGGGTGCCGGTGAACAAGCTGACCGAGACCGAGCGGGCCGAGGTCTTGGCGGTGGTGAACTCTCCCCGGTTCGTGGACCTTCCCCCGATCCAGATCTACGCCCACCTGCTCGACGAGGGCGTGTACGTGGGGTCGATCTCCACGATCTACCGCGTGTTGACTGCGAACGCGCAGGTCAAGGAGCGTCGCCGGTTGGCCCGGCACCCGGCCCGGGCGATCCCCGAGCTCGTCGCCACGGCCCCGGGGCAGGTCTACTCCTGGGACATCACCAAGCTCGCCGGGCCGGTCAAGGGCACCTACTTCGACGCGTACGTGATGATCGACATCTACTCGAGGTACATCGTGGGCGCGCACGTGCACGCGTCCGAGTCTGCCGTCCTGGCGACCGAGATGATGCGGGAGATCTTCGGGGTTCACGGCGTCCCGCGGGTGGTGCATGCCGACCGGGGAACCTCGATGACGAGTAAGACCGTTGCGGCACTGCTGTCCGACCTGGAGGTCACCAAGTCCCACAGCCGGCCGCGGGTGAGCAACGACAACCCGTACTCCGAATCGTGGTTCAAGACGTTGAAGTTCGCGCCCGTGTTCCCCGAGCGCTTCGGCTCCCTGGCCGACGCCCGAAGCTTCATGGCCACGTTCGTCGAGGGCTACAACCACCACCACCATCACACCGGAATCGGCCTGAACACCCCCGCCGACGTCCACTACGGCCTGGCGGCCGCCAAGGCCGCCGAGCGAGCCGCCGTCCTGGCCGCTGCACGCGGCCGGCACCCCGAGCGGTTCGCCACCAGCCACGACCCCCAGATCCTGGCCATCCCGACGACCTCCTGGATCAACCAGCCCGCCGACAACAGCCAGATCGAGTTAGCCGCCTAAACACCCACCGGCCTCATCCACCTTGACAAATTCCGCTGGTGCAGAGTCGGGTCCCGGTGGCGTGGTTCGTCCTGCAGATCCTGGGCCAGACGATCGTCCTCACGTGGGTGTACCAGCGCACGAACGGCTCGGTGCTTCTGGTGAGCGTGCTGCACGCCTCAGCGAACCTGGGGATGGGTGTGCTGCCTGTCCTTCCGCTGGACACCGGTGGCAGCCAGCGTGTCCTGTGGATCGTGCTGTCGCTGGAGTGGCTCGTCGTCGCGGGTGTCGTTGCCAGCGCCGGCCGCGATCTCGGCCGACCGGCCGGCCCCCTCAGCCCGGCATGACCATCGGGGTGAACCGTCTCAGCCCGAGGTAGGTGAGGAAGACCGAGCCGAGGCCGGTGAGCAGGAGGGCGAGGGCGATGGCGTCGCCGGCAACCGGCACCGCCTCGAGACCGCCAAGGATCGCGACGACGATGAGCACGCCGGCCGCGGTGGCGACCTCTGGTCGTCGGATCGGCAGGAGGCGACCGGTCAGGTGACCGAGTGCCACTGCGGCGTAGCCCACGGCTGCCAGGCCTACCGCTAGGCCGAAGAGGGCCACCGGTAGCAGCAGGACCGTGAAGGCCATGAAGACGAGCACCGAGATCGCCGTCAAGGAGAGCAGTGTTCCCACAGTCACGCCGATGAGGGGGTGTTCTCGAACCGCGTCGGAGACGTTGGTCAGGGCCCGGGGGGACCGCCGCGCTCCCCAGGCGCCGAGGAGAGCGAGGACCCCTCCCATGACAGCGGTGGTCAGCAGGTTCTTCCGGGGCTCGGATCTGACCGTTGCGACATCGATGCCTGTCAGAGCACCGACCGAGGATCCCGGCACCATGGTGAGCTTTCCTCCGTAGTGCTGCATCGATCCCGCCACGGTGGAGGTCTCGGTGAGGGTCACGCTCCCCGACACGAGGAGCACGTCGCCGTCGACCGCACCTGAGACCAGGACGTCGCCACCCAGCACGTGGAGGGGACCATGCACGTCGACGCCTTTCGGCACGGTCACGACCCCTCCGCTGACCACGAGAGCACCCGTGGTCTGGTCGATCCGTTGGTCACCTCCGAAGACGATCTGCGCGGACTGGGCCTCGCCGCCGGAGCTGAGCAGCAGCAGGGAGAGCAGCAGCATGGGGATCAGGTCCAGGCCCATCGTGGGCCCCCTCTCTGAGCAGACGCCGGACGCGGGCCAGGTACGCGCCGGTGGGAACACCGACGAACAAGAGCAGAGCGAGGGCGTTGACGTAGGTGAGGTGGTCTGCCAAAGGTGTGCCGGCGCCCTCGGAGGACAGCGCCAGGGCGGTGCTCAGGAACGACGCCAGCCAGCCGGCGATGCCGACACCGAGAGCGGTGCGCACTCCGATCGTCTCGGGGGTCGACAGATCGGGCCAGAGTGCGAAGTTGAGCGTCGTGTAGAAGCTGACGGCCAGGACGTAGAAGAGCGGGAGGGCCAGTGGCGGGGCCCCGTCGGTCCCGCCACGCAGGTAGAAGGTGTAGAGCAGATGGGTGAAGGCGAAGAGACCGAAGACCCAGACGAAGATCCAGCCGCGGCTGAAGGCCGTGTACAGGATCCCGGCCATCGCCGCCCCGACGACATGGGTGACAGCGATGAACACCCGCACACCCACGTCGGTGGACTGCCACGAGGCATCCATCAGGACCGGTGCCTCGATGATCCGGAGGAAGCCGAGGCTGTCGATGAAGAAGACGGCGAACATCAGCAGGACCGGGATCCAGAACGTCGCGCTCGCGGTGCGGACGGGGGTGCCTCGGCAGAAGCGGCCGACGCCGAGCGTGCGCGTCTGACCCGCCAGCTGATCAACGAAGGAGAAGCGTCCGAAGGCGACCAGGGCGAGGAGCGGGAGGGTGACCCCCATGCCGACGGCTAGGAGCCGGCTGAACCCCTCGATCTCCCACTCGAACGGGAAGAGTGCCGCGGCGAAGAAGGCGCAGCCTGCGACGGCGGCCGCGACCGCGCCACGATCACGCACCGGGATGAGGTCACCCATCATGCTGAACATGACCGGGATGCCCGTTCCGAGGACGACCGAGCACGCGATCACCCAACCCAGCAGACCGGCGGCGGTGGTCAGGAGGGGCGCGGCCACGGTCAGCACGAGCTGGGCCCCCACGATGGCCACCATCAGCCGGAGCTTGACCCTCAGGGACGAGCTCCAACCGCGCCGGTCCATCACCATGCCGGCGACGACCGCGACCAGCAGGGTCACCAGGGCCAGGACCGCCATGATCGAGGACACCTCGCGGTGCGACATCCCGATGACTCGTGTCCCGAGGTCCACGAGCCCGAGCTGGACGAACGTCAGGTTGTAGTAGTAGCCGGCTGCAAGGGCCCCGACGTAGATCAGGTACCCGAGGACCGGGACCCACTGCCGGGTGCGCAGGAGCTCGACGAGCTTCACGGCCGGTGCCTGTCGCGCTCGCGGTCCGCAGGACCACCCATGTGGCGCAGGGAACCGGTGGTGCTCATCGGTCGATCCCTCCGTGCTGACTGCGACGTCGCCACGTCGCCCGGATGCACCCCATGGTGTCCGGGCCCATCCCCAGCCCCATGGGACCTTGGGCTCGTCGCCATCGTCGCCATCGTCGCCATCGACGCCAGGCACGGAGGCGGGCGCTCGCGACCCTCGGCGCGGTCGGCGAGGTGCCGGCGGCGTGCCCAGGGGCGCGGACTGCCTTCGTCGAGGTCGACCGGCCGTTCTGACCGGCTGCTACTCCCGGCCCCAGCCCGTCCGGGCGAGCTCGGCCCACAGCGGGTGCGCCGCGTCGTCGGTGGACCCCTGGTAGGAGTACATCGCCACCCCGTCCCCGGCCGCGTACGCGAGCCCGACCTGCACCAGTGCGGCGTCGGGCGCGTTGAGGTAGCCCGCGACCCCGGGGACCACCGGAGCCTCGCTCTCTGCCGCGAGCCGCTTCTCGAAGGTCAGCCACTGCCGTAGCCAGCCCGCCTGCTTCGCGTCGGACTCGCGGAAGTAGTCCATCGGGAGCACGGCGTCGAGTGCCCCGGACCGCGCCCACGCCGGCCAGTCCTGGAACACCTCCGTGTACGCTCGCGTCGCCTCGAAGCCCCCCGCCCCGGGCCCTTCACCCCAGGCGATCACCGCGGCGGACACCACCGCCCGGCTGCCCGTCGCCCGCACCGCCTCGCGCGCGGCGGCGACCAGCGCATCCACCTGCGCGCGGCGCCAGCGGGACCAGGTCGGGTCGTCCGGGGCGGGCGTTCCGCTCGCCCCGGTCTCCGCCCGGAACCGCTCGAGCGCCTGCGGGTGGTAGCCGTACTCCTGGCCGGGGTAGCGGACGTAGTCGAGGTGGACGCCGTCGACGTCGTACCGCGCCGCGATCTCGCCGACCACCGCCGCGAGGTGGTCGCGCACCTGCGGCAGGGCGGGGTCCAGGTGTTCGTCCCACGCGCCGTCGACGGTGCGGGTGACCCAGCGGTCGGCCTGCGGGGAGTCCTTGCCGTGCTCGGTCGTCACCCAGCCGGCCGGCGCAGGCAGGTCCGCGTACGCCGCGTGCCAGGTCGGGGTCAGTGGCACCCAGGCGTGCACGGTCAGCCCGACCGCGTGCGCCTGCGCGACGAGCGTGGCCAGGACGTCCAGGCCGGGTTCGAGCGCCGGGTCGGTGGTGCGCGGCAGCACGTCGGAGTCGTAGTAGGCGTCCTGGCGGCGGACCACCTCGGCGATCAGCGCCGTCGCCCCCGACGCTGCGACGTCCGCCACCACCTGCCGGACCCCCGCCCGCGTCTTGAGCGCGTCGTCGAACAGGTGCACCCACACGGCGCGGGCCAACGACTCCTGGGCCGACGGCGGCAGGTACGACTCGGGTGAGGTTGGCGCCGGGCTCGGCGAGGGTGCCGGCGCCGGCTCGGTCACGGACGACGACGCGGGCTGCGGCGAAGCGGTGGGCCCGGAGCAGGCGCCCAGCAGGGTGAGGGCGAGCGCGAACGCCAGGGCGGGCGGACGGCGTCGGGCCACGGCAACTCCTCGAGGTACCGCGCCAGCCTATCGGCGCCGCTCAGTGCCGGGGTGCGCGAGGTGGTGGCAGCGTCGGGGGCGGAGCCCGGCATGGCGGAGGGTTTCGTCGAGCTCGATGCACTGCGGCGCGTCGGCACTGCGAGCGAGACGCGGGACCTTGGGCTCTTCGACGCGGTGGAACGGGCATGTTGCATGGGACAGATGCGCCGGGTGTTCTTCTGGTCGGGTGTGACGGTCGCAGTCCTGCTGGGGTTGGCTGTGGTCGCGGTCGTCCTGGCCGCGCTCGGGGTCGGGGGCGGGAGGTTGCGTCTTCCGGTAGAACGGGCGGAGAGCTTCGAGGGGTCGGTCGAGCTGCCGGCCCTGGGCGTCGAGGGTCCCGCACTGGTCACGTCCAGCGGTCAGGCGCTGCGGCTGCGAGGCATCATGCCGCCCGACCCGGCGGTCCTCGCGGGGGATCGACGTTTCACCGCTGCGCTCTTCGAGGAGATCGCCGCGACGGGCGCGAACCTCGTCCGTGTCCCGGTGCACCCGGACTCCTGGCGTGAGGACCCGGACTACCTGTGGCGGTACCTCGATCCTGCGGTGCGGTGGGCGGGTGAGGCGGGTCTGTACGTGATCATCGACTGGCACTCGATCGGGAACGTGCGCACCGGGGCGGCACCGCTGCACCCGGACATGTACTCCCACACCGAGGCCCTGACGCACGAGTTCTGGACAGCGACGGCGGCATACTTCGCCGATGCCCCGAACGTGATGTTCGAGGTGTTCAACGAGCCTCAGGGCATCACCCCGGGTGAGTGGCGAGCCGCGGCCGAGGACATCGTGCGGGTGATCCGGACCCAGGGCGCCGAACAGCCCGTGGTCGTGGGCGGTACCGAGTACGCCCGGGACCTGTCCTGGGTTCTCGACGACCCCGTCGACGACCCTGCTGTGGTCTACGCCTCGCACATCTACCCGTCCCACGCGGAGGCGTCGTGGCCGCGGTACTTCGGCGACGTCGCCGAGCGCTACCCGGTTCTTCTGACCGAATGGGGCTTCGCCACGACACCGCCCCCAGACGGCCAGGACTTCCTCGTCGGCACCGAGTCCGGCTACGCGCGGCCACTCATGGATTACGCCGAGAAGGTTGGCGCCGGGTGGGTCGCCTGTTGGTGGGACGACGAGTGGCAGCCGGCCATGCTGCGTCCGGGGGACCAGGGTGTCGGGGAGTTCGGCCAGTTCGTTCTCGACGAGCTCGCGACGAGCTGAAAGTTCACGCCACGCCTGACACTGAGGCCCCCAGCACGGTGTCAGCACGATTCCAGCCGACCGAGCATCGGCGCTGAACGGCGTCGTTGTTCAGCACGTGGCGACAAGGAGGGGACAGATGAGCGGGCGGCAAGAACCTGAAGACACGTCTCACCGGAAGGGGGCCGACGTCGGGCTGGCCATCGTGTACGGAGCCATGGGGGGGAGTGCTCGTGTTCGCGGTCACCGGCAACCCCGTGTGGATCGGCGTCGGGGCATGTCTGGGCATCGTCATCGCGGCCGTCCAGAGCATGAGGGCGTGACCACTGCGCCGGCTCGTGCTGGGGCACGAAGCCCCATCGCGCCTCATCGCCGGGGACCATCGGCCCATCCGCTCCGACCCGGTCCGGTGCAATCCTGGCAGTCCTGTCGGTGGCGATCGGGACGCGCGAACGGTGCGGTTCGATGCGAGCAGGGGCACTCGTCCCTCCGGGTGTCTGTGCGCCTTGCCGTCAAGGGAGGTCTGGGATGACTGACGTCGATACTCGTCCGGGGTCGATCGGCTTGCGCAGCGGTCTCGCCCGTGATCGGGTGCTCGGGTGGGCCCTGATCGCGGCGGGCCTCGGTACGGCGGTCGTCGCGCTGCTCGGCCCCCTGGTCGCTGACGTGATCATCTACCACGCCTCGGCGGGCGCTGTGAACCAGGTCACGGGAGGGGACGTCGCAGGCCTGGCCCTGGTAGCTCCGGTGAGCGTTCTCGCCGGTGGTCTGGTCCTGCGCGGACACCGTGCCGGGGCCGTGCTCGCACTCGGGCCCGCCGGCTACATCAGCTACACGGCCACCCAGCTGGCTCTCGGCGGTGACGTGAGCCGATACCCGGGCAACAGCGAGCGGTTCTTCCCGCTGTACCTGGGCCTGCTCCTCCTCGGGATCATCATCGCTGTGCGCGCCTGGCATGCCATCGACCTCGAGCGCCTGCCGGCGACCACCCGCCGGGTCGACAGGAGCTTCGGGGTCTTCGCGCTGGTCGTCGCGGTCTTCCTCGCCGTCGGCCTGCACCTTCCCGGGCTCCTGGACGCGTGGAGCGCGCAGCCGAGCGCACCGGAGTACCTTGCAGATCCCGTGGTGTTCTGGCTGGTCAAGCTGATGGATCTCGGCCTGGTCGTCCCTGCTCTGGTGACCGTGGGCTGGGCGACCCTACGCGGCTCTCACGGGGCACCGAAGGGCAAGTACGCCGCGGCAGGGTGGATGGCCATGCTCGGCACGGCCGTCGCCGGGATGGCCATCGTCATGCAGGCGACCGGCGACCCGGCGGCGACCACGGCGAACACGATCGCCTTCACCATGTTCGCTGGGTTCGGCCTCACCATCGCCGTCCTCGTGTACCGACCGCTGTTCGCCGCCCGAGATCGTGCCTCGAACGCATGAGACTCCTCGTGGTGGCCCACTTGCCGGGCTGCAGCGGCGCCGATGGGCAAGAGCCCCGGCCGCTTGTTGGCACGAGCGCCGACAGCGGCCGCGAGCGGGCGAGCCCTCGGCCCAGCGGACGCCCGGGCCGCCACCTGGTCGGGGTCGCAGCGACCCTGGGAGCGGAAGGCCACACAAGGCCGTGAGCCCGGCCTGATGCTCATCCCGGACCGCCACCGAAGCTCCACGGCGTTCGGGACATCCTCGCAACGCATCATCACAACGGAGAAGGAGATGCGCATGACGAACCAGAGTCCACAAGTAGCCGATGTCACGGTCGTCGAGGATCCCGACCTGGTGCCGCAGTGCCCCTACTGTGACGCCTCGCTCACCTCTGTCCGCGCTAGGCGGCTGAGCTCGACGGGAACGCCCGTTTCGAGATTCGGCAAGCGATACGTCTATGCCTGCCCCTCATGCAACAGGAGCCTCGGCATCTCGCACCGCAAGGGCTTCTGGATGGGCTGACCCACGCCTTGCTGGCCTCACCGCGTTCGCCGTCGAGGCTCCGAAGCATGACGGGGTCGACGCTGTCCCTCGTCCCTGCCCATGGCACGCCACGGTGCTTGACGTGCTTGTGCAGGTGAGAGGCTCGCAGCGCTGAGGCGGTGCGAGCCTTTCGACGTGAGGGGAGCCGATGGGGAGGCCTTCACGTCGTCGACGCCCCTGGGAGTCCCGAGCGGCCGATCGATTCAGCCGTTGACCACAAGAACGCCGTGGGCGCCCTTCTCCGCGAGGCTCATCTGGTGGTTGACGATGGCGTAGTGCCCGGCCTCGGTGGGTACGAGCTCGACGAACCCGCCTTGGGCGGCGAGGAGCGGGAGCACCTGTGCCCCGGCGGTTGCTGAGCCGGGGCCGTCGGTTGCCTGCCCGTTCCGCACCGTGTAGGCGCCCTCGCTCCAGACGGTGTCGAACTGTGTTCCGACGACGTGGAACGACCACGACGCGTTGGGGCCGGCGTCGAGCACCCAGATCCGTACTCGGTCGCCCATGTGGGCGGTGAGCGGGTGGGCGTCGTACTGGAACGCGCGCCCGTTGAACGCGACGAGGTCCGGGATGCCCGTCGCGACCTTCGCGGGGTCGGCGGGCCCGCCGTCGGCCCCGAGGTACTCCTCGGACTGGACCAGGACGTACTGGCGATCGACCGGTGGCAGGTCGTCGGGTTCGATGATGACGGCTCCGAACATCCCGTTGGCGATGTGCTGGGACATCGGCATGGTCGAGCAGTGGTACATCCAGATCCCCGCACGCCTCGCGGTGAAGGTGTACTCCAGCTGCTGTCCGGGTTCGATGGTGCGCATAGGTCCGTCGGGGGCCAGCTCTCCGGCGTGGAAGTCGATCGAGTGGCCCATCGTGCCGTGGTTGACCAGGGTGACGTGGAAGGTGTCGCCGACCCGGCCGTGCAGGATCGGGCCGGGTGAGGTGCCGTTGTAGGTCCAGACGGCGTGGGTCAGCCCGGCGGCGACGTCCTGGGCCTGTTCGGTGACCGTGAAGGTGTAGTCGTGCTGGGTCGTGTCCTCCAGCGGGGGCAGCTCGGCAGGGTAGGGCGCATGCTTCTGCGCCTCTTGTTCCAGCTCCGCCATGGTGGGAGCGGTCGTCGGGCCCGAGGTCGGGCCCGAGGTCGTGCCCGAGGTCGCGGCGTGGTGCGCACTCTCGGGGGCCCCGACCGCGACGACGCGCAGCGTCATACCCATCTGGCGGTGCCCGGGCAGGGAGCACCAGCCGTCCAGGTCGGCGCCGACGACCCCGACGTCGATGCCCGCCTGGGACCCAGGGGCGATCGTGTCCGTCTCGGTCCCGTTCGCGAAGACCAGGTCGTGCCGCTGGCCGCCGTGGTTGACGACGGTGACCTGGAGGTCGTCTCCCGCAGGCACCTCGATCGTGGACGGCGAGAACGCCATGCCCTCGATGGTCACGGTCACCTCGGTGGTGTGCCCCGTGGCGACGACGGAGGCCGCCGAGGTCAGCGGGGTCTCGTCGATCGTCCCGTCCGCCAGCGCGGGCCGCGCCAGGACGGTGGCGAGACTGACCGCCACGACCGCGACGACGCCGACGAGGGCCAGGGCGCCGCGCTGCAACGGTGATCCTTCCTGGCCGGGCAGGGGTCGGGGCCCGGAGGGTCGCGTCGGATCGGTCACGGTGTGCTCCTGTGCGTAGGCATGAGGGCGGGCGTCCTTGGCGGCGGGGCGATGAAGCCGCCGGGCCGCCGGGCATGGGACTGACGTACTCCGGCGCGGGCCATCAGCGCGACATCGACGACGTAGGCGACCAGGACCAGCCCCCACCACGGCGCCGGCTCGTCGACGCCAGCTGCGGTGCACACGGCGAGCAGGACGAGCGCTGTGTTGCGCAGAGCCGTGCGGGCGGGCCACGCGCTCTCCAGCGTCGCCATCCCAGTGCGGACCGCGGCGGGGCCGCCGCCGATCACGACGGGCATCAGGTAGCTCAGGGCGCCGACGAGCACCTGAAGGATCCCGCCGGCACCGAGGACGGCGAGCCAGGGCAGGCTTGCGTCACGCAGGGTGGCGGCGTCCGCGGCGACGAAGGCGTTGGCGGCGATCGCCGTGAGCCCGACCCCGGTCCACGCCAGGCCGCTGCCCAGCGTCCACCCCGCGAACGAGGTGGGTCCAGCGGTGCGGGCGGCTCGCACCAACGGGATGCCGACCCCGACCGTCGCCGCGGCGGCGAAGCCGAGGAGCCCGATGCCCACGCCTGGCATCCAGCCGACCGTTGCGGCGGTGGCGGCCACGCCGATCCCGACGACGAGGACGGGAAGCGCGGTGACGGCGTCGTCCAACGCACGGGGGTCGATGCGGGTGCGCAGGATGGTCGGGCCCAGGGTGACCAGCGTCCCGGTGATCGACAGCCCGAGCCAGCCGCCGAGGTTCACCAGGGCATGGGCGAGGGTCAAGCCGTCCTGGGCGGTCAGCAGCCAGCCGGGTGCCCCGACGGAGAACATCGCGACGGTGAGGAACCCGGCCAGCAGGCAGCCGATCACGAGGAACGCCGCGGCGGCGACGTAGTAGTGGATCACGGCCGCGAACCGGCCCCCGAGTCGGGCGCGTGCCGCTCGCACCAGGGCCAGGCCGTGCCAGGCGATGATGGCGCCGATGGCTCCGGCACCCGCGATCGTGCCCAGGACCTGCCCCGTCCACATCGCCGCGACCAGTCCCACCAGGACGAGGTGGAAGGCGAACATCCTGATCGTCGCGTCGCGCCCGGAGCGACGATCGGTGGCCGGCAGGTGAAGCAGCGCGCGGGTGAAGTACCAGGACCACTGCAGGATCGAGCTGGTCAGGACCCCAAGGGTCACGACGTGCACCGAGGTCCACAGCGGCTCAGGGAGGAAGCCGCGCGTCGTCAGCACGAGGGCGGAGGTGACGAGCGCCACGAGGATCCAGGCGGTCGTCAACCTGTCGGTGCGCGGACGCCTCGGGCGACCAGGGCGCCGCTCAGAGCCGGTCACGTCGTCACCACCGGCCGCGTGAGCTCAGCCGTGCCACCTGGCCCGTCGCTTGCGGCGGATGCCGTGCGCGCGATGCCGGTCGTGTCACGTCTGCGACTCCGGCCACCGAGCGCGAGCGGCACGACCACGGCCCCGAGGAGCACGAGGACTGCGACCACGCCGAGCGTGCCTCCCAGACGCCAGGCGGCCTCGGCCTCGCGCGCGCCGGCCAGGACGCGCAGCAGCAGGCCGACATGCAGCAGCCCCGCGGCCAGCCACATCACCGGGTGGTAGGGCAAGGGCCGGCGAGCGAGCGCAGGGACGATGACGGGGGCGTGCGCCACCACCATCGACAACGCGAAACCGATGGTCAGGGCATGGACCACCGTGTCGTAGCGGTAGCCGGACAGCGCGGGCCCGCCGACCACCCACACAAGCGCCGCCACCAAGGCCCAGCCATAACCCGCGAGCATGCAGGCGGCCATCAGCCGGGGGAGGCCCGGCACCCGGATCGTCCTGCGGGCGACATCGTGCACGGCGACGTCCACGACGAGGACACCGAGCGCCAGACCCAGCAGCGGGTACCCCGCGGCCGGCGCGAGGAGCGCCGCCACTAGGCACACCAGCACCGCCGCGGCCTCCGCGAGGACCCGGGCCTCGGTCCGACCCGAGACGAACGCCAGGCGTGCCAGCTCCAGCCGCTCACCGATGATCGTCAGCACGAGCAGGGCCGCCCACCACGGCACGATCGACGCGGCCGCGAGGCCGCGCGTCCACAGCGCCGCGCCGCCCAAGCCGGCGAGCGCTCCGAGCGCCTGGATCAGGACGGCGAACGACGGCTGCCGTCGCCACACCGCGGCGTAGATGCCCAGGAAGAGCGCGGTTGCCGCGACCCAGGCGGCACCCGGCAGCAGTCGTCCACCGGGCACCGGCAGGCCGGCGACCTGGGCGAGAAGCAGGACGGCGCCCGCCGCGCTCGCGGCCGGCGCGGCATACCCCCAGCGGTCACGACGTGAGCCGCCGGAGCGCAACGCGACCGCCCGCTCCAGCATGATCGCGGTGCCGAGGAACCCGAAAACCATCAGGACCCCGTGCACGGCCGCGAGCGGCTCGGACCGCACCGGCGCGAGGGCGCCGAGTCGCAGCAGCGCCGCGTCCAGCCCGGCGAGCGCCGTCACCCCTGTCACTGCGAGCAGCACGAGGCGCCCGGTCGGCACTCGTCCCGCAGTTCGGGAGGCATCGCGTGTCATCACCGGACCAATATAGAGGATCCTGATACTCTCAATTCATGAACGGTCAGGACGAGGTCTCAGGCCATGCCGCGGCCGTGCCCGGAGACGACGCCGCAGTGGGGGACGGCGCCGCCGATCGGCATGCGGTGCTCGCCTCGCCGGCACGACGTGATGCCCTGGCGATCCTTCGAGCCGCACCGGGACCGCTGACCGCCGCGGCGCTCGCCGACCGGCTCGGCCTGCACGTGACGACCGTGCGCTTCCATCTCGACCAGCTCGAACGGGTCGGGCTGGTGGCTCGTGAGAGCGAGCACTCCGGGCGACGCGGACGACCCGCTGCGGCCTACCGGGCCATGGACGTCGACCTGGGCACGGCCCGTGACCAGATGATCGACGCCCTCGCGCTGGCCGCGGCACGCGGCGGCCCCACTGCACAGGACGACGCACGCGCGGCCGGCCGGTCGTGGGCCGCAGATCTGGCCGTTGCGCACGGCGACGCCCGCACCCTGCTGACCCGCGTGGCCGGGCAGCTCGGCTTCGACCCGGAGCCTGCCGACGGCGGGATCCACCTGCGGGCCTGTCCGTTCCGTACGGCAGCCCGACGCAACCCCCAGGTCGTCTGCCAGGTCCACCTCGGTCTGCTCCAGGGGATCGCCGCCCGTGCGCACGACGGCGACCAGGTCAGCGTCGGCCTCGTCCCGTTCGCCGCGCCGCAGATCTGCCACCTCACCTTGACCGCAACACCCACCGCACCAATGACGAGGAGCTATCGATGAGCCAGCCCGTGGAAATCCTGCCCACCGCACCCGAGACCGGCTGCGGCTGTGGGGGACACGACGAGCCCGACCCCGTCCTGGACGTACGCACGATCCCGCATGCGGTCCGTCACGGCGCCGTGTTCGGAGCGTTCGACTCCATCGCACCAGGGGGCTCGCTCGTCCTGGTGGCACCCCACGCCCCGCTGCCGCTGCTCGCACAGCTCGCCCAGCGGGCACCGATCGACGTCGAGACCCTGGTGGACGGCCCCACCGAATGGCACGTGCGGGTGACCCGACGCGCGGACGAAACGGCGTAGTTCTGCCGTTCCGGGGCCCTCGCCCGGAGTCGTCGAGCCGTGTCACGGCTGCCATCCCCAGGCCGAGGAGATCGGCGACGACGCGGTCGCGTTGGGCGATGGTCACGGCGCTCGCGGCGGCCGGCCTGTGCCGCCGCGCCTCCACGCGATGCTGAGCCACGGACCAGAAGGAGAACCCATGACCAACCTCATCGAGCTGGCCGCCGCCCACCTCGCGGCCGCACGTGCGTCTGACAACGGGCGGAGCGCCAAGCTCATCGTGCACGACGGAGTCCTCCGCCAGTCGGTCATCGCCCTGGTGGCCGGCACGGAGCTCGGGGAGCACGACTCACCTCCGGCCGCGAGCCTCTACGTCCTGGAGGGCCGCGTCCGTGTGACCGGCTTCGACGAGCCGGTGCTCGAGGCCGGGGAGCTCTCCGTCCTCACCCACAAGCGACATGCCGTGCTCGCCCTCGACGACAGCGTGTTCCTGCTCACGACGGTCACGGGCCTGGCGGGCGACCTGGGGTGAGCAGCAGAGCCCGGACGCGCGCGTCACTGCACCAGCGCTCCGGCCTGGCTGCGGGGCGACGGTGGTCGACACGGATCCTCCACGAGAGCCTCGGATTCGACTCTGCTCCTCCGGGCGCCCTTCGCAATGGGGCTCGGTGCGGCGCTCGGCTCAGTGGCGAGAGCCGCGGGCGGTGAGAGCTATGAGCCCGATGTCTTCGGTGCGAGCTGGCTCATGGCTGCCATGTGTCCGGATCTGCCATGTGTCCGGATCTGACGGGTGCGATGGGGTGTCGGTAGATCTCGGCGGTGACGGTGATGGATCGGTGGCCGAGGGTGTCGGAGATGTCCTCGAGTGGCACGCCGGCTGCGGAGAGGAGGCTGGCGGCGGCGTGCCGGAGCATGTGGGGGTGCAGGTGGTCCAGTCCTGCTGCGTCGGCGAGTCGGGTGAAGGTGCGTCGGACGTTGGATGGGTCGAGGGGGGTGCCGACCTCGGTGGTGAACACCAGGCTGAGCGGGTTGCGCCAGGTGCGGCCCGTAGCGGCATGGTCGGTCTTCTGCTGGGTCTTCTGGGTTTTAAGGGCGTCGACGACTGGGGGAGGGGTCTCCAGTGTTCGCCGGCGCGTCGGGGTCTTGGGCTGGACCAGGACCAGCGCTCCCATGGGGGTGCGGCGCAGGCTCGCTGCCACTGATCGTCAATGACGGTGTGGAGGAACGCGGTGCCGATGTTCGGGTGGCCCTTGGCTGTCCGCCCTGTGCGCAGTGCGGTGGCGGCCTTGTTCTTGATGCCCTGGTGCTTGCCGACGTAGCGCCAACCACCGCCGTCGGGG
>JBBRCL010000057.1:0-16351 GCA_038204895.1 Actinomycetales bacterium | reverse complement strand
TACAAACTTGCCATACATTAGGTCATACACTTTTTCGGGGCCAAACGCTCGCCGACACGCCGAGAAACCGCAGGTCAGACCAGGTGCCCGGCCAAACGCCCGGTCACCAACATCCAACTAGCCGGGAAACTCCCGCTAGGCCACCTGCGGGCCCGGGGGTCGGGTCAGGCGCGAACCTGTTCGACGTCTCCGGCCAGGATCGTGTGCTCCCGCCCGTCGGCATCCATCACGCGCAGCGCCCCGTCACCGGACAGGCCCGTCGCGCGACCGAGCAGCACCGCACCGCCCGGCCGGCTGACCCGCACCGGAGTGCCCAGCGTGCTGCAGGCGGCCACCACCTCGGCCGCTAGACCCGCGCCGACGGCATCGCCGCCCGCTGCCCGCCAGCGGTCGTCCAGCTCCAGCAGCGACGCGACGACGGCGGCCAGCAGCTCCGTGCGGTCGACCACGACGCCGCAGAGCGCCAACGAGGTCGCGCTGGCCACCGGCAGCTCCTCGGCGGACTGGCCGACGTTGACCCCGATGCCGATCACGACCGCCGGGCCACCGCCGGCCGGCGCCACCGGCAGCAGGTCAGCCAGCACGCCGGCCACCTTGCGGTGCCGGCCCCAGCCGAGCAGCTCCCGGGTGTCCGCCTCGGCGACCAGCACGTCGTTCGGCCATTTCAGCACGGCGCGGACCCCGAGCGTCGTCAGCGCCCGGACCACAGCCAGCCCGCCCAGCAGCGGCAGCCAGCCGGACCGGTCGACCGGCACCGGTGGTTTCAGCAGCACCGACGCCGTCAACGCGGATCCCGGCGGCGTCTGCCAGGTGCGGCCGGAGCGGCCTCGACCCTCGGCCTGGTGGTCGGCCACCAGCACGGAACGGTCGGGCCACGCCTGCGGGTCCGCAGTCGCCGCCTCGACCAGGTCGGTGGACGTCGACCCGGTCCGGTGCACGACCTGCACCCTGCCCAGGCGGTCGCCGACGGTGGGGCCGAGCGCGGCCCGGAGGTCCGACAGCAGCTGTGGGGGCATCCGTCCACGGTAGCCGGGTCGGCGCCGACCCGCCCCGCCACTTGTGCACACCCGCACACGGCCGCGGTCGGACACGGTCGGCTTCCGCACTCAGCATGTGGGGAACCGACAACTAGGGTGGTATCTCGTGAGTCACCCCCGCACCCGGCGATCGGTCACCGGAACCAGCACCAAGCTCGCGAACCTGGCCGACCGGATCGACGCCGCCGTAGCGACCGCCGACGAGGCCGCCGCGGCGCGCCAGCACCCCCGGGGCAAGAAGACCGCCCGGGAGCGGATCACGGCCCTGCTCGACGAGGGCAGCTTCGTCGAGCTCGACGCCCTCGTCCGGCACCACTCGACCGCGTTCGGACTGGACGCCAAGCGGATCCTGGGGGACGGCGTCGTCGTCGGCCACGGCACGGTCGACGGGCGCCAGGTGTGCGTGTACTCCCAGGACTTCACGGTCTTCGGTGGCTCCCTCGGTGAGGCGCACGGCCAGAAGATCACCAAGGTGATGGACCTCGCCCTGCGCACGGGCGTGCCGCTGATCGGCATCCTGGACGGCGGTGGCGCACGGATCCAGGAGGGTGTCGCCGCACTCACCCAGTTCGCCGAGATCTTCCGGCGCAACGTCGCGGCGTCGGGCGTCATCCCCCAGATCTCGCTGATCCTGGGGCCCAGTGCCGGCGGGGCGGTGTACTCCCCCGCGCTGACGGACTTCGTGGTGATGGCCGACGGCACGTCGCACATGTTCATCACCGGCCCCGACGTGATCCGGGCGGTCACCGGCGAGGACGTCGGTTTCGAGGAGCTCGGCGGCGGTATGACGCACAACGCCCGCTCCGGCGTCGCGCACTACCTCGGTGCGGACGAGGACGACGCCATCGACTGGGTGCACACCCTGCTCGGCTACCTGCCGTCCAACAACCTCTCCGAGCCACCGGCGTGGGACGGCGAGGAGGCCGAGCTGCACGTCACCGCGGCCGACCGCGAGCTGGACACCCTTGTGCCGGACTCGGACTCCCAGCCGTACGACATGCGGGGGATCATCGAGCACGTGCTCGACCACGGCGAGATGCTCGAGGTGCAGCCGCTGTACGCACCGAATGTCCTGGTGGGCTTCGGGCACGTCGAGGGGCGGCCGGTGGGCTTCGTGGCCAACCAGCCGCTGCACATGGCCGGCACGCTGGACATCAACGCCGCCGAGAAGGCCGCGCGCTTCGTGCGGACCTGCGACGCGTTCGGCATCTCGGTGCTCACGTTCGTCGACGTGCCGGGGTTCCTGCCCGGGACGGAGCAGGAGTGGAACGGGATCATCCGCCGGGGCGCCAAGTTGATCTACGCGTACGCCGAGGCGACGGTGCCGCTGGTCACCGTGATCACCCGCAAGGCGTACGGCGGGGCGTACATCGTGATGGGCTCCAAGCAGCTGGGCGCGGACGTCAACCTCGCGTGGCCGACGGCGCAGATCGCCGTGATGGGCGCCGGTGGTGCGGTGAACATCCTGCAGCGCGGAGCCCTCAAGACCGTCGCGGACGCCGGGGGCGATGCCGAGGCCGAGCGCGCCCGCCTGGTCGGGGAGTACGAGGACGCGCTGATCAACCCGTACGAGGCCGCGGACCGCGGGTACGTCGACGCGGTGATCGCCCCGTCCGACACGCGGGTGCAGGTGGTGCGGGCACTCCGGGCGCTGCGCACCAAGCGCGGCGCGCTGCCCGCCAAGAAGCATGGGAACATCCCCCTGTGACCCCCGACGTGCGCGTGCTGCGCGGAGCGCCCGACGACCTGGAGCTGGCCGCCCTGGTGGCCGGGATCGCCGCGGGGCGACGCCCCGAGGAGGCACCCACCGGGGACCGCGACCGTGCCCGCCGGGAGGCCGTCGCGCGACGTCGGTGGCGGGACGGCGCGCAACCCCTGTGCGACCCGTTGGCGCCGGGGCCGGGCGCTTGGCGGTGGAGCGCCCGCTGAACCGGTGCGGCCGACCGTCGGGGGGCGCCTCGCTTGAGCGCGCACCCTGGACGGCAGTGACCTGCCCGCCGTCGTCGTAGACGGTGGTCGTGGTCCCCTTGTCAGGATCCGTGCTCGACGTCTGCCGGCCACGAAGGTCGAAGGTGTAGGTCCAGTCGTTGCCGGCAGGGTCGGTGACGGCGGCCTGGTTCCCGGCGTGGTGATAGGAATAGCCGGGTCCCGCCGATGGGAGCGCGTCCAGCAGGTGGGCAAATCGCCTGGTCCGTGTCGGTGCCGCGGTCTAGCGTGCCCCCGTGACCACCCCCATCGCACCGGCCCCAGCGGCCCGTCTCCGGGCGACCTGGGGCCACTGGGTCGAGACTGCCGTCAGGCCTCGGCTGCTGGTGTTCCGCCTGCTGCCCGACGCCGGCCGGGGCCTCGTCGCCGCCGTCGTGGCCGTCGATGTCGTCCTTGGTCTGCTGCCCATCGCGTTCGTCGTCGCCACCTCCGTCGTGGTCGGCCAGGTCCCCGCGGCGATCGACGGTGGCGTCGGCTCGCCGGCATGGGACGAGCTCGTCCTGGTGTTCCTGCTGGCCACCGCGGCCTTCATCGGCCAGCAGGTGCTCGGCCCGGTCCAGTCCGCGCTCAACGTGCGGATGAAGCGCACCATCGACGGCCGGAACGTCGACAGCATCCTGGCGATCACGCTCGGCTCGGTGAGCATCGCGCCGATGGAGGACCCGGGCACCCTGGACGCCGTGGAGAACGCCACCAACCCCTACCAGCGCGACTTCTCCACCCCCGGAGAGGCGGCCGGCGGCTTCCTCGCCCTGATCGCCCGGTACCTGCGAGTGCTCGGCTTCGGTGTGCTGGTCGGGGTGCTGCTCACCTGGTGGGCCGGCCTGGCCATCGTCGCGGCAACGATGGCTTTCCGGTACGGACAGCGCGGAGGCCTGCGGAAGTACTCCCAGGTGTGGACCGACATCGTGCCGGTCCGGCGTCGGGCGCTGTACCTGCGAGAGACGGCGATGGGCGCCGGGGCCGCAAAGGAGTCCCGGATCTTCGGGCTGACCGGGTGGTTGACGGACCGCTACGGGGAGGCCTACGCCCGGATGTACGGCGCCGTCGCCCTCCGGCGGCGCCAGGTCTACCTCGGCCCGTTCCTGCTGATCACCGCCCTCGGGCTCGGCCTGACCACCCTGGTGCTGGTCACGGCCGCGCGCCGTGGTGCGGCCGGCGAGCTCTCCCTCACCGAGCTCGCGCTCGTGCTGCAGGCGACCACCGCTGCCCTGCTGCTGGGCAGCTACTACATCGAGTCCGACGTACCCACGCAGTACGGCATGCTGGCCGCCGCCGCCAAGCTGCGGCTCGAGCGCCGGGTCGCGGACCCCGACGAGCCGCGCGAGCCGCAGGAACCGCGCGAGCCGCAGGCGGGTGGCGCCGGGCGGGCGCCGGCACCGGCACCGACACCGGTGGCAGCCTCGCTGCCGCGTGAGCGGCTGCTCCTGTCGGGTCTGCGGTTCGGGTACCCCGGCAGCAGCCAGCTGGTCCTGGACGGCCTCGACCTGGAGCTGCCGGCCGGCCGCAGCACCGCCGTCGTCGGCGTGAACGGCGCGGGCAAGACGACCCTCGTCAAGCTGCTCACCCGGCTGTACGAGCCGACCGAGGGCCGGATCAGCGCGGACGACCTGGACATCGCGGCACTCGACCCGGTGCTGTGGCGCCGTCAGATCAGCGTGATCTTCCAGGACTTCGTCCGGTACGAGTTCTCTGCTGCGGACAACATCGCTCTCGGCGCGGCGCACGTCCCACGCGACGGCGACGCCGTCCGGGACGCGGCAGCCAAGGCCGGGATCCTCGACGCGTTCGACCACCTGCCGGACGGCCTCGACACCCCGCTCTCACGGGCGTACCCCGGCGGCGTCGACCTGTCCGGCGGCCAGTGCCAGCGGATCGCCATCGCGCGGTCGCTGTACGCCCTGCAGGCGGGCGCCAAGGTGCTCGTCCTCGACGAGCCGACGGCGGCGCTGGACGTCCGGGCCGAGGTGGCGTTCTTCGACAGGTTCGTCGAGCTCACTCGGGGGGTGACCTCGCTGCTCATCTCGCACCGGTTCTCCTCGGTGCGCCGGGCCGACCGGATCGTGGTGATCGACGGCGGGCGGGTGGTCGAGCAGGGCAGCCACGACGAGCTGACGACCATGAACGGCCACTACGCCCGGCTGTTCCGCCTCCAGGCGGAGCGGTTCGCCGCCGGCCTGGACGCGGAGGGCAACGACCTGGACCGCGAGGACGACGAGGACGACGAGCCGACCGGGGAGGACCCCCGATGACCTTCCTCAAGCGCATCCTGATGTACAGCGCCACATGCTGGCGCAACGATCCCCGCCGGGCGTCGATCTCGGTCGTGCTGATGCTCGCGCAGGCCGCCGCGATGCCGTTGGCGGCGCCGGCGCTGGCTGCCGTCACCGACCGGGTGATCGGGGGCGACGGCCGGGGTGCCGCCGTCGCAGCGGTCGGCGTCGCGGTCGCCGTCATCGCCTCGCTCACCGCCGGGCACTTCGCGCACATCTTCTACTTCGAGCTCGCCGAGGCCACAACGCTGGAGTTCGAGCGTGAGCTGATCGAGCTCTCCAACGGCTCGGCCGGGCTGGAGCACCACGAGCGGCCGGACTACGCCGACAAGCTCCAGGTGCTGCGGACCGAGGTCTCCCAGCTCGGCTTCCGGGCGATCGAGTCGGTGCTCAACGCCCTCGGACTGGCGCTGGCGATGGCCATCACCGCCGTGCTGCTGGCCCGGCTCGACCCGTGGCTGCTGCTGCTGCCGATCGCGGCCATGCCGCCGCTGCTGCTCGGCCGACGCGCCGAGGCGCTCGTGGCCGCGTCCCGGGAAGCCGCCGCGCAGCCCATCCGGCGCGCCCGCCACCTGTTCACCCTCGGCACCGATCCCGGGCCGGCGAAGGAGCTCCGGGTCGGCAACCTCTCGGACGAGATCCGGCGCCGCCACCAGATCTCCTGGGACGCCGCCTCGACGATCCTGGTGGGCGCGGAGAACCGCGCGCTCTGGCTGCGCCTGACCGGGCAGCTGGTGTTCGCGGTGGCCTACGTCGGCGCGACCCTGCTGGTGGTCCGGAACGCGGTGGCGGGTCGGGGCACCGTCGGCGACGTGATCCTGGTGCTCACCCTTGCCACCCAGGTCAACGGCCAGGTGGTGGCCGCCGTCACGATCCTGCAGACCCTCCAGCGCACGGCGCAGGCCATGCTCACCATGGAGTGGGTGCGTCGCCTGGTCGGCCGGCCGCCGGCGCACCCGATCGCGGCGGACGCGCCGGCGCCGGACCGGCTGGACGACGGGATCCGGCTGGAGGGCGTCTCGTTCACCTACCCCGGAACCGACCGGCCGGTGCTCACCGGCGTCGACCTGTACCTGCCCGCCGGCTCGACCGTCGCGATCGTCGGCGAGAACGGCGCGGGCAAGACGACCCTGGTCAAGCTGCTGGCGCGGTTCTACGAGACCAGCGCCGGGACCATCCGGGTGGACGGCGTCGACCTGCGGCGGATCCCCCTGCGGGACTGGCGGGACCGGATCACCGCTGGCTTCCAGGACTTCGCCCGGTTCGAGCTGTTGGCCCGCCAGACCGTCGGCGTGGGCGACCTGCCGAAGATCGACTCCGACGACGACGTCCTGGGGGCGCTGCAGCGCGCGAACGCGGAGAGCCTGCTGGACCGCCTGGACGAGGGCCTGGACACCCAGCTCGGCCTGTCAGCCGACGGCACGGAGCTCTCCGGAGGTCAGTGGCAGAAGCTGGCGCTCGGCCGGGCGATGATGCGGCGAGCGCCGCTGCTCCTGCTGCTCGACGAGCCGACGTCGGCACTGGACGCCCAGGCCGAGCACCAGCTCTTCGAGCGCTACGCGGACAACGCCAAGCGAGTCGGGCGGCAGACCGGCGCGATCACCCTCCTGGTGTCGCACCGGTTCTCCACGGTGCGGATGGCGGACCTGATCCTGGTCGTGGAGGACGGACGGATCAGCGAGGCCGGCACGCACAACGAGCTGATGGCCGCCGGCGGCCTGTACGCCGAGCTGTACGCCATGCAGGCCGCCGCGTACACCTGACCAGCGCCCACCCGGGAACACCGGGCTGCCGACGTGCACGGTCCACGACGTAGGGTCGGACGCATGACGACAGCAGCTCAGCCTTCCCGCACGCCGACCCCCGTCGACGCCGTCGCGGACGCGTACGTGACCACGTTCGCGCGCCTGCACCCCGTGGCCGCCACGGCGATGGGCATCGACGGGTACGACCACCTGATGACCGACTACTCGCCCGCCGGCTGGGACGCCCTCGCCGCCGCGGCCCGGGCGGTGCTCGCCGAGCTCGACGGCGTGGAACCGGTCGACGACGTCGACCGCGTGACTCTCGCCGCCATGCGCGAGCGGATCGGCCTGGAGGTGCGGCTGCACGAGGCCGACGAGTGGATCGGCCAGCTGAACAACATCGCATCCCCGGTCCAGGAGCTGCGCGACATCTTCGACGTCATGCCGACGTCCACCCCGCGGCACTGGGAGAACATCGCCGCCCGGCTGAACGCCCTGCCCACCGCCGCGGCGGGGGTCATCGAGTCATTGCGACTCGCGGCCGCACGGGGCCGCGTCGCTCCCGCGCGTCAGGTGCGTGAGTGCATCACCCAGGCCGAGGAGCTCGCCGGGCCCGACTCCTTCTTCACCACCTTCGTCACCGGCGCAGTGGTGGACGCGGCCCTTGACGACTCGGCCGACGGCGCGGCCGTCCGCACAGCCCTCGAGGAGGGCGCGGCCGCGGCCCGGGCCGCCTACGCCGAGATCGCGGCATTCCTGCGCGACGAGCTCGCACCCCAGGCGCCGGAGGCCGACGCCGCCGGCCGGGACCGGTACGCCCTGTGGTCGCAGTACTTCCTCGGCGCGACCGTCGACCTCGAGGAGACCTACACCTGGGGGCTCGCCGAGCTCGCGCGCGTGGTCGCCGAGCAGGAGGCCGTCGCCGAGCAGATCGCCGGTGAGGGAGCCACCGTCGAGCAGGCGATCGCGGTGCTCGACGCGGAACCTGGGCGGGTGCTCAACGGCGAGGACGCGCTGCAGGCCTGGATGCAGACCACCGCCGACGCCGCGATCGAGGCTCTCGACGGTGTGCACTTCGACATCCCGGAGCCCGTCCGGCGCCTGGAGTGCCGGATCGCCCCCACCCACAACGGCGGCATCTACTACACCGGCCCGTCCGACGAATTCTCCCGGCCGGGCCGGATGTGGTGGTCGGTCCCGCCCGAGGTGACCACCTTCACCACCTGGCGGGAGAAGACCACCGTCTACCACGAGGGGGTCCCCGGCCATCACCTGCAGATCGGACAGGCGGTGTACCAGCGGGCGACCCTGAACAGCTGGCGCCGGCTGGCCTGCTGGGTGAGCGGCCACGGCGAGGGCTGGGCCCTGTACGCCGAGCGCCTGATGGCCGACCTCGGCTTCCTGGACGACCCCGGTGACCGGCTCGGCATGCTCGACGGCCAGCGGATGCGGGCCGCGCGGGTGGTGCTCGACATCGGGGTGCACCTCGGCCTGCCCTGCCCGCCGGAGTGGGGCGGCGGCACCTGGGACGCCGACAAGGCGTGGGACTTCCTCAAGGCCAACGTGAACATGCCCGAGGAGTTCCTGCGCTTCGAGCTCAACCGGTACCTGGGGTGGCCGGGGCAGGCACCCGCCTACAAGATCGGCCAGCGGCTGTGGGAGACGGCACGCGACGAGGCGGCCGCCGCCACGCACGCTCGCGGCGAGAACCACGACCTGAAGCGCTTCCACGCACGCGCGCTCAGCCTCGGGTCGGTCGGCCTGGACGTCCTGCGCGACGCGCTCCGGTGAGACTGGTCCTGGCGTCCGCCTCCCCGGCGCGTCTGGCCACCCTCGCGGCGGCCGGGATCGCGGCCGAGGTACGCGTCTCGGGGGTGGACGAGGACGCCGCGCTCGCCGCCGCGCACGCCCGCATGGGGGGCCGCCTCGGTGCCGCCGACGCCGTCGTCGTCCTCGCGCGCGCCAAGGCCGAGGCGGTCGCCAAGGAGCTCGGGCCGGCCGACGCCCTGGTCTTGGGCTGCGACTCGCTGCTGGAGCTGGACGGACAGGCCTTCGGCAAGCCCGGCTCCGCGGCCGACGCGGTCGAGCGCTGGCGGCGGATGCGCGGCAGCACCGGCGTGCTGCACACCGGGCACTGGCTCGTCGACCTGCGGGCCGGGGGCGCCGGCACGAGCCCCGGCCTCGGTACCGGCACCGGGGCGACGTCGTCGACGGTGGTGCACTTCGCCGACCTGACCGACGCCGAGATCGACGCCTACGTCGCCACCGGCGAGCCACTCACCGTCGCCGGCGCGTTCACGGTGGACGGTCTCGGCGGGCCGTTCGTGACCCGGATCGAGGGCGACTACCACACGGTGGTCGGGCTCAGCCTGCCGATGCTGCGCGACCTGCTCGGCGAGGTGGGCGTCAGCGTGCCGGACCTGTGGCGATGAGCGATCGCGGACCCGGCCCGGACCCGGCAACCGGGGACACCGGCTTCACCCAGCTGCGCACCTCCCGGCTGGTGCTGCGTCGCTTCCGGCCCGACGACGCCGCCTCGCTCGCCGGGTACCGGTCCGACCCGGACGTCGCCCGGTACCAGGGCTGGGACGCGCCCTTCAGCGGGGACCAGGCCGGCGCCTTCGTCGGAGCCCTGGCCGCCGGCCACCCTGACACCCCCGGCCGGTGGTTCCAGCTGGCGGTCGACGACGACTCCGGGCACATCGGGGACGTCGGGGTGTTCGTCGACGCCGCCGACCCCCGCCTGGCCCGGATCGGGTTCACCCTTGCCCAGCACGCCCAGGGCAACGGCTACGCCACCGAAGCCGTCACCGCCCTGCTGGACTACCTGTTCGGCGAGCGCGGCAAGCATCGGGTGACCGCCGAGTGCGACACCCGCAACCACCGTTCCGCTGCACTGCTGGAACGGGTCGGCATGCGCCGGGAGGCCCATCACGTTGCCGCCTCGTGGTCGAAGGGTGAGTGGACGGACGAGTATGCGTACGCCCTGCTGGCGCGGGAGTGGGCGGCCCGCCGGAGAATCCGGCCGCTGTCGGATCAGCACAGCGCGCCCGCCGACACGTGGTCGGGGCGCCACAAACGGTGAGCGCTCCCGTTGGCGGGTCCGGCCAATGTTGACGGCCACCGGCGGCGGCACGTGATCACCCGGTGCCGGTGACGTTACGGTGAGCCGTGCCCGTCATCCGCAAGGTCCTCGTCGCCAACCGCGGTGAGATCGCTGTTCGCATCATCCGGGCGTGCGCGGACGCCGGTGTGGTGAGCGTCGCCGTCTACGCGGACAGCGACCGGGAGGCCCTGCACGTCTCGCTCGCTGACGAGGCGTACGCCCTGAACGGGGTCCGCGCCGCCGACACCTACCTGGATGGCGACAAGATCATCGAGGTGGCGCGGCGGTGCGCGGCGGACGCCCTGCACCCGGGATACGGGTTCCTGGCCGAGAACGCCGGCTTCGCCCGTGCGGTCCGCGCGGCCGGCCTGATCTGGATCGGCCCGTCGCCCGAGGCGATCGACGCCCTCGGCGACAAGGTGAGCGCGCGGCACATCGCCCAGCGGGTCGGTGCTCCCCTGGTCCCGGGAACCCCGGAGCCCGTCGACGACGTCAACGCGGTGCACACGTTCGTCGCGGAGCACGGGCTGCCGATCATGATCAAGGCCGCCTTCGGCGGCGGCGGGCGCGGGCTCAAGGTGGTCCGCGCGGCCGGCGAGGTCGACGCGATGTTCGAGTCGGCGGTGCGCGAGGCGACCGCTGCCTTCGGTCGTGGCGAATGCTTCGTCGAGCGCTACCTCGACTGCCCCCGCCACGTGGAGACCCAGTGCCTCGCGGACGCCCACGGTGGCGTCGTCGTCGTGTCCACCCGGGACTGCTCCCTGCAGCGCCGGCACCAGAAGCTCGTCGAGGAGGCGCCGGCCCCCTTCCTCACCGCGGAGCAGGAGCTGGTGATGCGGGAGGCCTCGATCGCCATCCTGCGGGCCGCCGGCTACGTCGGCGCGGGGACGTGTGAGTTCCTGGTGGGTTCCGACGGGACCGTGTCCTTCCTCGAGGTCAACACCCGTCTGCAGGTGGAGCACCCGGTCTCCGAGGAGATCACCGGCGTCGACCTGGTCCGCGAGCAGCTGCGGATCGCCGCGGGCGAGCCGCTGGGGTACACCGAGGTGGCCGGCCGCGGGCACTCGATGGAGTTCCGGATCAACGGTGAGGACGTCCCGGCGGGGTTCCTGCCGTGCCCGGGCCGGATCACCCGGCTGCGCTTCCCTTCCGGCCCTGGCGTGCGGGTGGACAGCGGGGTCGTCGAGGGCGACACGGTCTCCGGAACCTTCGACTCGATGATCGCGAAGATCATCGTCACCGGCACCACCCGGACGCAGGCGCTCGAGCGCGCCCGGCGAGCGCTCGCGGAGACCGACATCGGCGGCATCCCCACGGTCCTGCCGTTCCACCGAGCGATCCTGGACGACCCGGCGTTCGCGCCGAGCGACCCGACGCAGCCGTTCACCGTGCACACCCGCTGGATCGAGACCGAGTTCGCCCATCGGTTGGCCGGCCTCGGCACGGGTGACTCCTCCGGGTCGACGCCCGACACCGCCCCAACCGAACGGGTGGTCGTCGAGGTCGGTGGCAAGCGGATCGAGGTGGTGCTCCCGGCCGGCATGGGACTGACCGCCCTGCGAACCCGCACCGGGCTGGCCCCGCGGCGCGCCCGCCGGGTACCGGGCCGTGGCGTCGCTGCCGTGAACGGCACCACCCTGACGTCGCCCATGCAGGGCACGATCGTCAAGGTCGCGGTGGCCGACGGCGTCGAGGTCGTCGAGGGTGATCTGGTGGTGGTCCTCGAGGCGATGAAGATGGAGCAGCCGCTGGTCGCGCACCGCGCCGGCCGGGTCACCGGGCTGACCGCCGTCGTTGGTGCGAGCGTCAGCGCCGGGACGGCCATCTGCGAGATCGTCGACGCTGCGGGTGACTGACCCGCACCCGGGGGACGCCTGGTTGACCTGCACCTGCGGGAACCGGCACTGGGGGGTGCACGGCGCCGCCGGCCTGCTCCTTGCCCGGGAGGTCCCGGACGTCGCGCCCTGCGGGCCACCTGACGCACACACCCCGGCGCCCGACGCTCCCACCGTGCAGGTCCTGCTCCAGCACCGCGCGCTCTGGAGCGACCAGGGCGGCACCTGGGGCGTCCCCGGCGGTGCGCTGAGGCCCGGTGAGGACCCCATCGCCGGGGCGCTCCGCGAGTCCGCGGAGGAGGCCGGCGTCGACCCGGCCGGTGTGCGCGTCGACGGCAGCCACGTCCTTGACCACGGCGTCTGGCGCTACACCACCGTGGTCGGCTGGGTGAGCGGCCCGCAGCACCCGCGACCGACCGACCGGGAGAGCCTGGAGATCGCATGGGTCGGCGTGTCGGCTGTCCCTGAGCTGCCCCTGCTGCCCGCATTCGCCGCGGCGTGGCCGAGTCTGCGGCGGCTGCTGGCGGGCTGACCGGACCGACCCGACTGACGACGTCGGGCTGCGGCGTAACGCGAGCGACTAAGTTAGGTTAGGTTTACCTCACTAAGTCACGCGAAGGGACTCCCCGCATGCTCGCGAACTACCTCATCGGCCTCCGCGAGGGGATGGAGGCCGCCCTCGTCGTCGGCATCCTGGTCGCCTACCTCGTCCGGTCCGGCCGTCGACAGCTGCTGCCGCAGGTCTGGGCCGGCGTCGGCGGGGCGATCGCCGTGTCGGTCGGCTTCGGCGCCGTGCTCACGCTCGGCCCGTCACGGCTGACCGACCGAGCCGAGGAGACCGTCGCCGGCGTGCTCTCGATCCTCGCCGTCGCACTGGTGACCTGGATGGTCTTCTGGATGGCCCGCGCCGCGCGATACCTCAAGGCGGGGCTGCACGCCCGCCTGGACGGCGCGCTGGCAGCCGGCGGGTGGGGGGTCCTCGTCGTCGCGTTCCTCGCCGTCGCCCGCGAGGGCCTGGAGACGGCCCTCTTCCTCTGGGCCGCAGCGGGCGCAACAGGCCCAACGGGTGCGACGGGTTCACCTCTGCTCGGCGCCTCGCTCGGTCTGGCCACCGCAGTGGTCCTGGGCTGGGCGGTCTACCGCGGTGCGGTCTCGCTCGACCTCGGCGGGTTCTTCCGCTGGACCGGGCTGTTCCTGATCGCCATCGCCGCCGGGGTCCTTGCCTACGGGGTCCATGAGCTCCAGGAGGCCGGGGTGCTGGCCTGGGGTACCGCGGCCGCGTTCGACGTCTCGGGCGTGATCAGCGCCACCACTGCGCTCGGCTCGCTGCTCAAGGGGCTGCTCGACTTCACGCCCACCCCGACGTGGGGACAGGTCGTCGCCTGGGTGGCCTACCTGGTCCCGACCGCCGTGCTCTACCTCCGCGCCGTCCGCATGCCGGCGCCCCCGATGCCGGCCACCCCGACGCCGGCCCGCACCCCCGAGAGCGCGGCGGCGAGAGCCCCTCAGCCGGCCGCCGTCTGAGCACGGGCGGCCAGACCGAGCGTCGTGATCCTGCGGCCGGACAGCGCCTGGTAGCCGGCATCGCGCCGCAAGACCCCTGAGGCCACCCGCCGGAAGATAGCCTCGAACCATGACCCAACAGCTGCCAGGGGATCTCGACGACCTGTCCACCGACCCGTTCGACGTCGCCCGAGCCGCCGCGGCGCTCCTGACCGACCTGACCGGCGTCGTCCGGCACGAGATCGCCCTGGTGCTCGGATCCGGCTGGGGCGGCGCGGCCGACCTGCTCGGTGAGCAGGTGGCCGAGATCACCGCCACCGAACTGCCCGGCTCCACCACCTCCGCCGTGCCCGGCCACGGCGGCACCCTGCGGTCCATCCGGATCGCGGGTTCCGACCGGCACGTCCTGGTGCTCGGCTCCCGGACCCACCTGTACGAGGGCCGGGGTGTGCGTCGCGTGGTGCACGGCGTGCGGACCGCCGCAGCAGCCGGAGCCCGCGTCGTCGTGCTGACGAACGGCTGCGGAGGGCTGGACCCGTCCTGGACCCCCGGGACGGCCGTGCTGATCCGCGACCACCTGAACCTCACCGCGACCTCACCGCTGGAGGGGGCGACGTTCGTCGACCTCACCGACCTGTACTCCGCCCGGCTGCGCGGGATCGCCCGCGAGGTGGACCCCACGCTCCGGGAAGGCGTGTACGCCCAGTTCCGGGGGCCGCACTACGAGACACCGGCCGAGGTCGCGATGGCCGGCGTGATGGGCGCCGACCTGGTCGGCATGTCGACCGCGCTCGAGGCGATCGCGGCCCGGCACGCCGGGCTCGAGGTGCTCGGTCTCTCGCTGGTGACCAACCTCGCCGCCGGCGTCGGCACCCGACCGCTGTCGCATGACGAGGTGATCGAGGCCGGCCGTGCCGCGGCACCGCGGATCAGCCGGCTGCTCGCCGACATCGTGGGGAAGATCTGATGCTCGAGGACTTCGCAGCGGCCGTGCAGGCCTGGATCGACGACGACCCGGACCCGGAGACCGCCCTGCACCTGACCGACCTGCTGGACCTGGCCGGGGACACCAACGACGACGAGACGATGCGCACGGCCGCCCGCGCCGAGCTGGCCGACCGGTTCGCCGGGTTCCTGGAGTTCGGCACCGCCGGGCTGCGCGGGGCGCTCGGCGGCGGACCCAACCGGATGAACCGCGCGGTTGTCATCCGCACGGCCGCCGGCCTGGTCCGCTACCTCACCGACACGCTCGGCCCCGACTCCCGCCCGGTCGTGGTGATCGGCTACGACGCGCGCCACATGTCCGACGCCTTCGCCCGGGACACGGCTGCCGTCGTCACGGCGGCCGGTGGGCATGCCCTGCTGCTCCCCCGATTCCTGCCCACCCCGGTGCTCGCGTTCGCCGTCCGGCACCTGGGCGCCGACGCCGGCGTGATGGTCACCGCCAGCCACAACCCACCACAGGACAACGGCTACAAGGTCTACCTGGGCGGACGCGTGGTCACGGACAGCGGCCAGGGCGCGCAGATCATCCCGCCGTACGACGCCGAGATCGCCGCGCGGATCGCCGCGGTGCCGTCGGTCACCTCGGTGCCGCGGGTGGCCACCGGGTGGACCGTCCTCGGCGAGGACGTCGTGCAGGACTACCTGGCCGCCGTCGGGGCCCTCGCCCTGCCGGGCACGCCGCGGGACCTGCGGATCGTGCTCACGCCGCTGCACGGGGTCGGTGGCGAGCTGGTCCTCCGCGTGCTGGCCGGCGCGGGGTTCACCGACCTGCACATGGTGGCGGAGCAGGCGGCGCCCGACCCCACCTTCCCCACCGTCGCGTTCCCCAACCCCGAGGAACCGGGCGTGATCGACCTGGCCCTCGCGCTCGCGCACGACCTGGACGCCGACCTGGTGATCGCGAACGACCCGGACGCCGACCGGTGCGCGACGGCGGTGCGCGACCCCCGCGCGGCATCGGCGACCGTCGCCGACAGCGCACGCGCGGAAGGCTGGCGGATGCTGCACGGCGACGAGGTGGGCGCCCTGCTCGGCGACGACATCGCCGGCCGGAGCCGTCCCGGCGATGTGCTGGCCAGCTCGATCGTCTCGTCCCGGCTGCTGGCCCGGATCGCTGCCGACCACGGGCTCACGCACCGATGGACGCTCACCGGATTCAAGTGGATCTCCCGGGTCGACGGGCTGGTGTACGGCTACGAGGAGGCCATCGGCTACTGCACCGACCCGGCCAGCGTCCGGGACAAGGACGGGCTCAGTGCCGCGCTGCTGCTCGCCCAGCTCGCGGCCCGCGTGCATGCCGAGGGCCGGACCCTGCTGGACCTGCTGGACGACCTGGCCGTGCGGCACGGGCTGCACCTCACCGACCAGCTGGCCGCGCGGTTCTCCGACCTGTCCGCGATCGGCGCGACCATGGATCGGGTGCGCAACGCGCCTCCGGCGACCCTCGCGGGCTCGCCGGTGGTCGAGGTCACCGACCTTGGTACACCAGGCACCGGACCGGATGCCCTGCCGCCGACCGACGGCCTCCGGCTGCTCGCCGACGACGGGACGCGCGTGGTCGTGCGGCCCAGCGGCACGGAGCCCAAGGTGAAGTGCTACCTCGAGGTCATCGTGCCGGTGCCCGACGACGGCCCCGGTGCGGTCAGCGCGGCTCGGAAGACCGCCCGGGCCCGCCTGGACGCGGTGCGCGACGACGTCGCGGCCGCGCTGGGGCTGGACAGCTAGAGCGTGTCTCTAAAGGTGCTTCAGCCAGATGGTGATCGCGCGTAGGACGGCTGCGCCGCGGTAGACGATGGCGAGTTTGTCGTAGCGGGTGGCCAGGGCTCGCCACTGCTTGACGGTGTTGAAGGACCGCTCGACG